>CAZKPU010000115.1:5330-6645 GCA_964554715.1 uncultured Thermotogae bacterium | reverse complement strand
ACCCACCCCTGCGGGTCGATCGGCGGCCACTCGAGTTCGGGATCCTCAAGGACCAGCCGCAAACGAACACGGAAATCCTCGCGCTCTTCATCGAGCAAGTGACCGATGACCTCAAGAATCGACCAACGGTCCGCGTCGGGTTTCCACATCCGTTGCTCGGGAGCCACCTCCTGCACCAACTCACGGATGACCTTCGCACTTCGCTCCAGGCAATCGATCCAATGCTGAAGATCGCACTCCATGGTCCCTCCTTCCGCTGTCCCGCCAGATCGCTCCATCATAGCCGTTCAAGGCCTGTCTTTGCGTCGCCAAGAGCCTGCGCCACACGTCAGCGTCCCAACGAACCAAGTAGACTCCGCAACGACATCAATCCTGTCGAGAGGAAGGCCCCATTCCATGAGAACTGTTTCACTGTGCGGGGTGCTGCTGATCAACTTCGTCATCGGGTGTTGGTACATCGTCTTGCTTCGCAAGCGCAGGATCAGCCCGGCGCTGGCGATGTGGGTGTTCTTCACCATCGCCACCGTCGGAAGTCTGTTGACATACCTCGCCGAAGGGGATTTCACGCTGCGAGACAACATCTTGAACGCAGCCGACATTCTGCTGGTCGTCACCGTTTCCATCGGGATTTTCGTCTGTGGAGATCGCAGCACGCGGTTCAGCAGGTTCGATCTGGGCTGCCTGATCGCCGTGGTCGGGATTCTGATCGGCTGGGCGCTCACCCGGCAGCACGTCATCGCTCACAGCGCGATTCAGGCGATCCTTGTCATCGCCTACTTCCCGGTGGTGCACAGGCTGTGGACAACACGGCGGAACACCGAGTCCTACGTGATGTGGTTCGGGTTGATGCTGGCGCCGGTGTTCGGTCTGCTTTCCAGCCGAGGTGTTCTGGCGGCGGTGTATGCGATCCGGGCCATCGCCTCATCGGGGATTCTCCTGCTGCTGATGGCTCGGATCGACTGGAAGATGCGTCGAGCGTCGCCGAGACTCCGAGGCTCCTGAAGCCTCGGACAGGTCTCCTGAGCTGACTGCATCCTGCAACCAATCGTCCGCGTTGCGCCACGCCCGCCGCTTCCTTACCCTCAACGCGAGGAGGTTGATCGTGTCGCTCTCGAACAAGCAGAAGAAGCAATTCCTGCAGTGGTTAAAGGAACACAACGTGAGTTCCACCTGTCCAGCCTGCGGCTCCACCGAAGGATGGGGGGTTCACGACAGCATCATCGCCGGTCTTGATCTGGATCTGAAGAAGAAGAAGGCCGCCCCGTCTCAAGCAGGCTTCTTTGTCATGGTCTGCAAGAACTGCATGCACGCCATG
>CAZKPU010000115.1:0-5230 GCA_964554715.1 uncultured Thermotogae bacterium | reverse complement strand
GACGTCGCCGAGCCAATCCAACGCGGCCGCCACTGCGGGAAATCCAATCGTCGTCGCCAGCAACATCGCCACGTGGCGAACCTCATCGGCCGTTGCGCCTGCCTCGACAGCACGCCGAGCATGGCTGTTGACACTCCCTTCGGATCGAACCGCGATCGCCGCAGCGAGTTGGATCAGATGCGCCGTCTTCCCGTCGATCGGTCCGCTTCCACGAGCCACCGATGCAAGCTTCTCATGCGTAGCCGCGAATTCCGGGTATAGTTCGCCGATCTTGCGGTAATGCTTGGGGACTTCGGTTACTCCCATCGGACGACCTCCTGTTCCATCGAGGTTTCACCCTCATGCTAACCATCCACGGTGTCGCGGCCAACTGTCGGCGGGGATCCGCAGCCAGCTACACACCATCATCGAGTCACGGCGCCCAATGGGGGTGAATGCTCCCCCGCGCTGGGGACGGCAGACTCCTCGGTGATGGCGTACCATTCTCACGCAGCCCCGGAGGTCGGGGGAGCTTCACGGATGGAGGTCAACGAACGGAATGGCGCTTCTCGCAGCACGAGATCTCGGCAAGACCTACGCTTCGCACACGCTGTTCGAGCGTCTGTCGATCGTGTTTCAACCCGGCGAGCATGTTGGCTTGATCGGCCCCAACGGAGCAGGGAAGTCCACGCTGCTTCAGATTCTTGCCGGGGACGAACCTGCGGACTCTGGATGGGTTGAGCAAAGCAAGGGAATCCGCATCGCATACCTGCCTCAGATCGACGTCTTCCCGGCGGACGCGACGGTGGAAGGGGCTCTCTTGGCGGCACTCGAGGACGTCCCGATGGAGACATACGAACGCCCCCACCGCGCCCGATCCATGCTCCGAAAACTGGGCTTCCGGAGCGTCGATGCCGATCGCCCCGTAGACGTCCTATCTGGAGGGTGGCGCAAGCGGCTGGCCATCGGGTGCCGGCTGGTTCGAAACCCCGACCTGCTGCTGATGGATGAACCCACCAACCATCTGGATCTGCGAGGGATCGAGTGGCTTGAGAGGTTCTTGGAACGAGCTGCCTTCTCGTTTGTGCTGACAAGCCATGACCGCTACTTCCTCGAACGGGTCACCGATCGCATTGTCGAGATCAATCGTCGCTACCCGGATGGCTTTTTCAGTGTCAACGGCCGTTACAGCGACTTCCTCGAGAAGAGAGAGCCGTTCCTTCAGACCCAAGATGCGGAGCGGAGAGCGCTTGCCAACCAGGTCCGCCGCGAGATCGAGTGGCTTCGCCGAGGTCCGAAGGCACGAAGCAGCAAGGCGTCGCATCGCATCCACAGCGCACACGAGAAGATTGACCGGCTCGCTGAAGCCCGCTCTCGCGGGAACAGCGAAACGAAGCTCGCCGTTGGCTTCAGAGATCGCGGACGAAGGACGCACGATCTGATCATCGCAAACGGGGTCGAGAAGACCCTCGGCGGCCACACATTGTTCCGCGACCTCAGCGCGTTCATCCATCGCGGAACGCGGCTGGGGATCGTGGGGAACAACGCCAGCGGCAAGACGACCCTGCTACGGATCCTTGCCGGCGTCGACACACCCGATGCGGGAACCATCCGTCACGCAACCGACCTTCGTGCCGTTCTGTTCGACCAGCAGCGCGAGCAGCTCGATCCGGACACAACGCTCCGCCGCACACTGGCACCCTACGGGGATAAGGTGTACGACTCCGGCCGTGAGACACACGTCATCGCTTGGGCGAGGCGGTTCGGATTCCGACGCGATCAGCTCGACGTCGCCGTCGGCGAACTGTCCGGAGGCGAGCAGGCCCGCGTCTTGATGGCGGTCATGATGCAGCAGAAGGCGGATGTCCTTCTCCTCGACGAGCCGACCAACGACTTGGATATCCCGTCAGTTGAGGTTCTGGAGAACGCGCTCATCGACTTTCCGGGTGCGGTCGTTCTGATCACGCACGATCGGCACATGCTCGATCGTGTCTGCACCGATCTTGTCGGACTCCACAGCGACGGCCAGGGACGATGGGGGAACTACGGGAGCGTGGCTCAGTGGCAGGCATCGGATGCCGAAGCAGATGATACGGAAGCTCGGGAAGAGCCTCGCGGTTCGACTCCCCCGAAACGCTCACCGCGCGCGATGAACCGGCCGGGGCTCACGTACCACGAGAAAAAGGAGTGGGCCTTGATCGAGGATCGGGTGCTCGCCGCCGAAGAAGAGGCAGCGCGTCTTGCGAAAGCCCTCGAAGATCCGGAACTGATATCGGATCACGAGAAGCTGAGCGCTGCGTATGAGGCACACCAGATTGCCGTTGCAGAGGTCGAGGCGCTCTACGGACGATGGCAGGAACTCGACGAGAAGAGAGGAAGCTAGGGCAGGCTACGAACGATCCAACTTGAGCCCGCGCTGTCTCAGAATCTGTCGTAGCTCTTCAAGATCGGCCGCGACACGGTGCCCCGTGGCCCGAAGCCGCCGCTCATCTTGATGGCCTTGAGCAACCAGGAGCACGGGAATCTCCAGAGCATCGCCGACCTCTGCGTCATGATCCGTATCTCCGATCAACAGCATCGCGGACGTCTCAGTCGACAGCGATCGAACCAGCTGCCTTCCTCTCTCGATTTTCGAGTCCACAAGGCGATGATCCAAGCCGAGCACGGCGTCGAAATACTCGCTGACCTCGAGACCGACGATGGTTGCGCGTACAACGCTCTCTTCCGATGCCGACAGCACAAACTGCTTCATCCCCGCATCGCGCAGTCCCTTCAAGGTGTCGATGACCCCGTGATGGAGCCGACATCTCGGTAGCGACGGCAGGTAGAGGGCGTAGAACTCCTCGGCAAGGGCGGACATCCCTTCCCCCGCAACATCGAGTCCGATCCGTTCGTAGTAGCCGCTCAACGGAAACCCGACACTGCGTCGATAGTCGTCCACGCCCACAAGAGGCAACCCCCTGCGAGCAAGCAGCACGTTGAGAGAGCGGACGGTGAGTTCCGTATCGTCGATCAGCGTGCCGTTGAAGTCCCAGATCACAGCACGCAGAGCTTGAGAGGGCAAACGATCCGACTGGGTAGCCATTTCGAACCCTATCATCGCTCAACCGGCATCGATCCGCACGCCTGGTTGAGCCCCGCAGACCTGAGCGGCATACTGAGGGAGCGATGTGTGCCTACGAAATCCGGCCGGTGAACCGCGACCAGCTCCATGAGGCGTTCATGCACGCTTTCGCCGACTACGCGATGGATTCGTCGGGGGTCACCGAGGATCGCCTTCTTCTTCGCATGCAGAAGAACGCGGTCGACTATTCCCTCTCCCCCGGTGTGTACGTCGCCAACAGCCTCGTCGGCTTCACCTTGATCGGAATCGACGATTGGAACGGCCAACGCACAGCGTATGATGCGGGGACGGGCATCCTCCCGGTTCACCGCGGACACCGGCTTGCGGGTCGGATGTTCCGATTCGCCTTGCCTTGGCTTGAGGAACGTGGTGTCACGCAGTTCGCTCTTGAAGCTCTTCGGGACAACGACAACGCGATCCGCGCGTATCAGAGAAGCGGATTTAGGATCTCCCGGGAGCTCCGCTGCTTCAAGGCCGATCTCCAGACGCTTCGCGCGCTGGAAGACCCGCCATCATGGAGCGTTCGCCCGATCCGATTCGAAGAGGTTCTCGCTTTGGAGGGCGAGGCGGATTGGCTGCCATCCTTCGAAAATCGCTTCAGTGCGGCATCGTTCATCCCCGATGACGTCCGCCTGTTCGGTGCCTATCGAACGACCGGTACCGGGCAACACGTGTGTGCCGGGGCGGTTGCCTACTGCCCGGCTCTCAACTGGCTCCTGACACTGCTCGTTCGGCGGTCGGAGCGGCGGCGCGGTGTCGGACGTGCCCTCCTCCGGGCGTTGGCCCACTCCATCCCGCCAACTGTCTCCGGCCTTGCCGCGCTGAATATCGATGCCGATGACAACGGTATGCAGCAGTTCCTGACCGCGGTCGGGTTCTCTCATCTGATCGATCAGGTGGAAATGCGAAGGCCCGTCGGCCCGGAGTGACAAGAACTCAGCCGGGCGGGAGAGTCGTTTTGCCCTTCACTCCCAGCAAGAGCCCCCGCCCTGTCAAGCCCTTCTCATCGTAGGTCACCGACAGCCCCGCGGCCTCCGCCGCATCGACCAGCTCTTCGGTGCGAAACAGCCCCAACTCATGATGTTCGACGGCGTGCTTGGTTCCATCCGGGGTGCCGATGAGGTAGTGGAAATCAAAACTCGAAACCCTCCCCTCCACGTGGCTCGTGCTGACACGCGCGATCTTCAGCTCTGGTTCGTCGATCAGCAAGGCGTGCACCTTGCGGGCGTGCCACTCGGCAGGCGTGAACCACGGCTCGATCGCCATGATCCCCCCGGGGTTGAGATGGTCAGCCATGCACCGAACTGCTGCTCGCATGCCGGGAAGCGTCCGCGTGTAGCCGATGGCGCTGAACAAGCAAGTCACGACATCGAACGTCCGCCCAAGCGAAAACCGCACCATGTCTCCGCGGTGAAACGTTGCATTCGGATTCCGCAGGCGCGCCCGCGCCAGCATCGCTTCGGTGGCATCCAGTCCCGAGGGTGCGAGTCGATCCTTGAGGTACTCGATATGACGGCCCGTCCCGCATGCCACATCGAGGAGCGTCTCGGCCGCCGGGTTCGCTCGCTCGATCCAAGCGACAAGAAGAGCACACTCCGCCTCGTAATCCTTGGACGCGTAGATCTTGTCGTAGTAGCACGCCGTGGTCCCGTAGTCGCCGATCATCCGGCCTCCGTTCGAATCAAAGCGCCGATCCCTGTTGACCCAGCAAGACCCATCGTGTCGATGTGGATCGGATTTGGCAACAGCGAGATGTGCACACCTGGCAGATCACCGGAGAAAGAGGTGCAAGTTGCCTTTGGGATGCGAATCATGGTACACCTCCTTCGACGGATTGGCGGATCCGTCAATCGGAATAGGGAGGCAACTTCATGGATCGTATTCTTCGGATCAATCTGTCGAACCGCACGGCTTCGTACGAACCGATGCCGGAGAAGTACCGGAATCGGGCCGGCAGGTGGTTGACATCGAGCATCATCCACGATGAGGTTCCGGCAACCTGTCACCCACTCGGATCCCGCAACAAGCTGGTCCTATCCCCGGGAATCGTCACCGGCACGGCAGCTCCCACATCCTCACGCATCTCGGTTGGTGGGAAGTCTCCTCTGACCGGGGGCATCAAGGAAG
>CAZKPU010000114.1:0-6722 GCA_964554715.1 uncultured Thermotogae bacterium | reverse complement strand
TCTAACCAGCTGAGCTACAGACCCCAAGCGGACGAATGGTAGCCGGGAGGCAAGGCGAAATCAAGCAAGACACCGACGGAATGCGGCAGTTAGCTCGTAGTTTCTTCCGCTTCCCGCATCGCCGCCTCACGCAGTTTCTCGGTCAGCGGATCCAGCCCTCCCGACAGCACACCCTCCATATCGTGGAGGCTAAACCCGATCCGGTGATCGGTAATCCGATTCTGAGGGAAGTTGTAGGTGCGGATCTTCTCGCTGCGATCCCCGGAGCCGATCTGCTTGAGCCGCGTCTTCGAGCGTTCGGCCGCCTCTTCCTGGTCATGACGGTCCTTCAGCCGAGCGCGCAGGACTCGCAGTGCCTGAGCTCGATTCTTGTGTTGCGATTTCTCGTCCTGGCACGTCACGACCAGTCCGGTGGGGATATGGGTGATCCGGACCGCCGAGTCCGTGGTGTTGACGCTTTGCCCGCCCGGCCCGGTCGAGCGATAGGTATCGATCTTCAGATCGCTGAGGTCGACGTCGATCTCCACGTCTTCGGCTTCGGGCAGGACGACCACGGTCGCCGTCGAGGTGTGAATCCGCCCTTGCGACTCCGTCTCGGGAACCCGCTGGACCCGATGCACGCCCGATTCGTAGCGAAACAGACCGTACGCTCCCTTGCCTTCCACGGCGAACACAATCTGCTTGAACCCGCCGAGCGGCGTCGGATGGCTGTCGAGCAGGCTGATCGAAAACCCCTTCGTCTCGGCATAGCGCGCGTACATCCGGAATAAATCGCCGGCAAACAGCCCCGATTCGTCGCCTCCCGCTCCGGCACGGATTTCGATGATCGCCGTCTTCTGATCGTCGGGATCCGGAGGAACGAGAAGCACGGAAAGCTGTGTCTCCAGTTCGGCAAGCCGGGCTCGATCCTCGGCAAGCGCTTCCTCAAGCTCGTCACGGAGATCCTCCTCGGTTTCGAGAAGTTCCTCCTCTTCGGCGATCGCGCCTTGCAGCCGCTCCCACTGGTCTCCAAGCTCGACAAGATTACGGAGACGCGCATAGCGCTGGGCGAGTTCGATGTAGTTGGGGTCGGAAATCACCGCTGGGTCGCTGATCGATATCTCCAAGTCGGCGAATTCCTCACGAGATTGCGTGATTCGATCGGAAATCCTGCTCATGGCATCAAACGCTACGAGATGATCTGTGCGGAATCAAGCTCAAGCCTAGGCTCAGGCTGAAGCGGCTGACGGTTCGTACGCCAGCAAACGTGCGCGAAGGACTGCATTCTGCTCACGCAGTTCGCTGAGCTGTTCGTCCCGGCCGGCAATCTGGCCGCGCAACTCCTTGACCAGTTCGTCACGCTGCAAGCGCTCGTCATTCGCCATTGCCTCGATCACACGCCGGAGGTAGACAACCTGCTCGGCAAGGACCTTCTCCAGGTCACATGCGAAATCCACCGCGGACAATGCGCTTTGCTCGAAAAGCTTGTCGAGGAACAGATCGGCATCCATGGCCTCATTCTCCCCGGCAAACGGCCGGGGCACGAGGACATCCGGCACGCCCCAATAGGACGTTTCATCCGAAGTAAGATCGCGCCCGAATCGCGTGGCGTTCTGACTTCCGCCAGCCGACCCTCGCAGCTGAAACCCTTCATTGTGACGCCCCGCGAAACAAGATACCATCCTACACTAAGATGAGTCTGCCACGAACGGAACGAGAAGCGGGATTTCAGATCTCCGGACATATGGAGCCGAAAGGCGACCAGCCGGAAGCAATTGCCGGACTGCTCGACGGCATTCGCTCCGGGTGTCGGTTCCAGACCTTGCTCGGCGCGACGGGAACGGGCAAGACGTTCGCAATCGCCAGCCTGATCCAGCAGTTGCAACGTCCCACACTTGTCATCGCTCACAACAAGACCCTCACCGCCCAGTTGTGCAATGAGTTTCGCGAGCTGTTTCCCGGGAACGCCGTGCACTACTTCGTCTCCTACTACGACTACTACCAGCCCGAGGCGTATCTTCCCCAAACCGACACCTACATCGAAAAGGATTCCTCGATCAACGACGAGATCGATCGGCTCCGTCATGCCGCCACGAGTGCGCTGTTCGAACGCCGTGATGTGATCATCGTCGCGTCGGTATCCTGCATCTACGGATTGGGTGCCCCCGAGAACTACCGCGACATGTCGCTCCTGATTTCGCGGATCCAGCCGCAGGATCGCGACGACCTGATGCGCCAGCTCCTTGTCCTGCAGTACGAGCGGAACGAGATCGGCTTCGATCGCGGAACATTCCGTGCCCGCGGCGACACGCTGGAGATCATCCCTGCTTACGAGGAACACGTGGTGAGAATCGAATTCTTCGGAGATGACATCGAACGCATCGCCATCCTTGATCCGGTTACAGGACATCCGCTCCAGGAACGGGATGAAGTTCGGATCTACCCGGCATCGCACTTCATCACCCCCGAGCAACAGACGCGACGGGCGATGGAGACGATCGAGGAGGAACTTGACAAGCGCCTCGAGGAGCTTCGCTCCCGCGGGCAGCTGCTGGAGGCGCAGCGCCTGGAACAGCGAACGCGCTACGACCTGGAGATGATCCAAGAGATGGGGTACTGCTCGGGGATCGAGAACTACTCGCGCCATTTGGACGCCCGCCATGTCGGCCAGCCTCCCTCGGTGCTCCTCGACTACTTCCCAAGCGATTTCCTCGTGATCGTCGACGAATCCCACCAGACCGTGCCCCAAATCCGCGGGATGTACCGCGGCGATCGCTCTCGCAAGGAAACGCTGGTGGAATACGGATTCCGCCTTCCTTCGGCGCTCGACAACCGGCCGCTGACGTTCGAGGAGTTCGAACAGCGAGTCGGACAGGTCATCTTCACGTCGGCAACGCCCGGTCCGTATGAGCGCGAGCACAGCGAGAGAGTCGTCGAACAGATCATCCGCCCCACCGGATTGGTCGATCCGGAGTTGCAGGTGCACCCGGTTGGCGGGCAAGTCGATCATTTGATTGGGGAAATCCGCTCGGTGGTGGAACGAAACGAGCGCGTGCTCGTCACCACGCTCACCAAGCGGATGTCGGAAGACCTGACGGAGTATCTTGTCGATCTGGGCATCCGAGCCCGCTACCTGCACTCCGAGATCGATACGCTCGATCGAGTCGAGATTCTGCGCGACCTGCGCCTCGGCACGTTCGATGTCCTCGTCGGCATCAATCTGTTGCGAGAGGGACTCGATCTCCCCGAGGTCTCGTTGGTCGCCGTGCTGGATGCCGACAAAGAGGGGTTCCTGCGCTCGGGAACGGCTCTGATTCAGACCATCGGTCGTGCCGCGCGCAACGTTCACGGCCGTGTTCTGCTGTATGCGGATGTGATCACGGATTCGCTCCGCTTTGCCATCGACGAAACCAACCGGCGGCGGGCGATCCAGGTCGCCTACAACGAGAAGCACGGGATCACGCCCCAGACCGTGAAGCGAGACATCACCGACATTCTCTCGTCGATCCGCAAGCCGGAGACCCGTGAGCAGCCGGACAAGAGAGATCTCGAACGGATGGATCGGGCCGAGAAACTGGCGCTGATCCGCCGGCTCGAACAGGAGATGCTCGCCGCGGCCGATCGTCTGGAGTTCGAACTCGCTGCGACAATCCGCGATCAGATCCGCGGCCTGAAAGGAAAATCTTGAACGTACTTCATGTCAAAGGGGCTCGAGAGCACAACTTGCAGGACATCGAGGTGACCATTCCTCGCGATCGGCTCGTGGTCATCACCGGCATCTCCGGATCGGGGAAGAGCTCGTTGGCGTTCGACACGATCTACGCCGAAGGGCAGCGGCGGTACGTGGAATCGCTCTCCGCCTACGCCCGCCAGTTCCTCGGCCAGATGGAAAAGCCCGATGTCGACTTCATCGAAGGACTGTCACCGGCGATCTCGATCGACCAAAAGACGCGAAGCCACAACCCCCGCTCCACCGTGGGCACGGTGACCGAGATCTACGATTACATGCGCCTCCTCTACGCGCGGATCGGACACCCCCATTGTCCCACCTGCGGCCGCCCGATTACGCAGCAGTCGGCGGAGCAGATCATCGATGCCATCTACAGCCTTCCCGAAGGCTCCAAGGTTCAGATCCTTGCACCCGTTGTCCGCGGCCGAAAGGGTGAGTACAAGAAGACGTTCGAGGAGATTCGCCAAGAGGGGTTCACCCGCGTCCGCGTCGACGGGATCACCAGAACCCTGTACGAGGAAATCGAGCTCGCCAAGAACCGCAAGCACACCATCGAGATCGTCGTCGATCGGATTACGGTGGATCGCCGAAAACGAGGACGGATCGCGGACTCCGTCGAAACAGCGCTCAAACATGGAGGCGGTGTCGTCAACGTCGTGTTCGCAAGCGGCGACGAGCACCTCTACAGCGAGCACTACGCCTGCATCTACTGCGGGGTCAGCTTTCAGGAGCTGTCGCCGCGCATGTTCTCGTTCAACAATCCGTATGGCGCTTGTCCCGATTGCAGCGGGTTGGGATTCCGCAAGGAGATCGATCCCGATCTCATCATCGACCCACGGCTCGGTCTTCTAAACGGCGGCCTTCTCCCGCTTGCCGGCTCCAAGAGCCAATGGTTCGAGGCGCAGATGACGGCACTCGCCAAAATGCTGAAGATCGACATCCATCGGCCGCTGGGCGAGATCCCGCAAGAAAAGCGCGATGTCATCCTCTACGGAACCAACGGCAAAGAACTCTCGTTTGAGTACCGCTCCTCTTCCGGATACTCGCGGTCGATCAAGCGCCCGTTTCGCGGGATCGTTCCTTCGCTCGAGCGCTGGTATCGGGACACATCATCCGACCAATGGCGGCAGAACCTCGAGCAGTACGTGGCGACCCTTCCTTGCCCGACCTGCAAGGGAGCGCGCCTCAAACCGGAGATCCTCGCGGTCAAGGTGGAAGGCCTCAACATTCACGAAGTCACGGCTCTCTCGATCCGCAGTGCGCTTTCTTTCTTCGAGAACTTCGACTTGCCCGAACGGGAGCGCTTGATCGCCGAGCAGATCCTGAAGGAGATCCGTGCGCGGCTCGGGTTCATGGTATCCGTCGGGCTCGACTACCTCACCTTGGACCGGCAAGCGGGGACGCTCGCCGGCGGCGAAGCGCAGCGGATCCGACTCGCAACCCAGATCGGCAGCCAGCTCACCGGCGTGCTATACGTGCTCGACGAACCATCGATCGGCCTCCACCAGCGCGACAATCGCCGGTTGCTGGCAACGCTCAAGGGGCTCCGCGATCTCGGCAACACGGTGATCATTGTCGAACATGACGACGAAACGATGCGCGAGAGCGACTACATCATCGACCTCGGACCCGGCGCCGGCGCCGACGGCGGCCGGGTGGTCGTCGCCGGTACGCTTCAGGATGTCGAGGCGTGCCCCACTTCGATCACCGGGCAGTACCTTTCCGGCGCACGATCGATCGCCATTCCTGATGTTCGCCGGGAAGGCAACGGCAAGCACCTTCACGTATTCGGCGCCGCCGAACACAACCTGAAATTCGTTGACGCCAGTTTTCCACTCGGCTGCTTCGTCTGCGTGACAGGGGTCTCCGGCTCGGGGAAGAGCACGCTAATCGAGGACGTGCTCTATCGCGGCGTCGCTCACCGCTTGTACCAAGTGGTCAGCCGTCCTGGGAAACATACAGCCATCGAAGGAATCGAGCATATCGACAAGGTGATCGAGATCGATCAGTCTCCGATCGGCCGCACACCGCGATCCAACCCGGCCACCTACACCAAGCTATTCGATGAGATCCGCTCGCTTCTCGCTCGAACACCGGATGCGAAGCTGCGCGGATACTCGGCCGGCCGGTTCAGCTTCAATGTCAAAGGCGGGCGGTGCGAGGCTTGTCAAGGGCAAGGGCAGGAGAAGATCGAGATGCACTTCCTTCCCGATATCTACGTCCCCTGCGACATCTGCAAGGGAACACGCTACAACCGTGAAACGCTGCAAGTGAAGTACAAGACCCGTTCGATCGCAGACATCCTCAAGATGACGGTGTCCGAGGCGCTCGATTTCTTCGCCAACATCCCGAAAATCCATCGGCGGCTGCAGACCCTTTACGATGTCGGCCTGACCTATGTGCAACTCGGCCAACCGGCGACGGAACTATCCGGCGGGGAGGCACAGCGAATCAAACTGGCTCGGGAGCTGTCACGCCGTTCCACCGGTAGAACGCTCTATATCTTGGACGAGCCGACGACCGGTCTTCATACGGCGGATGTCGAGAAGCTTCTTGAGGTTCTTCATCGTCTTGTCGAAACCGGCAACACGGTCATCGTCATCGAACACAATCTGGATGTGATCAAGACCGCGGATTGGATCCTCGACCTCGGCCCCGAGGGCGGGGATGCCGGGGGAATGATCCTCGCCAGCGGGACACCGGAGCAGATCGCGGCGCATCCCGATTCGCACACCGGTGCCTACCTTAGGCCGATTCTCGCCAAAATGCCGTTCCCATCAGAGATTCAGCAATAGGTCGCCGCCTGCCGCCCTACCCCGGCGGCAGCCCCGCGAACGAGGCGCGAATTCCGTCCAAGAGCATTTGGACGGCGACCATCATCAGCACCATCCCCATCAGCCGTTCCATCGCAATCAACCCACGTGGGCGAATGAATCGGCGTAGAGCGAGCGCGGAGATAATCAAGACGGTCGACACAACCCAAGCGGCAATGATCGCTGCACTCAACTGGAGC
>CAZKPU010000113.1:1372-6975 GCA_964554715.1 uncultured Thermotogae bacterium | reverse complement strand
AGCTCGGCACCGTCCGGGAACAGCAGCTCTCGCCACAGGAGGGGGAGATCCTCACCAGCAGCGATTGCACTCAAGCGGCTTCCCGTATTCCCGACGATCCCGACTCCCGAAGCATAGGCCTCGACACAGCCCCGGTTCCCGCAGCCGCACAGAAGGCCGTCGCGCTCGACGACGATGTGCCCGAATTCCCCTGCGTTCCCGTCTTTGCCCAAGATCAGCCTTCCTGCGTCCCACGCTCCCACCCCGAAGCCGGTACTGATCGTTGCGTAGGCCAGATGCAGGCTCGTCTTGTCCGCCACATCCTTCCCGACCCCGAAGTACACCTCGCCGAGAACGGCACCACTGCAGTCATTCAGAAGTGCCACCGGACAGCCGAAAGCGCGGCTTAGCGGCTCGACGAGAGGCAGGATCCACGGAACGCCGTTTACGGCCTGAGTCGGGCGGATATTCGGCGAACACCACAACGTGCCATCCCGGATCGGACCTGCGGATACGATACCGATCGACTTGAGCTGAGACGGCCGTTCGCCGGCGCTCTCAAGCGCATCACGGAGCATGCGCTCAAGCTGCTGCGCCAAACCGAAGCACACCAGCTGACCCTCCACATCCTTGGCACAGTCGCGAATCAGATCGGTTGCCTCCGTGCTCCGGAGGATCGGACCTCCCGCGCACCCCGCAACCGCAAGAGCGATCTTCGTTCCCCCGATGTCAAACCCCGCGATCAACTCGGTCATGGCGGTATCGTAGCCGAGCCGCGATACGAGCACAATCCCTTGTTGACTGCGGTTTGACGCCGCAAGATAATGGAACAGTCCGATTGGGCCCGTTCAAGGAGGCGAACTTCATCGATGTACCATGCCATTCTCCTTGCCTGTGATCCTGGCGAACGGCTCCGGCCTCTGACGGACGCTGAAACACCGACCGCCCTTCTCGCGCTTGGAAGCCGTCAGACGCTCCTTCAACAATCGATAGCGCGGCTGGAAACACTCATCCCCCAGGCAAACATCTGGATCATCGCCGCGCCAAACCATCGGACAAGCGTGTTGGAGGCAGCCGGTGAGGCCGTTCACATCGTCGAGAGCGGCGCTGCGTCTCCATCGGAGGCGATTCGTGCGGCCTTGGTCGAACTTCGAGGTTTGAGCGAAAGCGATGACGCCGCTGCGGTCCTTCTCCAATCCGCTGCTGAGGTCTTCTCCCCCGGTGCTGGTTATGAGGAGCACCTCGCTATCGCGCTTCACTACGTGGCCGCCAACCGGGCTCCCCTTGCCCTCACGGTCATGGATGAAAGCGGTTCGCAAGCCTGCACAGGGATCCAGGTCTGGCCGGCGCTCCAGCTGTTGGAGCTTCTTGAGTCAGGTGCGTTTCCTGAGGCTGTTTCAACCGATCGACTGCTTGCCAGCTTCGAGGAAGGTCTCAACACCCGGGCGTTTCATGACGACGGCTGGGTTCACGTATCCGATTGGCCCGATGTGCAACGACTGCTGGCGTATGTCGAGAAACCCTGGGGGTATGAGCGCCTCTGGGCGCTGAACCGCCACTACGCCGGGAAGGTATTGTTCATCCGAGCCGGAGAGAGCCTCTCTTTGCAGTACCACCGCACGAAGGATGAGACGATCCGGATCTCTTCCGGGCGGATGCGTTTCCGGGCCGGGCCGAGGCCGGACGCAATGGAGTCGTTCCTCCTCGAACCCGGAATGACCTACGCCATCCCGCCCGGCCTCGTCCACCAGATGGAAGCGCTCGACGACTGCACGGTGATCGAAGTGTCCACGCCTCACCTCACGGACGTCGTCCGACTCGAGGACCGCTACGGCCGTTCGTAGTCACAGACTCGGATCGTTGTCCGAGATCCGGTGGGGCAAGATGCCGTTCAGCGACGCAGGATCCACAAAGGTCCTTACGCCTTCGCAGGCGGTGTGGCGCCCCGCCGCTGACGCGGACTGCGCATCATCCCATGAACAACGACATCACATCCCGCAACAGCGGATGCCTCGCAAACACCGAACCCGTAGCGCTCGTACATCGGCACAAGCCTCTCTTCGGTCGTCTCCAGGTAGATAGGCAGCCGCTGCTCATCGGACTCGTGCAGCTTCGGAATCAGAAGATGCGAGGCGAAGCCTTGCCGCTGACAACTTGGGTGGACGGCAAGGATCGAAAGAAACCAGTGCTCGGAGGGCGCATGACGCCGGCGAAGCGCATCGTTATGGCAAGCGACGTCCCTCATACGGCCAACAGCGCGTGAGCCGACGGCCCGATACAAGCGGATGCCGCCGGCCCTGATTTGACGCGGTGTCGTCATCTCTGCGCACGATGACGGAAGCCATGCGGCCAGTCCCTCCAACTCGGAGGATGTGATCTGCACTTCTCCGTAGAGGAGCGCATATCGGATCCGCATCCTGAACAGGCTGGCAGCGTTTGCTCTCCTTTGAGATCGATCGGGGAAGAAGAAACGGGTGTGCGGGCTCTCGAAAAACGCTTCGGCGCAAAGGTCTGCGGCGATCAACAGATCCTTCCGCCGGAACGGACGTACCGCACGCGTTTCCACATCCCAAGCGCAGCATCTGCTCCGGAGATCGGTCGATCGGATTCGAGCCATCACTTGAACAGCCTACACCCTATCCCGCTCAAGTCGAACACAGCCGCCGTGCGTCGAGAGGAATCGACATCTTCTCGCCCGAAACCTCTTGTCAGGGTATCCTGCCCCGCCGCACCGGGGGAAGAACCTACTTCAAGACATGCGGTTGGCCCGTTCCGCCAGACGCTGATCAAGCAGCTGGATCAATTCGTCCCGACCGTAATCGTGTACGGGGTTGTCGTTTTCGTCGAGCAGCTTGTCCATAAGCGCCCTCAGAACCCGGTCGCCTTCCCACTTGGTTCCGACCAAGTAGTGCAGTTTAGGATCCTCGGAGAACAACGCATGGTGTACAGCCATCGCAACGATGTCGGGTGGAGAAGGTTTCCTGTTGGTCTCCGATTCGCCGCTCTCCGTCTGCTCGGGCGGTTCGCCGGACAGCATCTCGATCAGACGGGTTGCCTCGTCAACAAACGGCGGCTTGGCTCGCCTGGCGCGGTCGAGCGTTCCCGGAAGGCTGGCCTCCCCGATCCCGGTGGCGATTCCGCCGGGCTGCACGATCGATACGCCAACTCCGTAGGGAGCAAGCTCCAAGGCGAGCGTTTCCGTGTACGATTCCAGCGCATGCTTCGTCATCGTGTACGGACCGAAATACGGCTTCGATAGCATTCCGCCTTGCGAGCCCACGTTGACGATCCTGCCCCCGGAGGCGACAAGCAGCGGCAGAAAAGCGTTGGTCATCCGATGTGGACCGAACACGTTGACATCGAAGATATGCTGCAGATCGGCGTCGTCCCACGTGCTGAGCATCCCCAGTTCGCCAACGCCGGCGTTGTTCACCAGCCCGTACAAACCCGTACCGTAGGCGGCGATCTCCTCCGACGCCCGGCCGACCTGCTCGGCGTTCGTCACGTCGGCAAACACCGGAACGACGCCCGGCACATCCTTCAGCTGATCTGCATGCGCTTGCTTGCGCACGGCGGCGTACACGGTATGCCCGCGCTCGGCAAGAAAGCGAGTCATGCAACCGCCGATCCCTCCGCCAGCGCCGGTGACAAGTACCGGACGATTGTCGAACCGGTTCATGATTCCTCCCATCTTCCGCGTTTCCTGAGATCCCCGATTCCAGCGGATGATCTACCAGAACGTCCAGCCTATCGAAAACGGACCTTCCCTGCCTCTGCACACTTCACACTGTTTGTCGCAGACCGGCTCGCCGCGGGTTCACAGCACGCGCGGCCTCCGGCAAGCGCGTACGCCGTTGCGAACGCCACCAAGGAGTGTCGGAGCCGGAGCAACGTGCTCGACGGAACAGGCTCCGCCTCGTTCAGGGATCATCAACGGCGCTGCACGGAATGCGACTGCGCCGAACGGACTCAAGTCGGGGTGAATGCAGGGCAAATCCTGGCGGGCCTTGTCGGAGACATCCGTGTGATCAGCCGGCACTCCATGGAGAAGCGGCAATCCCGATGTTTCTTCGGAATCCCGAACGTATCTCCGGTCTGCGCCTCACGAAACTCCGCTCACCTGACGTTCGCAGTGCGCGTGCAGATCCGCTCATACGGCAACGCGACCAAGCCCTCTGCTCGAGCAGCGAAGCTGCGGCATTCCCCGCTGTATGCGCAAGTGCACGCGGAAATCGATGCCGGACTTACAGCCACTTCTTTCGCTTGAAGAACAGGACCATCCCTCCAGCGATCACGAACATCAGCCCCAGCGCCGCGAAGTATCCGTAGCGCCACTGCAGCTCGGGCATGAACGCGAAGTTCATCCCGTAGACTCCGGCAACAAACGACAACGGAATGAAGATCGTGGCGATGATCGTCAGCACCTTCATCACCTCGTTCATCCTGTTGCTGATCGTCGATAGGTACACGTCCATCAACCCCGACACCAGGTCGCGGAACGTCTCGATAGTGTCGATGATCTGGATCGTGTGGTCGTATACGTCTCGCAGATACGGAAGCGTCGCCGCCTGGAGCAGCGGGCTGCCATCCCGCTGCAGCCCCCCGACGACTTCCCGCAGCGGCCATACGGATTTTCGCATGAACAGAAGCTCCCGCTTCAGGTGGCGAATTTCCTCGAGATCCTCGCGACGTGGGTTTTCCGTCATCTCCTCCCCCAGCGATTCAATGCGGTCACCGAGAACTTCGAGGATCGAGAAGTAGTGGTCGACGATCGCGTCCGTCAGCGCATAGGCAAGATAGTCCGGGCCCGCTTTGCGGATCCGACCACGGTTTGCCTGGAGCCGTTCGCGAATAGGGTCAAACACATCGCCTTCCCGCTCTTGAAACGAGATCACCCACGTCCTTCCGAGGGCGATGGACACCTGCTCGTCCAGGACTTCCCCCACCTGATCATCCCAGCGCAGCATCCGCAGGACGACAAAGAGATGGCTCTCGTAGTCTTCAGCCTTTGGGCGCTGCCCGGTGTGAGCGACGTCCTCCACGGCAAGCGGATGCAAACCGAAATGGTTCCCGATGGTCTGGATCAGATCGACGTCATGAACTCCATCGATATGGATCCACACCGTCATGGCCGGGTCGAGCTCCCGGCAACATTCATCCATCGATGCCGTCTCCTTGCGGACGATTTCCCTTTCATCGTAGGCGAACATCGAGACCGTAACCGCAGCCTCTTTGGGTGCTCCGACATAGATGGGCGTTCCCGGAGTCTGGCCGGCCTTCGGGGAGCTTTTGTGGATGAATCGCGCCATACCGCACCTCAAATGCACTCTATCGGAATCTCCGGACTCGGTCAATCGATCGCGCTCCGTCATGCTGGCTCTCTCTTTCAACTCTGTCAGATGGCGCTTGCGGATGGCCGAAGCCCTCCGATAGGATGCTTCCTGCAGGATTCATAGGCAGTTTCGAGAATCGAAACGAGAGCGGAGGTGACGAATGATACTGAGGAATGGATCTCGAAGAACCAGGCTCCTGATCGTGCTGGGAATCCTCCTAGGTGTCGGATTCCTGTTGGGCGGAGAAGAGCTGGATGGCGTCGGCGTCGGCGAAGGGGTCCCTGTCCAAGG
>CAZKPU010000113.1:0-1362 GCA_964554715.1 uncultured Thermotogae bacterium | reverse complement strand
CGATCATGGGGCAGCTCACCCTTGACGGCGTTCCGGTTCAGGGATCGTTCTTCTTCCTGTACTACGATCCATACGGCGAGGAAAGCAAGCAGCAGTGCGGCCTGCAGCAGGAGTACATCTTCCCCGACGGAACCGTCGCCAACGGCGCACAGGTGTCGTTCATCCAATACCCGAATGCGATCGTGACGTTCACGATCGATCCTTCCCAGTTCGTCCAAGGGTATGTGTACGATCTCCCGTTCCTGCCGGAAGACCCCCCTGGGATGGGAGCGCTTGAGTTCTTCTAGAACTGAGGGGATCAAGCAGAGCGGAACCGTGTCCGAGCCGCCACCTACGGGCGCAGTTGTCCCTCACATTCCGCAGCGGCGGCCTCGAGCAATCGATGATAAGCGGCAAGGAACCTCTTCCGGGTAGTGTCGCCCCGGATGCGGTCCGCCTTCTTCCTGCATGCGGCTGCGGCCGCCTTCAGTTCTCGTCTCGCATCGTCCCGCCGGTTGCACGACAGAAGAGCCCGGAAGTGTACGAAATGAATCTCATCCGCCTCGGCGGGGGATGTTTCCGCAATCAGCGATGACGCCGCGAACGCGCATTCAAGAGCCTCCTCTGCCCGGTTGAGCAGCAGGTATGCGCGTGCGATCGTGGCAAGCACCCGGCCGGAAAGATCATCCAATCCATGTTTCCGGGAGAGTTCGAGCGCTTCGACAAGACATGCCATCGCCTCATCGATCTCCCCTCGGGTCAGCTTCACACACCCGATGTTGAACTGCGCTCTCATACAGCCAAGTTGATCCCCCGAATCCGTGTAGATCTCGAGAGATCGACGGTGATTCTCCAACGCCCGGTCAAGCAACCGGTGCGATCCCAACGTGCGATCTTCGAACGCCGGGTCCCCTCCAACCGCCAGCGCTTCCTGCGCAATCGCAAGATTGGATAGGGCGTTCGCCTCGCTCGCTTGATCGCCGACCTGCCTATACAGCGCGCCTGCCTGCTCGTGCAACTGCACGCTCTGCTGGTAGTTGCCAAGCGCTACGTACGCCAGGCCGAGGTTGTTGCTACACTTCGCCTCGTTCCGCACGTTCCCAAGGTCGTGAAACAACCGTTGCGCCTGAACGAAGCTCTCGATCGCTTCCTCATAGTCGACGCGCATGTAATGGAGACTGCCCAGATTTCCAAGGATCTCGCTTTCGCCTCTCCGGTTCCGGAGATCGCGAAACAGATCCAGCGCCACGCGGTAGTTCTCGACCGCCTGATCGAGCAAGCCTAGGCGAGCGTTGGCTGTTCCGAGGCCCTTGCGGATGATCGCCTCATTCGCCGGATCGTCGAGTCCGGCGAGAACGGCAAGTGCCTTCTCCAACGAGGCTC
>CAZKPU010000112.1:301-7063 GCA_964554715.1 uncultured Thermotogae bacterium | reverse complement strand
GTGCCTGCCGAAACCTACCCCCTGACCGGATACTTGAGGATCGAGACCTGTTGGCCGCATTGGATGTCTGTGCGGTTCGTGGTTCTCGCACCCGGCGGCGAAGAGATTCTCTGGGGCACGACCCAGTGGAGGTCGGAGCAGATGGTGATCCTCGGAGAGTCGCCAGGAGTCTACACCGTCCGTGCCCGATCGGGCCTGAGGACGTTCACGCGAGTGCAGCAGCTTGATGAGCAGTAGCCGCCGATCAGGCGCAGTGGACCTCGCTAGCTCCGTGCCGGCGACCTGCCGATCTTCACTGGGCCAGCGCTTGCCGGTTGCGGCATTTCGTTTGAGTGGCGGATTTCGGGAATGAAGGGCGGTTTCAACGAGCTTCTTCGCCGGTGGCACTTCTTAGGGACGTCTTTCTATTTGGGATCGAGGGAGTATCAGCCGACTTGCGGGAAGCGCACGCCTGTCAATTCCTCGGAGGTTTCCCATAGCTGACGGGCCGTGCTTTCGTCGTAGGAGCGGGGGCTTGACATTGTTCTCACCGGATGCCCGCGCATCCCGAGGAAGCCTCCGGGCCCGTAGAACTCTCCCCCGGCCACGTTCGGATCGGTCGCCGCTCGCAAGATCGGAAGCGCTGCCGCTGCTGCGCTTTGACTCAGCCGCTCCAGGAGTGGCAAGAGGGTTCTGTAGAAACGCCGCTCGCGCATCCGCCTTCCAAGATCCGTGGCCGCTCCGCCGGGATGCGCTGCCACGGCGATCGTGTCCGTCCGAGCGAGTCTTCGCTGCAGTTCGTAGGTGAACAGAAGATTCGCGAGTTTGGAGCGGGCGTAGGCTCTTGCGGGGGAGTAGCCCTTGTGATCTTGATCCATCAGATCCGCGAAATCGATCCGTCCGAAGCTGTGTCCCCGACTGCTCACCGTGACGACTCTGGATCCGCCCGACGCCAGCAACCGGTCGATGAGGAGGCCCGTCAACGCGAAGTGCCCAAGGTGGTTGATGCCGAAGTGCCGCTCGAATCCGTCCTCCGTCGTTCCGTAGGGCACCAGCAGCACGCCGGCGTTGTTGACGAGCAGATTCAATCGATCGTAGCGTTCACGGAACGTCCTCGCGAAGCGGCGGATGGAGGCCAAGACGGCAAGATCCACCGTCATCACCTCGACACGTGCTTCGGGGATCTCCGCGTAGATGGATTCCCGCGTAGCGGCTCCCCGGCCGGGGGCCCGGCACGCAAGGATCACCGTCGCCGCTTTTCGAGCCAGCTCGCGAGCAACCTCCGATCCGATCCCTCCGCTTGCACCGGTCACGATCGCGACGGCACCCGACAGGTCGGGAATCTCTCGCGTCGTCCAACCAGCGGCCATGAGGTCTCCCTTTTCAAGTCGGAGGTCTAAGCCATCCTACACGCTTCGGGGCCGTGTCCCGAGCGTTCGCCATCCGGCAGCGGACAGACGTGTCCTTCGCTACGTGCTGGAGTCGTAGGTCTCACGGAGGATTTCGGCAACGGTGGGGCGCGTGAACTCCTCGGGGATCGGCGTGCCGCGGGTCAGCATCTCCCGAACCTTGGTGCCGGAGAGGAAGACGTGATGTTCCGGCCCGTGCGGACAGGTCTTTGCGCTTGCCATTTGACCGCACACCTTGCAGTAGAAGGCGTGCTCGAAGGTGAGCGGGACAATCCCGAGTTCGTTCGGTGAGAAGCGGTCGAAGATGTGTTGAGCGTCGTGTGTCCCGTAGTAGTCTCCGACTCCGGCATGATCTCGCCCGATGATGATGTGCGTGCACCCGTAATTGCGGCGGCAAACGGCGTGATGGATTGCTTCTCGTGGCCCCGCATACCTCATCGGAACCGGAAACGGCGCGAGGAGCGTTCGCGCAGGCGGATAGAAGCTCTCGAGCAGTTCTTCGTAGCATCGCCAGCGGACGTTGGCCGGCACGTCGCCATCCTTCGTCTGCCCCACGAGAGGATGGACGAACAGACCGTCCACGATCTCCAAAGCGCACTTCTGTAGGTATTCGTGTGCCCTGTGGATCGGATTTCTGGTTTGAAAGGCGACAACCGTGGTCCATCCCTTGGCTGCAAACGCTGCTCGGGTCGCTGCCGGATCCATGTGTGCCGGATGCTGGGTGATCGGTGCCCGCCTGAGGACATGAACATCACCGCCGATGACCGTTTTCGGCTCGGAGAGCAGCCGAGCGACGCCGGGGTGCCGCGCGTCCGTGGTTCCGTAGACCGCAGATGCTTCTCGCTCGAGATCCCGGACGAAGACGTCCTTGACCTCGATGAGGCCGTAGACGGCCTCATCGCTTCCGGTCAGGGGAAGAATCATCCCGTGCTTGATCTCGTCCAGCATGCTCGCCGGCACGGGGAGGGTCACAGGAACCGCCCAGATCGTCCCGTCCGGCAGGCGCAGGCAATCCAAAACGCGCTCGTAATCGGCTTCGGTCATGAAACCTGACAGCGGGGAATACACCCCGCATCCGATGGCATCCAACTCGCTCATGTGGAACGGGGAGAGGGGGATGGCTGGCCCGTTCGGCTGCGGGAGATTCTCTGAGTGAGCCGCGATTCGATTGACAAGACCGGTGGGTGCCGCCCGGCCCGCGTGATGGACTCCGGAGGAGTGGATCACTCCCCGTCGCTCCAGAGCGTCGACGATGACACGCGTGGATTCGTCCACCGTCTCCGTGCCCGTATGGACGACGATCTCGGGCGATTCCGGCGGTTCATAGGGATCATCGACGCCGGTGAAACCGGTGATCTCGCCTGCCAGCGCCTTCTTATAGAGTCCCTTCGGATCACGTTCCACAAGCGTCTCCATCGGGCACTCGACGTAGACCTCGATGAAGTTGTTGCAGCGGGCACGTGCATTGGCTCGTGCATTCCGGTACGGCGAAATGAAGGAGCACATCGTTGCCACGCCGTTGCTCGACAGCAGCTCGGCCACGAACGTGATCCGGCGGATGTTCTCGTCTCGATCCTCTTTCGAGAAGCCAAGATCTCTTGTCAGATCCTGACGGACAACATCGCCGTCCAGCCTCTGTACGTTTCGGATGCCGCGCTCGATCAGTTCGCGCTCGACCGACTTGGCCAGTGTGGTCTTCCCCGACGCCGAGAGCCCGGTGAACCAGAGTACGAACCCATCTCCTGCTGAACCCATGCCAGGACCTCCTGCCACCGTTGTCTTGTGTTGCATGATTCTACGACACTTGGCCATCTTGGCCTGCAAACGCTCCTGCGCGAAGGGGGCCGAGGTTTCCCCCCGCGAGCGAGTCCCGCTACACTGGCGGTTGGGTGATCCAGGCTTGGGGCGAAGGGGAAACCGTAAGAGACATCGGGTGAGAAGGCTCTTCCTTTCGGTCTTGTCGATCCTCCTTCTCTTCTGCTGTACGTCTTCGGTATCCATGTGGATCTACGGCCCGCTCGCGGATCTTCCGGTGCGGCCGATCTCCGATCGCCTGTTCACGATCGGTGAACTCGCCCGAGGAACCTGGAGCGCAATCGCCTATCGACAGGGTCTCCCGGATCCGGAGAGCGACCCGTCGACCGAGGTTGGACCGATGCGATCTGCGGTGCCGATTCCTCATGTAACGATCCCTCAACATCCGTACATGGCGGTCGGCCGGGGCAACAACATGCATTGCGACGCCTTCATGAGCGACGCGTATGAGGCGGCTGGTCCCATCGGTCCCCACATGAGCGCGTCCTCGAGAACGCAGGGCTTCGGCGGCTACGGAACGGTGACGTTCGATCGTTCCGGACGGATCGTTGCCGTCTACAGCAACGGGCGCGGCTTTCAGTTGGAACTCATGGATCCCGACACCCTTGAGGAGCTTGCGTCTCATCCGCTTCCCGGCCGTCCGTGGTATTGGATCCTCCAGGGCATCCTGCCGTGGAAGTACATCGGTGCAGGGATGTACTTCTACTTGGACGATCAGGATCGGGCCATCGTTCCGACAACACGGAACACGATCCAGGTGGTGCGCACACCGGCGGATGACGGCGGCGAATTCGCTCTCGTTCGCGAATACGACCTGAGCGACCACGTTGCCCCGATGCGTTGGCCGCATCGAGACTCCGTTGCCTGGGTCCTTCCGGATTGGGGCGGCGCGTACTACTGGTATGCGACAACCGGCGGCGTTGTCGGAACCGTCGATATCGCGACCGGTGAGGTTCAAACACTTCGCCTGGACGGCGAGATCATCGAGAACTCTTTTGCCGTTGCCGAAGACGGCGTCTATATTGTGTCCGACTACGCCCTGTATCGATTCCGCCACGATGGATCCGGGCAGATCTCCGTCGACTGGCGAGTCGAATACGATCGCGGGCCGGGTGTGAAGCCCGGACACATCACGCGCGGCTCGGGCACGTCTGTCTCTCTCATCGGTGGTGCAGACGGACTGGTCGTGATCACCGACAACGCCGAACCTCAGATCCACGCTCTCTGGATCCGTCGTTCGGACGGCGCTGTCATCTGCCGTACGCCGCTATTCGAAGAAGGGAAGAGCGGGACGGACATCAGTGTGGCCTGCTTCGAGCACGCCGATGCAGCGGGTGTCGGAACCGGGCGTTACTCGATCCTTGTTGAGAACAACTGGGGGCACCACCGATTTCCCACTTCCTACCCCGAGCCGGGTCTGACGCGAGTTGATCTAGTTCGGCGCGATAACGGCACGTATTGGTGTGAGGAGGTTTGGACGAACCCCGCACGCGGCATCTGCGTTTTCAAGCTTTCGTTCGGTAGCGGTCTTGTTTACACGTACTGGCGGGATGAGGATGCGCCGGTCACGTCCTGGTATCTGACCGCCATCGATTTTGCCTCCGGAGAGACGGTCTTCAGGAAGCTGACGGGTACGGGACAAGGCTACAACAACTGGGCCGGGGCGCTGTTCGTCCATCCGGGCGGTGGCGTGGTGTACACGACGACGATCTTCGGCCTTGTGAGGATCGAGGATCGCACTCAGACAACATCCCGAGTCGCGAGAGGAGAGCTCTAGATGAGTCGGAAAAGCCGCCCGTCGAACATCGAACATCCGCTTGCACTTGGCTCGTTGCGGGTCTGGATCCGGCTGCTCAAAAGAAGCGGCGGAATCGATCGAGAGTTCATCCCGCGGGCTGTGCTCGTCGCCGTCTCCAGCCTTCTGACCAGCCCTCTCCGGATGTGGGAACGTGCGCGGTACGGACGTACCGTGCGTGGGACGGAAATCCATCCGGAACCGATCTTCATTCTCGGTCATTGGCGCAGCGGCACCACCCACCTGCATAACCTGATGTGTCAGGACAAAAGGTTTGGTTTCCTGACAACGTTTCAGGCCATGGCGCCCGGCTTCTGCCTGACCGGGGATGGAATCATCAAACGGCTTTTGGCAGTGGCGGCGGGTGCCCGGCATCCGACAAGACTCATCGACAACATCCCTCTTGCTCTCGATGCCCCGCAAGAGGATGAGTTCGCGCTAGGCAACCTATCGCTGCTGTCGTTCCTGCATGTCTATACGCTTCCCCGGCTAGCACATGAGATCTTCCGTCGTGCTGTCTTGCTTTGTGATGTGCCCGAGCACGATCTTGCTCAGCGCCTCCAAAGCTACGAAACCGTACTGCGCAAGGCGACGCTCAAGGCCGATGGCCGCCGGTTGGTGCTCAAGAACTGCGCCAGCACCGGACAGATCGAGATGCTGCTTCGGCTGTTCCCGGAGGCCCGGTTCATCCACATTCACCGCAACCCCTACGAGGTATTCCTGTCGACACTTCACCTCTACCGGACGGTCATCCCTCGATTCCAGGTTCAGGCGATCGGAACCGAGGAGATGGAGGCGTGCGTGCTGGAGTTCTACAGCAAGCTGATGCACGCATATCTCGACGGACGATCGAAGATCCCGTCCGGTCATCACGTAGAGGTCCGCTTCGAGGATCTGGAGGCCTCTCCCCTCAGGGAGATCCGGCGCATCTACGACGCGCTGCAACTGCCCGGATTTCACGACGCGGAGGCTGAATTCCGTGCTTACATCGATTCCGTCTGCGGCTACCGGAAGAACAGCTACCGACTCGACACGGACGCAATCGAGAAGGTGAATCGGCACTGGGGCTTTGCGTTCGATCAGTGGGGCTATGAACGGATCGAACCTGTCCCGGATTCGGACTAGTCCGTCATCGCGTGCAGTTGCGAGAGCAAGCGCTCCGCTTCGCGTTTTGCTTGCCGGTTCCAGAACGGCCAATCCTCGACATCGGCTTCCAGGATGAGGTCCATTTCCCGCTCGATCATCTCGGCGTCCCGCACGCCTGTCAACGAACCGAACATGTTGTAGGTGAACCCCCAGTATTCGGCGAGGATGATGCGGTTGTGCAAGTACGACGGGTCCATCTCGATCGACTCCTCGACAAGGGCCAGCCCCCTCTGGGTATTTCCTCCCATGATCCCCGGGACCATGATCAACAGGGATCCGAGCCCGCTTGCGGAACTGCCGCCCCAGAAGTCCCGATCCAGCTCGATCGTTCGCTCGAACAGAGCCATTACCGAGCCCTGCTCCATAAGCCCCTGAACCGGGTTCATCTCGAGGATCATGCCCCAGTTATTCGCCGCCCAATGCGTCGCTGCAGGATCGGTGGCGTGTGGCAGGCAGGCCGCCAGGCCGTAGGGTTCGTTCCTGGCAAACTCCTCGTTCAACCGCAGGCTCTGGAAGGCGTAGTCCTTTCCTTTGATGAACAGTGCCTTGTCCTCGGGGGTGTTCCCCTCGGTGAACATCGTCGCTTCATAGCAGAGCTGCGAGAGCCGGTTGAGGACA
>CAZKPU010000112.1:0-291 GCA_964554715.1 uncultured Thermotogae bacterium | reverse complement strand
TCTGTTCATCTCTTCGAGAAGGAAGCGAGATTGGAAAGCGGCATCGGCTTGGGCAATTGTGTCGGCCACCGACTCCGCACCGGACGCAGTGCAGGCGGCAAACAGAAAAAGACCCACGGCAAGCAAGGATGCGAACGGACGACGCAATCGGATCATAAGACGCTCCTTCCAGTGTTGGGGGTATGCGCCCATTCTAGCGGCCTGCGGGCGTCTTGCCTATTACAGGGGCGGATGCGGCTTCGCTGTACGACACCGACCTCGCACCCGAAGACATCACGGCAAGACTTCCTC
>CAZKPU010000111.1:0-7079 GCA_964554715.1 uncultured Thermotogae bacterium | reverse complement strand
GCAGGACTACCGATGCGGCTGCCGAAGATTGTCGAGGATCGATCGGTGAACCTGGTGCCAATCGTCAGCTCCGCCCGAGGCGCGGAGTTGATCCTCCGCGGATGGGCCAAGCGCTTCGACAGAACAGCCAATGCGATCATCCTCGAAGGTCCTCTCGCCGGCGGGCATCTCGGCTTCTCCGTCGAGCAGCTTGAGCACATAGAGGACTACGCCCTTGAGAGACTCGTGCCCGAGCTGGTTGAGGCGGTCAAACCGTACGAGGACCGCTTCGGGGAAAGAATCCCGATCATCGCTGCCGGCGGAATCTTCGACGGCGCGGACATCGCCCGCATGCTGTCTCTGGGTGCATCCGGAGTTCAGATGGCAACGCGCTTCGTCTGCACCGAAGAGTGCAACGCCGCTCAGGAGTTCAAGCAGACGTATATCGATGCCAACGAAGAGGATATTGTCATCATCAAGAGCCCCGTCGGCTTGCCCGGGCGGGCCATTCGCAACAAGTTCCTTGACGGCTTGGAGACCATCGAAAAACTCCACATCAACTGCCTCTACCATTGCCTGACCGTCTGCAAAGTCGCCGAGGCCAAGTTCTGCATCGCGCAGGCCCTGCTCAACGCCTATCGCGGTGACATCGACCATGGGCTTGTCTTCTGCGGCCAGAACGCCCATCGAATCGACAGAATCGTCACCGTCAAGGAACTGATTGCCGAATTGCTCAACGAACTTCGCACTGCCCTCAGCAACGCTGCGTGATCAGTGCCCAGATCGTCATGGAGAAGAAAGACTGACTGCAAGCTCGGTCTTTTGGGGACGCTGCTTGAGATAGATCCGGGATGTGAATTACGCCTACAGCTTGCGCGCACGAAGCGTCAGCAGCAGCGGCAGCCTGCCTTCATAGCCGGGCAGGCGGAACCAACGTCCGTCCTCGCTGGCCATGCTCGGGAAGAACCGGAAGAACAGCTTCTCGTACTCGTGAACGAACTCCAATCTCAATCCTGTCTTGACCAAGGCGTTGACGATGTCGCTCACCGTCCAGTCCCATTCATACGAGGGATGTTCGGGGATGTAGTCCGGATCGGCGTAGTCTCCTTCGGCGTCGTCCCACACGCTCGGCGCAGCCCGGTGGAAATAGCGGTGGAGAAACGACAGCTTGCCGGGGGACGATTCTTCGAGCGCCCCAAGGATCGGATGGGATTCCATCAGATAGAAGAAACCGCCGGGCTTCAGGAAACGGGCGATGATCCGCGCCCATTCATCCAGATCGCGCAGCCAGCACAACACCCCTTTCGACGTGTAGACGACGTCAAACCGCTCATCGATTGCCGAAAGCGCGTCGTAGACGTTGGCTTGGACAAACCGCGCCGGCAGTCCCAGTTCGTTCTTCAGCTTCTCGGCGCAGGCGATCGATTCCGCCGAGAAGTCGACACCGGTGACCTCCGCTCCATGTCGAACCCAAGCCAGAGAGTCGCTCCCGATGTGGCACTGCAGGTGAAGAAGCGACTTCCCGCGTACGTCCCCCACCTCGCGTAGCTCGATCTCGTCAAGCACCTCGGATCCCTCGCGAAGGAGAGCAACCTCCTTGTACGCCTTCAGGTGAACCGGCGCGATCTCGTCCCACAGCGCGCGGTTTCTTTGCTCGGCCTCGTGGTGCGAAACGAACTCGCAGCTCATACCTCCCCCTTGTCGCCCGGGACGCCGTTCGGTGCTGGCATGGATCCCCTCGAAGCGAATCCTACACCATACAACAACAATCTGAGACGGAGGTCGCCATCAGCGACAGACACGCTCTAAGACTTGCCATGCGTTGAAGGCGGCGCTTGCTTCTGATAGGCTTAAAGCCTCTTCGACACACCTATCATCTGCTCAAGCACAACCACAACTTCAGCTCTCCGTATCCCAACCACAGGATCGTTCGGTTCAAAGGAGATTGCCGTGGGACACAGATGGATCTGCCTTTCGATCGTGTTGGCCCTTGTAGCGCTTGCGGTCG
Source organism: uncultured Thermotogae bacterium (assembly GCA_964554715.1). Lineage (GTDB taxonomy): Bacteria > Bipolaricaulota > Bipolaricaulia > UBA7950 > UBA9294 > RXOA01. Next base: position 5,092 of record CAZKPU010000111.1, on the reverse strand, counting down.
GCACGGCACGAACGTCAGGCTCAAACGTCGTGCAAAGCCCTGAAGCGCTTACCGCGGTCCGGGATCGCGCGGAATCGCTCGTTCGGTCGGGTGACGTCCCTTCGCTCGCGATCGCCGTTTCGTTCCACGGGCAGATCATCTGGATGGAGGCGTTCGGCACCGCCGATCGCGAGGGCAACACGCCTGCCACTGTGGACACATCGTACGCCCTGGCCTCGATCACCAAGCCGTTTACCGCAACGGCGCTGATGCAGCTTGTGGAGGAAGGAAGTCTTTCTCTCGGCGACCCCGCTTCGCTGTATCTGGGCGACGCTCAGATGATCTCTCGTGTCGGAGATGTGGCGGATGTGACCGTGGCATCGCTTGCCAGTCACACCTCCGGGTTACCGCTGCACAGCCAGGCGTACTACGTCGACCTCGATGAACCGTGTCAGCCGGCGCCGTTCGACCAAACTCTACGCTGCTACGGCAACCTAACAACCGCTCCCGGAGAACGATACCAGTATTCCAACCTGGGCTACGGCGTCCTTGGCTACATCTTGGAACGGCTGACCGGACGGTCGTACGGCAAGCTTATGGCCGAGCGCGTGTTCGATCCGCTTGGGTTGAGACACACGTTTGTCGGACCGCCAGGCACGGATCAAGACAACGTGGCCGCCAAGCATGATAGCGACGGTCATCGTGTCCCACCGGCCACAAGCGACTGCTCCGCCGCCTGCGCCATCTACAGCAGCGTCAGCGATCTGATCCGCTTTGCCGAAGGACACCTGCGGGGAAGCACGTCTGCGGACTCCGGGCTCTTGTCCGCTTCGTCCCTCCTGCGGATGCAGGTGCCCGCTCACGGCACCCAGCCAACGCGAAGCTGGGAGTGTGCCGGTGGCGGCTATGGCATCGGATGGTTTGTCGGATTTCTCGACGATGGTCTGCGAATCGTCGATCACTCCGGCGGTGCGTGTGGCATCGGGACATCGCTCATCCTGGTGCCCGAAGAGCAGCTCGCTGTGGCCGTCCTCTGCAATACGCACGGCCCTTGGGCCGATGAGATTGCGATCTCCGTCGTCTCGGCACTGATCCCCCACCGGTTGGCCAACGTCTGTGTCGCTGCCGACAACCCGGCACCGGTCGCCGAGGCCGTGACCGATGTGGAGCCCCAGCTCGAGGGCACGTGGGTAGGGGCCATCGAAACGTGCGAGCGGAGCATCCCGCTGCGTTTGTGTGTAGACGACGAAGGACAAGCGTGGATCCGCATCAGCGGAGGGACGGAACAGCAACTCGAACAGGTGAGCTATGTGGAAGACTCGCCGATCCTGATGAACGCCGGCGGTGGCCGTTATCTGCGGGGAGCGATGCCGGGCGGCCTGTTGACAAGCGCCGTGCTGCGCGGATGCCCGTGCCGCACCTGGATCGAGCTTCGGTTGATCGAGGATCGGCTGCAGGGCGCTGTGATCTGCCTGTCACAACGCGATTTCTGGACAGGGCCGCTCTCCTTCTGGGCCGAGCTGACGCGGGAGGAGTCCGGAGAGTAGGGAGGTATCGATGAATCGAACTGCGACGAAGCCGATCGGCTTGTTGCTCTGCTTCGTCCTGTTGCTCGTGGTCCGTTGGGGCGCTCCGATCCTTGCCGAAGGCGCGGATGTGCCGGTAGAGCGAGCGGGATTTTCGTGCACCAGCCTGATGGCCGCATCCGTGGATCTTGTGCTGCTCGGAGATTGCGAGGATGCAGGAGCAAGCCACCCGCTCGCCGGGGATCCGACAGCAGCCTACGTGTTCTTTCTGCCCGGCGATCCTTCACGCGGAGAACTCGGACGGATGCACCTGGGGTGGCTGTGGCAAGGGCAGTACCGCAGCTTCCAGGCGGGGATGAACGAAGCGGGCCTCGCCTACAGCTTGACGGAAGTTCCTGAGAGGCCGATGAATCCGCATCCCGAGCGCCCGTATATCCACGGCCGGGACAGCTTCTACGACACGATCCTCCGCAACGCTTCGACCGTCGATGAGGCGATCGCCTGGACGTTGCGGTTCGGCTTCTCCACCATGTGGTTCCAGATCCTCTACGCGGATGCGGCAGGGAATGCGGCGATCCTCAGCCCCGCCTCCGATGGCGAGATGGCGATCACCCGGCGTGCGGCAGGCTCCTCAACACTCGTAGCCTCGACGTTCAATGCCGCCGCCCCCGAGCAGTTCTTCGGACGCGACAGCTTCGTCCGGTACGAAGATGGGCAAGAAGCTCTCTCGAACCTGGTGGCCGCCGAGGATCTATCGGTGGTGACCTTCTCGGAGGTTGTCGAGCAAGTCAGCCGCGCCAGGCCCTACGCCTTCAACGGCAGCTATACGATGTATGCCACCACCTACGACCTGACGAACCGGATGGCCTACACCTACGTTCTGGGAAACCATGAAGCGCCGATCGTGATCGATCTTGGCGAAGAGCTTCAGGATACACAGGAGGATCGACGGTTGAGCATTGCGGAGCTGATGCCGCCCGAACAGCTTGAGCGGGGCGTCAGCAAGTACTGGACCATCCAGATCGCCGGCCTCAGCGCGGTGATCCTGGGCGCGGGCGTAATCGTGTGGGGTGCCGTTCGACTCCTGTGGTGAGAGGATTCGGCATGGGGCGGAGTTGACGCGTGGGGTTCTTCCGAACGGCGTTTCTTCCCTGTTGTGCCGGGAATCCCGATACTGAGTCTGATGTCGCTCGTGGGATCGATGCCGGACGACACGTGGCAGGAGGTGGAATCAGCATGATCGATCGGGTTCATCAACACATCGTTTCGGAACTGCAGCAGGGAGCTCGTACAGACACGGTGTTTGTGGTGATCGCCGTGTTGCTGAACCTGCTCATGCTCGGGATCAGTTCCGGGATTGCAGAGGGATCCGCGGAGGACGGAACGACAACCGGCGTGCTGGGGCTGTTCATGGCGCTGACGGTGGTTGTGAACGTTGTCGCGGTTTTCGGCCTTCTCAAGGGCAAAGAGACGAGGGCTCGGCTGATCGGCGGGTTGCTCAAGCTGTACGCGGATCAACACGTGGACGGCTACTACGACCCGGCACTGCTCAGGAACTACGGCACCCGCTATTACCTGTTTATCCTCACCATCGTCTGCATGGGCATCGTCGCGATTGTGGTCCCGCTGCTCTTGAGGTAGTCCCGAATCAATCCTCGGAAACCGCGAACACCTGGAAGCCATTGATGCCTATTGCTTCCCAGCAACGAACAGGGCGCGTCAGGAACGACGAGCCAAACTCAGCTGTTCGCTACTGCTGAATGACGGACGCAAGGCTCAGCGCAGAGTCGACAAACACGTCGATGTACAGCTTGACGGTCTCGAGCGTGACCCCACCGGAGAGCAGCACGTCCAGTTCGATCACCGGATCGCCCTGATCATCGACGTACGCCCGCCCAAACCGTGCCCGTCGATTCCAGTCGTTCACGATCGAGAACTCGAACGGCGTATCGGTCGACCACGCAGCGTACAGCAGCAACGATCCGAACGCTCCCGGCTCGATCCGATCGTGGGGAAGGAGCATCGCCGTAATCCCGCGGTGAGAGAACATCCAGATCGGTTCACCGTTGCTGTCCACCCCTTGCTCGTAGCCGATCTCCATCTGAACGAACGCCTGCTGGATCAGATCTTCCGTGGCAGCAACGTACATGTTGCCACCTGCTGCGACAGTTACGAGGTTGGTTGCACCGATCAGCGCGATCGGCAGGACGAGCCACACCCGAAGAAAACCGGTCTTGAACACGTTCGCGAACCCCCTCTCGATGACATCGCGCACGCTACCCCTTGCCGCCTCCGCCGTTGCCGTTCCCCCGACCGGCACCGTTTCCGCCACCATTGCCGTTTCCGTTGCCCCCCGCGTTGCTCCCCGCACCGCCGTTACCCTTGTCTTGGCCGCTACCTTGGCCGTTGGATCCGTTTCCTTGACCCCCGGAGCCGTTTCCTTGTCCGCCGGAACCGTTCTGGTTCATCTTCTGGTAGGCGCTACGGTTCTGGATCTTGTTCTGATAGCTGTGTCGATTCTGGTTGGCCGTCTGGGCCTGCTCCGCTGCCTGAGATTGCGACATCTTGTGGTAGGCAAGCTGGCTGTGGTTTGTCTGTTGCGTGGAGATCGATCGCTTCTCCTGGACCCCCGCGGCCAACGAGACAACCGAGACGAACGTAGCGATGAGAAGGCACCAGGTGATGATCCTGCGTGGCTTCGGCAGTCCGGCGATCATAGAACCTCCGTAGACCCGTGACATTGCGTCCCCCGCTTTCGCGTAGGTTTGCCGTTTCGATTCCACTGGGAGTATAGCACAACACCTTCAAACGCGGGTCGTCGAACGAGACTGCCACGTGCGATTGCAAAGCGCCTGCAGTCGCTCTGTACGGAGTGAGTCCACTCAAGCGATTCCAGTGCAAAGAGGGCGGGGCAATCCGCAAACGCTTCTCTGAAGGATCTCTACAGAGATGCGGGGCCGGAGACATCGACAACGACAAGGCGTCAGATGCTGGTGCGAGTTTCACAGGCGCTGTCCCTCAGATTATGCTACAAGAGGTTTTCTTCACTAGGGGCGCCCGGCCATCCCTTGGTGAAGAAGGTTCCACCGGCCGACAAGACGAGGAGGCTTCATGTCTGCCATCGATGCGCTGAAGAAGAAAACCCAGGCGATGGGGTGGAAGGTGGCGGCGGTGCCTTACGCGGTCCGCGCCTCAGCGATTGAGCAGGTGGCTGCTCGCCACCGCCGCGGCGAGCTGGACGAGCGGCTCTACAAGCAGTACCTGGAGCCGATCCTCTCCGCGGCACCTCCGAAGGCGCCCGAACCGCGATCGATCATCCTGATCGCCACACCCAGCCTTCCGGTTCGGATGCAATTCATGCTGGATGGCGTGAGCTTTCCGGTGATAACCGCTCCGGGCTATCTGCGCGGTACCGACCAGAGGCCGCTCGATGTCGTCAGCGAGATCCTTCTCGCCTTCGGATACTACGCCGAGAGAATCAGCGGACCGCAGAAGGCGATGGCGACGCTGGCGGGGTTCGCTCGCTACGGACGCAACGACATCAGCTATGTCCCCGGGTTCGGGACGTTTCATGCTCTGGCGACGCT
>CAZKPU010000110.1:0-7344 GCA_964554715.1 uncultured Thermotogae bacterium | reverse complement strand
GGGTACCGGCTTCGATTCTGGCCCGGGTGGCAGGGCTGTGCATGAGCAGATCGGCCACTTCCCCAACATCTGCGCTGCTATGTCTCAAGATATGAGCGAAGCTCCACTTCGAAGGACGCTCTGCCTCGTGGCCGGCGACTGGATTGACTACTCAGCATGGGGCATCGTGCACTGTACCGGATCGGAATCGGATTGTGGCCGTGCAAGAGCGATGGCAGGGCCTATCGGACCGTTCGAGGAGTGCTGGGATGCATTCTTCCGGAAGGCGAGGCCCATACTCGCGGAGTTGCCGCTTGTCGGCTGCGTTGGAAATCATGATGTCATATCCGGAGATTCCATAGATCTCCACAATCTCTACTGGCCGTATCCTTATGTCGCAGGGCACTACTGGTCAATGGATTGGGGCCCTGTGCACTTCATCTTCGTGGATGACTACACGCCATATCGTTCAGGAAGTTCACAATACGCTTGGTTGGAGCGTGACCTGCGTGCCGCAGCCACTCGGCCGTGGACAATCGTTGTGAAACACGAACCGAATCGGGCAGATCAGGACTGCCTGTTCACACTCTTCCATGAATTCGGAGTGGACCTGGTTGTGTGTGGGCACTGGCACTGTGATGGGCTTGTCGATGGCACAGGAAACGACGAGCTTTTTGCGTATCGGGGTGTTCCTGAGCTCGTCATGAGTGCATCGGCAAGAGATGATTATGGCCGCAATGATGGAATCATCCCACTCTACTACCGGTTCGATATTTCCGGGTCGCGGATTGCCGTTCGTGGATTCGACAGAACGGGCACGGAAGTGGTGATACACACTGTTACTGCGAACCGAAGGTAGCAATGGGGAACACAATCACGTCAGCCCCTCTCGAGGGCCGCTCACCCTAATCACTAAGCAAGCAAGTTAGAGTTCACAGATGCGATGTATCGAGCAGAGAATGTGTAGTGCACAGGAAGCACGGACCGTCGCTTTGCCTTCTGGGCCGCAAGAGCGAACCCACAGGGGTCAAGATAGAGGAGATTGTCAAGGTGTATCCAAGAGGCGGAAGCGTAGATCCTGTCTACAAAAAACCCTTCGCCCTGGTGGCCGAAGGGAACGTTTCTGGCATCTGGCTCCCCGGGGAGGACTCGAACCTCCAACCATTCGGTTAACAGCCGAGCGCTCTGCCAATTGAGCTACCGAGGAATGCAACGGAATTCTATCGAAGGTTGAATCCCTCGTCAACTCCCATCGGCAAGGTGATCAAGCAAGTTGCGAAGGATCTCCGCTCCCTTGTCCAAGTTGGCTGCGGGAAGGTACTCCTCGATGGCATGAGCGTTGTATCCGCCGAAGCCGAGAACCACTGCTTCCAATCCCCGATTCGCTAGCACCAGTGCATCGGTCCCGCCGGTGAGAACCTTGATGTCGGGTTCGATCCCCGCACTGCGAACGGCATCGGCCGCAAGCTTGACGATCTCGGACTCGGGATCCATCGTGGATGCACGGTATTCGACTTCTTCCTTGATCTCGACCTGCGCGCCGGCGCTGGCAGCGGCATCCGTGAACGCATCGCGCATCGCCTTGGCTTGCTTCATCGCCTTCTCGTCATTCAGGCTGCGACACTCCGCCATTAGTTCCACGCGATCGGGAACACCGTTGCGGATGAGCCCGCCTTGGATCGTTCCCACATTGGCCGTGGTTTCGTGGTCGATCCGTCCTTCGGGCATCGCCGCGATCGCCTTCGCAGCCACGCGGATCGCCGAGATCCCCTTCTCGGGTTCCATCCCTGCGTGAGACGCTTTCCCGATGACGGTGATGTCGAAGCTGATGTGTGTCGGACCGCCGATTACCACCTCCGACTGCTCGTCGGCATCGACGATGAACGCCCGTTTCGCATCGACCTTCGACAGATCCAGATTCTTCGCGCCGTACAGTCCGATCTCTTCTTCCCGCGTGATCAGAATCTCCACCGGAGGATGCCGGTCGGCCGTTCGGATCGCCTCGACGATCTCGGCGATTCCCGCCTTGTCATCGGCGCCGAGGATGGTCGCACCTTTGGATCGGATCACGCCTTCTTCGATGACCGGATCAATCCCAACGCCCGGCTTGACGGTATCGGCGTGCGCCGCCAGTGCAACCGTTTCCGTTGCGGCACAGTTCTTGGCAGGAAGCTTGGCAATGAGGTTTCCGTAGTTATCTAGCTCGCAAACCGCCCCCAGCTCCGCCTCGAGGAATTCTTTCAGGACACCGACAAACCTCGCCTCGTTCCCCGACTCGCTATCGATCCTCACCCACTCGCAGAACAGCTCGGCAACGCTCTTGTTCATGTTCCTCCTCTCGCTTCGCATGCAGTATAGGGAAACACCGGCATATCTGCATGGGTCCCGCAGCCGTTGACCTTGGCGTCGACGTCCCGTATCTTCGGAGTGTGGAATCGGCGTTGAGGTTCTCATGGGTCGTTGCGGTTGTGCTGTTGTCGGCTTGGCTGTTGTTGGGCGTTGCTGGGGAGGCACCTGTGACCGAAAGCGAGAGCATTCCCGAGTTGCTGCAGCTTTCCGTGGAAGAGCAGCAGCTTCTGCTTGACGTAGCCCGTCGCAGGCTTGACGCACACGTACACGGCATCGACCCGCCGGAGATCGATGAAACGGCCTATCCGGAGAGCCTTCAGCAACACGCCGCTTGCTTCGTCACCCTCACCAAAGACAACCGGCTCCGCGGCTGTATCCTCGACCGGTTCGAACCGCACGAGTCGGTGCTTGCCAATGTCGCGCGGAATGTGGTTCTTGCCGCTTCTCACGATCCCCGCTTCTCCGCCGTTCGACCCGAGGAACTCGCTCGAATCGTCATCGAGATCAGCATCCTCCGCCTTCCGTACGAGGTTTCGTACGGCTCACCGGACGAGCTTATCTCGATGCTTGTCCCGGGAGTTGACGGTGTGATCCTGACGATCGACGGCTCCACATCGACCTTCCTGCCACAGGTGTGGGAGCAGCTCCCCGATCCAGAGCAGTTCTTGTCGGAACTGTGCCTCAAGCAAGGGGCCGCCGCCGATCGCTGGCGCCAAGAGCCGCTTGCCAAGATCGAGCTCTACCAGGTCTTTCACTTCTCCGAGGAGCCACAACAGGAGTCACCATGACCAAACGCGTCCGCCGTCTTCCGGAACGACTCTATGCGAGCACCGCAAGCTGGGAGGGCTGGACGTTCCGCATTGTTTCCTCCCAACAGGGTCTTCGTTTCCTGGCCCTTTCCGCCGTTTCTTTCGATGATCTCGCCAACAAGCTCCACGCCCGCATCCTCGCCGACGACGCTCCGAACCGGGCAGCCATCGATCAGCTCCACGGCTACTTGACCGGCGAACGGAAAGCGTTCGATCTCCCGCTGGATCTTCGCGGAACGCAGTTCCAACGCGACGTCTGGACGGCCTTGAGTACGATCCCCTACGGGATGACCCGCACCTACGGCGAAATGGCCGAACAGATCGGACGGCCGAAAGCGGTTCGCGCCGTAGGTCAGGCCGTCGGAGCGAACCCGGTTCCGATCGTGATACCTTGTCACCGCGTCATCGGTCACGATGGTCACCTCGTCGGCTTCGGCGGTGGACTGCCGTTGAAAGAGCGGCTTCTCTCGCTCGAACGAGGCGCACTGGATCTGTAGGTCAGCTCGTCGCCCCAACACCGGACGCACTCGGCCTGCCCGCTAGCGACCCGATCCACGGCAGTCGACGGAATCGGACGCCGAATACTCTATCCGTAGCGCGTCTAACGTTGCGGATCGCTCGCGAGTGTGACACCTGCTTCCAGCAGTCGCTGGACCTCCCGCGCGACGTTTCCACTCGGGGAGAGGTCTAGCAGGTTCCACCGCAAGTCCACCTCGTCCCCGGCACCAAGCAACGCAGATAGCCCGGCAACCGTTTGAAGAAGATTGTGAGCCAGGCTCAGCTCGTGAATCGACGGCAGGCCGGCAAGACCGGACAGCTCCTCGATGTCGTTCCCGTCGGCGAGCAGCACGGCTAGGTTGCTGCACGACGCCACCGGCGATAGATCGCGAACGTCGTTGAACCCGACATCCAGGACGACAAGCTCGGCCAGCTCAGCCAGTGGGGCGAGATCCGTAACGAAGTTCGCTCGAAGCCGAAGCACGGTCAATCCACGCAGAGACGCGAGCGGCGCAAGCGAGACGACTCGGTTTCCCGACACATCAAGAATTCGCAGCCGATCAAGCGACCCGAGAGGATCAAGATCCCGGACCGCATTGCCGTACGCATCGATGATCTCCAGGGATGTCGCCCCAGCAAGCCCCGCAAGCGACGCGAGATTATTGCCGGCCACGTTGAGAACACGTAGCCGCGGAAGCTGTGCTACTATCCCAAGTGCGGCTTCGTTGATCCGGTTTCTTGACAGGTCAAGCGTTTCCAGGCTTCCCAGAGCAGCCAACGGAGCGAGGTCGGACACCCGATTCCCGCCGATGGCAAGGAATCGAAGGTTCTGCAACGCTGCCAGCGAGTGAACGCTGTCTATGGAGTTGTTCGCAAGAGAGAGGGTGTGCAGGGACACACACCCAGCAAGCGGAGCAAGATCGTTGAATCGGTTGCTGTCCGCCGTGAGGATCTCAAGCTCAACCAGCTTCGCCAGGGGAGCAAGGTCGGTGATCCGGTTCCCGTCAAGATGGAGGCTTCTCAGATGCCCAACCTCGCCAAGGGATGTCAGATCCTCAACGAAGTTCCCTTGCAGGTTGAGCACCTGCAGGCACTCAAGATCGGCAAGACTCGCAATGTCCGTGATGGCGTTGTCCCGAAGATTCAGCCGCTCAAGTCGAGAACACGTCGAGAGTGAAGAGATGTCAGCCACCGAGTTCCCGGCAAGACCAAGATCCCGGAGGCTGACAAGCCCCTGCAGCGCTTGAAGGGTGCGCGTGCCGGTGAAGTCCAGCCGGAGAACCTCCAGATGGACCAGCTCGGCCAACGGATCGATGCTCGTCAGATCGTTGCCGACGAGCTCAAGCACTCTTAGGTTGCGGGCAAACTCAAGCCCCGACAGGTCGGTGACACCGGCAAACGCAACATCAAGCTCCAGCAATCGTGCCAGATCCTGCTCGGACAACTCACCATTCGGTTTCGCAAGGGCATCGCGTACCACAATCTCCAAGGCTGCGTCAGGGAACTCGACAGCCCACACAGACATCGCCGCGCCAACGATCCACACCAGCAAAAGCAAAGAGCATCGCAGCAGCTTCGCTCGGTTATCCAACCACGGAACGCACACAGTCGTGCTCACGGCATGGTCGTCTAGGTTGGTGGCCATATTGTGCCCTTGCAGATGTTAAACCAGAACTCCCACGTGTGCCCCGTCACTCGCTCAAGCTCCGCTCCGATCTGTCCGCATTGATAGAAACCATAATCATTGACCACAACGTAGGTCCCCGCCCAGCTCGGCGTCAATGTTCTCGTCGCATATGTCCCTGGCGCAAAGTGTGGGCTATCCTGGGATCTGTACAGGAAGTACCCTCCACCCCACACCGGACCGTTGACCCCAGCTCGAAGATACCCCTCTGTAGCTCTTACCTGAGGATCCAGCGATTCCCATTTCCCTGTGTATCGACTTACAGCCAAGTACTGAGATCCATTGTCATAGAACTCGTCGTAGTACTGAGTCAGGGTGATCCGGTACGAGATACTCGCATCCGTTCTCGACTCTCTTGTCAGACTGCTTCGGAGGGAGTCAGATAGGATCTCCACAACGTACTCCACTTCGTTAGATCGCACCTGGCCGTTCACCCGTGTCATTCTTACCCTTCTCTTGATGGGAAGCTGAACAACCTCACCGGTCTCCGTGTTTCTGATCCACGCACTGAAGCTTTCTTGTTCAGTCGGATCTGAGCATGCAGTACAGTCTCCCTGTCCGTACATCACCGCCGCGCTCCCCACCAACACGAAAACCACCAGGACGAAACCCATGCCTGTACGCCAAGATCGCACACTCCTCCTCATCTTGATCCTCCTTTCGATTCCGGGTTCGCGCTTTCACCGTATACTCTTTTGCGTGCACTGTCAAGTTATATAACTGTCCTTTCTTGGACTGTGTTCAAGTAGTCCATCATTGTCTGCTATCGCACTCTGACTGATGCGGATGGCCTGCTAATCGTCAGGATTGCGTGAAGCGCCTGCTCGGTCGGGACTCGGTCGCTTGACCTGTTGCAGCCCTTCCAGAATAATGACAGTATGACTGTAAGGCGTAAAGTGGGACCGTCGCTCAGGCGTCATCGTCTCGCCAACGGCTTGACCCTCAAGGAGTTGGCATCCAGGACCGGTTTGTCGGCCAGCTTCCTTTCGCAAGTGGAGCGCGAAGCATGCTCGATCTCCATCCTTTCGCTGGAAAAAGTGTGTTCCGCTCTGGGCATCGCCACCGGCGCCCTAATCGAAGGGATCGAGGATCACGACGAGTCACATCGGGACGCTTCGCCGGTCGTGAGAGCCGGACAGGAACTGCAACTTCGGATCGGTGAGCATCCGGTGACCTATCGACATCTGACAACCCGGATACCGTCCAGAAGGTTGGAGGCGCTGATCCATGAGATTCCATCCGGACACACTCCCGAACTTGGTTCGCACGCCGGCGAGGAGTTCGGGTACGTGCTCGAAGGAACGTTGATCCTGATCCTGGAGAACGAGCGATACCTCGTTCATGCCGGCGACAGTTACCATTTCAACGCTCTCCGCAAGCACGGATACGGCACCCCACCAGAATCCAATGCGATCGTGCTCGCCGTCAGTACACAGCGGTTCGTCGATTGGCACTCGGGTGCGATGCATATCAACCGGCTTCATGTTCAAGGAGCTTCCGAGGAAGGCCCGGAATGCTGAGGCCCCATCGCTTTGCCACTCGGTTTCGACGGGATCTGAATCGGACAGCTCTCTCTCCGATAGTGTACACCGGGATCAAACACGGGTCGGATGCAACCCGACGGCGTTGCCGCTCGGCTTCGGGCTGAGCTAGAGAAAAGGGAAGGAGTTTGCAGGATGGGAAAGCTAGAGGGAGTTTTCGTCGTATTGACGACGCCTTTCAACCGGGGGAATGTGAACTACGATGGACTACGCGGTAACGTGGCGTGGCTCATCGAGCAGGGCGTTCACGGAATCATTCCGCTGGGAAGCACCGGCGAGTTTGCCAGCCTCAACGATGACCAGCGAAGCCGGATCCTTCATGCAGTCGTCGAAACGGCCGACGGACGAGTCCCGATCGTTGCCGGAGCGGGTGCAGAAACCACAGAGAAGACCGTGCGCAATATCGAAGAGGCTGCAGCAGCGGGAGCTTCCGGAGCGTTGGTCATTCCACCCTGGTACTACTCCCCCAACCCGGAAGAGCAGG
>CAZKPU010000109.1:0-7502 GCA_964554715.1 uncultured Thermotogae bacterium | reverse complement strand
GCCGTACGCGGAATCGGTAGGCGAATGGTCAGTTCCGTTCCCAGCAGTGGAGTCCCTTGAGTCGGCTCTGCCGCTTGAATCGAAGATGCTCGGCCTCCGACAGCCTCCGGAACACCCCTGGGGGGCATTCGATGGCAAGGTGGAACCCCATGCTGGACCCAACGAAGTAGACGGCATCGCCGTCGAGGGACCCGACGCATCGCTTCTTTGTCTTCTGGTATAGGCGATCAACCTGCGTCATCTGGTGGTGAGCCTCCGGGGCTTCATGCCAATCCGACTCGCGGAAGGCAATCACTGCAGAACAGCAACTCGCGTACACCGCCCATCGGAATCGCGAGGATGAAGCGGTGCAGACACTGTGCCTGCACCACCGCCGGTCTCATCCCGCCTAAGTCTCTTGTCTTCTAGGCTGGAGGCGCAAACTCCACGTCTGAGGCAGCCGGTGCCTCGGCCACGATAGGGTGTTCCTCCTTAGCTTCAGGGCTGTCTGCGGTCTCGTCCACCGCGAGATCCGTTTCCTCAGTCTCGATCCCAGCCTCGACTGCGGTGTCGGCTACAGCGGTTGCGGTGCTCGCTGCCTCCAGGTCCCTCAGCCTCTGCGGGATTTCCGCTGCAGCGGGGCCTACATCCAGTGCCTGAGGACCCTTTTCGCCCTCGGCCACGACGTAGTCCACGCTCTGCCCCTCGGTCAGCTTCTTGAACCCTGTCCCGCGAACGGAACTGAAGTGAACGAACACCTCTCCGCCTTGAGGCCTCTCAATGAAGCCATACCCTCTCGCATCGTTGAACCACTTGACTTTCCCGGTTTCGCGATCTGCCATGATTGAATCCTCCTCCTGTACGTTGGGGACTCCATGTCGAAGGTCCCTGTGTGCTGAACTCCAGCTGCCTGCTGTTGCCGCAGCTTCCGGCTTGCAGGTCACCACCGTGTCCTCTCATTCCGAACCACATGTTCCGATGTTTGCGGATGGTCGAACCAAACAGCCGTGGTTTCAGGCCGTCCCGATGCTCGACCACGAACAAGGCATCGTCATCTTTTCCAAGTGCCGCCTTGCTGTGCCGGCAAAGCCGATCGTGCTGCTGCACGCTAGTGGACTGCGACGTGTCCCCGGCAGATCTTGGGGAAGTGGCATCCGTAGGCTGCAAACGCCACCTGCCATCGGGGACTGCTTGGGGCAGAGGAATACCGTCCTCACGAGGAGCTTCCAGTACTGAAAGCGCTCTCTCCCAACCATCCCCAGGCGAGCCATGGAGCGGATGAGCACCAGGATGTTCCGTGCGCTCAACGGAATCTGGATAGATGGCGCCCTGCACGTACGCAGAAGTGTTTTCACTCGCCTGTCGCAGTGCTTCGGGGGAAAGATGGTCAACAGGATGCTCTCATAGTCAGCACGCAATTCCGCAAGTTCCATGATGGGAACGATGATCGTCGCACCATCGACATGGCCTCCGGATCCCTGCGCCAACTGTCGCTCTTCCGTCCGAAGGCGATTGCCGAGCCTTGCACCCGGAGGAGCGTGCAGCAGCCACATCATGGCTGCCGCGATCCCGCTTTGCCGGATGAACCCGATCTGCCGCCGGAAGCTGTCAGGAAAGTCGCGGGCGAAGCAGACGATGAAGCCTCCTTGAACCTCTGGGTAGATCAGTAGAGCATTCGTAGGACTCCCCTTCGTAGGGCGGACTTTGCGACGACCCTGCCCGACTGCAGCGACTAGGCGTGATTCAGTCTCTCGGTGATGTACTGCCTAAGGGCTCTGCGGATGATTTCGGATTCGGAAATATCCTCCCGTTCGGACAGTTCCTGCAGCTCGGCCAGTAGCTTCGCGGGAGCCATGAAGTTCTTCATGACCAGAGGGTTGTTGGGATTACGCTTTCGAGGCGTCATATATATAACTATACAACTAACGAACTAGCGATTCAACCTAGCGCGTCTGACTGTTCACTTCTTGGAGGAGATCACACGAGCAGCGGCAGTCTGCATTGCGAGCTGCTGGACTTTGGATTGGGGATCGGGGTTAGGGAAGCCAGATTCCCGGCGTCATGACTGGATCAGGATCGGGGTAGGGTCAGCAGGCATCGGCATGCTCGCCGATGTGATGCGACCGCTTTGCCAAGCTCGCATTGTGATGAAAATGGTCCATCACCAATGCAGGAGGGGACTTCCGGCGTATCCATGACGTGCGTCCTTGGACACTCACCGGCAAGATGGAACGCGCGAACGCCTTCGCACCTTCCCCAGCCGCCACAGCAGTCTTCTCGCACCACCTTAGGTGGTCCGTCAATCCCGCTGTTCACGACCCGGCAGGTGCAACCGTCTTGGCCTTGCCGTCACGCTTGGATGGGGCCAGCAGAAGGTTTAGCCGCTGCAAAGCCCGAGTTGTGTCTGGCTAATGGTGATGCGAGAGGCACTCTCCTGTTCGCAGGTAGTGGTTGATTGCGGTTTCCCAGTCTTTCAGGTCATGTCGGTACATGGCTTGCAGATGACGCTCGTTTCTGTGGCAAGCTGGCTCGCTTGTTCCCACGTAGCTGTAGGTGATCTCTGCCTCGGTCGACTCGCGGTCCTCAGTGGCATGACAGCGGACAAGGATCCAGTGGATGCTCTCCTGCTCGAACACTGTGTATTCGATTGTCGCCCGACCTTCATCATACTTGGATACAACCCATAGGGCTTGAAATCCGTCTCCATGTCCATGATGAACGACGAACGTCATTCTCTCCTGAACCGTCCCATCAGCAGGCGAAACGACTCTAGGCTCCCAGCCTTCCGCCCAATCCCGTTCGCGGAGCGGGCCGAAAAGCGGGAAGACCTGCGACATGCGTCCCTGAAGTTTGATGGTGCTTGTTCGTTCCGCTGGGTCGTGTGTTGCTGTCATGGCAGCTCCTTTCAGCTCTGACGCGCACATATGGGACCAATGTACCTAGGTAACACTCCGATGTCAAGAAACATCCGAGGTTGAAATCCAAGTTCATGATGGTCTTCCTGGCTAGTCCATGATGCGGTGGCTCATCTCCGCATCGAGTTCAAGCCCGTAAAACGACTTGATGAGATCGATCTTCTCGAGCATCTCGGGAGTGAATGGAAGCTTCCCCTCAAGCACGTGGAGGGAAATCGCCTCAATCAGGTGGCCAAGTGTCATGTCGTGGTTCTCCGCGATTGCCTTGAGAACCTTAAGCAAACGACGTTCAATGCGAACACCGGTTTGAACTCTCTCGACCCTGACGGGTTGGTTCTCATTCGCTGTTGCCATAGCAACTCCTGACACACAAAATGTGTAGAGCGGTACTCAGGTACCAGATAGGATAGGCGGTGGAGCAGGGGCAGTCAATGTGCTACCTCAAGGACTTCCGACCATAGGATGATTGGCAGCACCTGCTAGCACGGAAGTAGCCCTGGGCTTGCGTGAGATGCCAAGGCCGCCCGAATACGGATGCGAATCGGAACATCTGCAGTCGGAGAGTGCAGACTTGTCATCGATTACCAGGCTGCATCGCACGACGCATTCCGCGTTCAGCCCCCACGCTCCAAACTGCAGTTCTCGTCTCGTTACGAGAGCCACACCCGTGGTGCGGTTGCTTGCGATCCGTTTTGCCTGCGCCGCTACCCAGTCCATCCTCGGTTTAGGTCCGACGTAGAGGGCCGCAAAGGCAAGAGAAATCAGAGGTCTCATGTGCCAGCATCGATCGTGCCCGAGCAGCGCCCATCATCCAACTCACCGATTCCGGCTTCGCAGGTTTGCCTTTCTCTCGCGAGAAGAATCTTGGGATGCCCCGGATCCACTTCCAGTGAATCAGAGGGTGAACGGCCATCAGACCGGCAAATGCAGAGCTTACATACGTGTGGAGGTCTCGCCGCACCCCGTGCTCCAACCCAAGGAACAAGGCATGTGCGGCTTCCTGCCGCGCTCCCAGCCCCCCTCCGCCGCTTGGAAGGACCTTCCATGGAATGATGCCGGTGAAAACTGACAACAGCAGCGCGCCAAACGCCACCATGTTCACGATGGCATTCACCTTCACCCTTCTCATTCCCCTAACGCCTGCTCGCGATTCCGATGACATCCACTGCTGTTGTGGTCAGGGGGTAGTACCCTTGTACGCCTTCGATTCCGCTTCTGATCCTACTGCCCGCCACGCCACCGAATCATGCCCTTCTGGCCATAGGCAAACCCCTCACTGCCATTGCGCTGCTGGTACGATGCAATTGGGTCCACCGTCTGCCCTGACGTGACGGTTCCTCCGTTCACCGCTGCCAGCTGGAATGCCGGTAGGTGTGCCTCCTGCGATGCGAACTGAAGATTCAGGAATACGCGGTTGATGTCAGAGAACTCTTCGACCTCAGCCAGGAGC
The DNA here is from genome assembly GCA_964554715.1 of uncultured Thermotogae bacterium. Taxonomy (GTDB): domain Bacteria; phylum Bipolaricaulota; class Bipolaricaulia; order UBA7950; family UBA9294; genus RXOA01. Next base: position 3,158 of record CAZKPU010000109.1, on the reverse strand, counting down.
TCATCGTAAAGCTCGACGTTGGCAATCTCTCCATCTGCCCATGCCAGCGCCGCCGATTCAAGATCCGTCGGGGCCTCGATCGTTCCCAGATATGGGTTGACTGTTGGATACTCAGCGCCGTACTTGTCGAGCAGCCGTTGCAGCGCCTCGATGTGACGAAGCTCTGCGTCTGCGATGGTTGCGTACGGTTCTACATCTCCGTACTCCTCAAGCACGGCCGCATAGGAGGCGTACGCAGCGTACTCGCCCTCCGGGCCGATCAGCGCTTCAAGGAGCGCCGTTTCCACGCTCTCCGGCAACGGCATGACCGCTGCTTGAGCTTGTATCGACGCCACCAACCCTACGACTCCCATCATTGCGGCGACTCCACCGACTCCTAGTGTTGTTCTCAGCCTCTTCACGGTCACGGTCTCCTTTCGCTATGCGCTCCCACACGGAAAGATGCGGAGGGCGCCGAGACGCCCTCCGCGGTGTGGGTTCTTTACAGACAGCTCCCAGCGCAGTCTTCGTTGCAACCACGCTGGCCCTGAACGCCAGCCTGGCGCATACCGTATCCGGTCCCGTCGAGCGGGCGATTTTCCGATAGGTTCTGGCCGTAGCCCTGTTCCTGACCGCATCCGGTCCCGTCGAGCGGCCGGTCTCCCATCTGCCTGCCGATGCCCAGTCCTGCGCCGTCGCCGTTGCAGGTCGCTTGTGCTGTCGTCTCGCTCGACCCTGCCCCGAACCCGTTCCCAGCCAGAGCAACTACGCCGACAGCCAGGAGGCTTGCGATCGTCAGTCCAATCATCCATTTCTTCATCTTGTTCATGTTCCTCTCCTTTCTGATTCTGAGGTGGTGGGATGATGCCCTTGAGAAGTGGACGGAGCTCGTCAGCCTGATGGCAGCCGGGTGAGCAATCCGAGGACATGTGGTTGGCTTCCTATGAGGATTCTGTGTGCGAATACATCAAGCGATGCACGATATGCCGCATGAGATCCCCGCTTCGATGACGTTCCAGTGGGATCACGCTCAGACGAAGCGTCAGAGCCGTTTCGCTCCACTTGGTGTTCGGGATCGTTCGAGCACCGTACAGCGCTCCGCTGGACAGCATACTAGGCGTGGGACTCCACCGCATCTGGATAGCCGTCACTGCGCTGCACCGCTCACGTCTTCTCTATTCAGTCCCCGAAGCTGAAACGCCAGTCGAGAGAGAACGTAGGGGCACCTCCGGTGATTTACGCTCCAAGCCAGAACTGGCGCCGTGTCGCTAGATGGAAAGAACCTCACGCTCCGATTTGCCCGCGTCGACCGTGCTGGATCTCGGTTGATGGCAATCCGACAGGGTTTGCTGCAAAGCTCGTCGCGGAGTACGCTGCTTGGGGTTGGGAAAGAGGAGGAGCTCCTATTGCGTACAGCTCTCGGGATTGCGACGATGCTACTGATCACACTGCTGGGCCTCTTCGGTCACACCCATGCACCGGTTGACACGGACGGGCTTCGCGCTGCAGTCGATACAGTAGCGTTGAGATTCGTTAGTTTCGGTGCCGTCATTGGTGTCATCGATCGCAATCAGGATCGGCATGTCTTCTGCTATCACACTGATCAAACCACCGAAGATGCCGTAACAGAGAACAGCTTGTTCGACATCGGCTCGGCCGGCAAGACGTTCACAAGCGCTCTCTTGGTCAGAGCCGTCCGTTTGGGTCTTGTCGATCTGGAGGCCCCCGCCCAACGCTATCTGCCCGCGGACAAGGTTACCCTGCCGTCTCTAAACGGCTCCGAAATCACGATGCTTGATCTGTCAACCCACACCTCGGGATTGCCGAAACGACCACAGGATTCGACCTATCCTTTGCCGCCTGGTTTCAATCCCCATAATTGGTATGCTGCCTACACCACGAACCACATCTACGAGTACTTAACGGATTACTGCAGTCTCCTATCTGAGCCAGGAGCCGCCTGGACATACTCAAACACAGGGAGTGGCCTGCTTGGCCACATCCTCGGTCTAGTCGATGGCACCTCTTACTGGGAACTTCTGGAGCGTGAGATACTGGTGCCGCTGGAGATGAGTAGTACGTACATGTCTGTACCGGATGACCGAGCATCGGATCTCGCCCTGGGACACAATGAAGCAGGCGGCTACGCCCCACCTTACGCTGCAAACGACATTCTCCAAGGTGCAGGGTTCCTCAAATCATCGTTGGCAGACATGTTCCTTTATGTCGAGGCGAATCTGGGCCTGACAGAGACACCCCTGACAGACCTTTTCGAGACCACACACAGGCCGAGGTTTCAGATCAATGACGAGCTCGGATCAATGGGTATGGATTGGCTGATCCGTAGGCTGCCTGACAACCAGAGGATCACCTACCATGCCGGGCGTACGGGAGGATATGGAGCGTACGTGGGCTTCAATAAGCGATTGCAGACCGGAGTCATCGTCCTCTGCGATTTCTCCGCTCCCGGCGTTGCTACGGAGATTGGTGAGAGGGTGCTTCAGATCATTCTTCAGTACTGACCCACAGCTTGCTGATCCGCCCCACCTGCAGGGGGCGATTCCTGAAGCAGTCGGACCTCCACTGGCCGGACCCAACGAATCTCCTCCGAAAGCTGACGAGCAGTAGCGCAGGATTCACAGTCGCTTCGGAACTCGATCTGTGTCGGTTCTTGGCTACGTGTGAGATTCGGCGATTTGCGCAGCGGTTTTGGGTTTGCCCAACTGAATCCTGCAGCCAACGCTTCCACCTGCGAGACTTGTGTCCGAGGTTGGACGAGCGAACTGAGCATGACCTCCATCATCAGGACGCAACCTGCAAACGCGTTCTATAATCACCACTCGGCGAAGGCGGGCGACGCGGCCATCACGGCCAGGCAGAAAATGCTTCGGAACATGGGCGGTGGGCGCCTCTTGCTTGGGAAGGAAGCGCCATTTAACCGTCCGCCGCATGAACCGGCGCGGAGCCATGCCCGCGCGGCGCCGAGACGTCGCGCATGCGCAGCATCTCGCCGACCCGCAGCGAGGCACCGTCGTGGAATCCCGCTTGGGGTGCGAAGTCACGCGGGTTGTTCAGGGTGCCGAAGAGCAGGTCGATCACCGGCAGCTCGCAGTAGTTGTCGCGGTGCCGGCCGCGCGCATGGTGCCAGGAGTGGCTCTCCGGCCGCTGCACCAGGTAAC
>CAZKPU010000108.1:0-7649 GCA_964554715.1 uncultured Thermotogae bacterium | reverse complement strand
AACGACGGCGTCACGATTGCTCAGGAGCAGGAATACAAAGACGAATTCGAGAACATGGGAGCCCAGCTGGTCAAGGAAGTCGCTTCCAAGACCAACGACATCGCCGGTGATGGAACCACCACGGCGACGATTCTGGCTCACTCGATGATCGAAGAAGGCTTCCGCAACCTCGCCGCCGGGGCCAACCCGATGGAACTGAAGCGGGGTTTGGAGAAGGGTGCCGATCTGATCGTCGAACGACTGCGATCCCAAAGCCGCGAACTCAAGAGCAAAGAGGAAACCGCTCAGGTCGCAACAATCTCCGCGAATGACGACTCCATCGGAAGTATTATCGCCGACGCTATGGAGGCGGTTGGCGAAGACGGAGTCATCACCGTCGAAGACTCCGACACGATCGAAACCTACTACGATGTGGTGGAGGGGATGCAGTTCGATCGTGAGTACATCTCTCCCTACTTCGTAACCGACCCGAAGAAGATGGAAGTGCTCCTCGAGAACCCGTACGTCCTGATCACCGACCAGGAGATCAAGAACGCAACCGACTTGGTTCCTCTTCTTGAGAAGATCGCACAGACCGGCAAGCCGATCCTCCTGATCGCCAAAGATGTAACCGGCGAAGCGCTTACGACCCTCGTCCTGAACAAGCTGAAGGGAACGCTCACTAGCTGCGCCGTCAAGGCTCCCGGCTTTGGTGACCGCCGTAAGGCCATGCTTGAAGACATCGCAGTCCTCACAGGCGGAACCGTCGTCGCCGAGGACGCCGGCATGCAGATCAAAGACACGACGATCGACATGCTCGGTCGCGCCGAAACGATCAAGGTCGACAGCGACAACACGACCGTCATCGGCGGAAAGGGTACGGAAGATGCGATCAAGGGCCGGATCGAGCAGATCGAGGCTCAGATCGAATCCACCGATTCCGACTACGATCGGGAGAAACTCGAAGAGCGCAAGGCGAAGCTCGCCGGCGGTGTTGCCGTGATCAAGGTCGGCGCTCCGACGGAGACCGAACTCTCCGAAAAGAAGCACCGGATGGAAGATGCGCTGGAAGCCACCAAGGCTGCCGTGGATGAGGGAATCCTCCCCGGCGGAGGCGTCGCACTCGTCAACGCCGCCAAGGCACTCGATGATCTCAAGCTGTCGGGCGATGAAGGAGTCGGCATTTCGATCTTGCGCCGAGCCGTGGAAGCACCTCTCCGCCAGTTGGCCGACAACGCCGGATTCGAGGGCGCCATCGTCGTCGAGAGGGTCAAAGAACAGCAGAAGGCCGGCGTCGGGTTCGACGTACTCACCGAAACGTATCGCGACATGTTCGAAGCAGGGATCATCGATCCGACCAAGGTCACCCGATCCGCTCTTCAGAATGCTGTCTCGATCGCCGGAATGCTTCTGACGACCGATGCTCTCGTCGCCGAAATCAAGGAAGACGATCAGGCCGCAGCGTCGATGCCCCCTGGAGGCATGGGCGGCATGGGCGGCATGTACTAGTTGCAGATTCTCTCTCACGAAGCTTGTGAGCGCCCCCTTGCCCGAAATAAGATCGGTCAAGGGGGCATCTTTTCGGCATGAAAAAGCGAAGTCTGGGAGTGGCACTCGGAGGCGGCGGAGCCCGCGGATTCGCTCACCTGGGTATCCTCCTCGTGCTGCACGAACAGCAAATCCCGATCTCCTCGATCGCTGGAACCAGCATCGGCGCCGCTCTCGGAGCCTGTCGGGCTCTGGATATGCCGCTTGAGACCACGGCCAAACTACTCTGCCTGCTTGATCTCAACGATCTGCTGGCCGTGTCCGACAGCACCATCCGCGAAGTTCAGAGAGCACTGGGCCGCGGCATGGTTGAGTTTGTTCGGGGTTGTGACTGGCAAGACCTCTCCGCAACAGGCAGCTTGGGGAGGATGCATGAGCTGTTCCAGCTCCTCACGGGGAACCGCAGCTTCGCTGACGTAACGATCCCGTATGCCGCTGTGGCCGCCGAGCTGCAGTCGGGGGACGAGGTCGTTCTCACATCCGGCAAGATCGCCGATGCCGCGACGGCGAGCGCGGCGGTTCCCGGAGTGTTCCCTCCCTTCCCAATGGATGGCCGTCTGTTGATTGACGGCGGGATTCTCCACAAGATCCCTGCGGACATCGCCATCGATCTTGGGGCGGACGCCGTACTGGCCGTGGACACTGGAGCGCCGTTGACCCGGGAAGTCAAGACAAGCCTCGATGCGCTGTTCCAATCGCAGCGGATTACCTCTACTCATCTCACCCACATGCAGATGGAGAGAGCCCGCCATCGAGTCGATGGGCGCCTGCTGACTCTGAAGCCGGACATCGGATGGATGACGATCTTCGACTTCCAGCATGTCCAAGAGGCGATCGAAGCCGGCCGCGCCTCGGCAAGCGCCCACCTGAAAGAGATCCGCAATCTGATCGGCTAGCCGGCCGGCGCTGCTGTAGCAACCACTGAGCTTCTCCATCCATCCGCATCCCTTGCTGTGATCCGGACGAGCAGATGTGTTTCCGAGAGGCTTCCGTCGACCAGAGACTCGGGGATCGGCCCGATGTATGCTCCGCTATTCGCGAGATCGCCGACAAGTCCGATCCATGTGTCCCCTTCATCGATGGATCCTTCGACATCGATCATCAGCGCACCCGCCGCTCCATCAGGATCGATGGCCGTCCAATTCAGAGCAATCTCGTGCTCCGATTCCCGCGCACAAAGAAGTAGCTCAACGCGGGGAGCCTGACACTCTCTGAGCGTGGCGGCATTTTCGGCGGCCGGTGTGCCGCAGAGCGGCTCACCGTTGGCGTCTCTCCCGCAGCTTCGTTCCGGGACAGCGGTGCGCCAATTCGATGGAACATCGGGCATGAACGGGTCGATCCGCTCCATGGACCCATACGGCGGAACACCGTCTGCTCCCGTTCCCGCCGGCCAGCTTTCTCCCGTCAGATTGGCTGTGTCGGCAGGTTCACCGTCGGGACGCACGAGACGGATCAGGCAACCGCTGTTGGGCAGTGAGCCCGAGTAGATTACATCCGCGGCTCTGTCCTCCACCGCCTGATCGTCGGTTCGCTCCAGCAGCAAGAACGCTCCGGGCTCGAGCATCGAGCACCGCACATCACGCGTTGATCCCTCTTCGCTTCCCAAATCAATGACCGTATCGGCGAACTCAATCCTCCAACCCGCCAGATCCACAACGGACGCTCCTGCGTTGTACAACTCGATCCATTCATCCGCTGAGCTTGCTGCGGTACCGGACCATGCGACCTCGTTGATGACAACGCTTTGTCCCCAACACATCACAGCCGACATCAAAACAACACCGAGCCACAGACTGCGCTTGACGTTTTGCATTCTTCCTCCCTTTCTACAAGCAGTTGTCCTTTGTTCGTCTATCTTATACTATCTATGTTATTACATACAACCCCATCGCCTCCGTTCGGCTTGACCGCTGCGTTCAGCCGTCTACACTGATCAGCGTGAAGACGTCATCGGTGTTCGTAGAGACGGTTCGAACTGGCGGCGACCGTAACCTCGCCTACGTTGTTGCGGACTCCTCCCGCTCAACCGCAGCGGTCATCGATCCCTCGTTTTGCCCCCGCTCCGTCATCGGTACAGCCGAGAACCTTCGTCTCAAGATCCTGTATGTTTTCTGCACACACGGGCACATCGATCACACCAACGGCAACGACACCGTCCGTCGCCTTCTGGGGATCGAGCCGCTCCTATTCGGAGACACAGACCCCGTGACCGGCAAGCGGATCTGCCATGGATGCCGTCTTCCCCTCGGGGACCTGACCGTTGAAGTCCTTCATACACCCGGGCACTCGCACGACTCGATGTGCCTGCGCGTCCAGGATGCTGTGTTCACAGGAGATACGCTGTTTGTCGGCAAGGTGGGAGGGACCGGATACGACCAAGATGCTCTTGCCGAATACAGCTCGTTGCACCGGCAGTTGATGACGCTTCCCGACCAGATTCGAGTCTTTCCGGGTCACGATTACGGGGTCACCCCCAGCTCAACCATCGGGAACGAACGCAGGACGAATCCGTTTCTGCTTCAACCCGACTTCGAATCGTTCGTTCACCTGAAGAGGACATGGACCCAGTACAAGCTGGAGCACGGCATCGCATGACACCCGCTCCGTGGTATGTCAACGCGTTCCGCTCCGACTACGCCAAACGCTATGCCCATCGCGACGAAGCGGAGGCCAAGATGAACGTCCGTGAGCTGCTCCGCTGGTTTCCGATCGAGCCGACCCATACGATCCTTGATCTGGCCTGCGGTGCCGGACGTCACCTGATCGCACTTCATCAGGCCGGTTTGACGCGCTTGACCGGACTCGACCTTTCCCGGGATCTCCTGGATCTGGCACGCCAGCGTCTTCAAGACCTGAGCGCCACGGAGGTTCAGCTGATCCACGGAGACATGAGAGCCATCGGGATCCGTGACCGTTTCGACGTTGCTCTCTCCTTTTTCTCTTCGTTCGGGTACTTCGTCGAGGATCGGACGAATGCTGCGGTCATCCGGGAGATTGCAGCCGCAGTGAAGACAGGGGGGGCGGCGTTGATCGACACGATGAATCCGCCGTATGTGCGTGCAACGCTTGTCCCTGATGAGACATTCGATATCGACGGCGGCCATATCAGCGTTTCGCGCCGTATCACAGCCGACAACCGCGTAGAGAAGATGGTTGTTGTCCGCCGCAACGGAACACGTTGCCATGAGACGTTTGAATCCGTCCGTCTGTACACCGGGGAAGAGATGACGACCATGCTGGAGGACGCCGGATTCGGGAGAATCCGCCTTGCCGGGGCCCTTGATGGAAGAGTGTACTCCGCCCGTTCACCGCGGCTGGTGGTCTCCGCAACGCTTGGAGAGCCCGATGCTTGAGCGACTGCCGGTCGACAAGATCTATCCGGAGCGCCCGTTTCTGCGCGACTTCCTTGCCGGGCGAAGTCAGGCAACCCGCTTCCTCACAAACGCTTCCCCCACTGTCTCCCGCGTTCCCGGCCGCGCAGCCCGCATCGCTCGAGATGACGCACTTCATGCGGCACTCCGCCAACTGAATCTCGGGTTGGGTGCCGGTGAAGCAACCCTTGCCAACGTAGATGCCTTATCGTCTTCTGTCACGTTGTGTGTGCAGACCGGCCAGCAACCCGGCATCCTCGGCGGCCCCCTGTTCACGGCGTACAAGATTCTGACCGCGATCCGCACGGCGAGGGAATGGGCGGATCTCCTTGGCGTTCCTGTGGTTCCCATCTATTGGCTTGCCTCTCAAGATCACGATCTCAGTGAGGTCAACTCGGTTCACTGGCTCGATCACGACGGCACCGTTACCTCGGATCGATTCCGCTGGTCGGGAGAGGGTCGCCGTCTCGACGCACTCCCTCTATCGGACGACATGCTCCGTCTTTCTTCCCGGTACTTCCACGAGATCGCGGACCGCGACGGGCGCCACAATCCGGACGCGATCTCGCCGCTGTTTTCTCCCTTTGAAACGGATACGTTCTGCTCTTGGCATGGCAGGATCCAGCTACGTTTGTTCGGGGAGTATGGCCTTGTGATCGTTGATCCATGCGTGCTGCCTCCTCCGATCACCTTCTATCGGACCGCACTGGAGCAAGCCGATGAGATCAAGCATCGTCTCTTGCAGCAGTGCCGGAATCTGGAGAAAGCCGGGTACCCGGCACCGTTCACATCCAGCCAAGCGGGGGGATTGTTTGCCCAGGATCGGAGCAACCGGCGAGTCCGTGTCACAGATCCCGCCCGGGCGTTCCGCGATCTCACGACTCACCCGTCAGACCTCTCGCCGGATGCTGCGCTGCGGCCGCTTCTCGCGGATTGGTGGTTCCCTACAGCCGTCAATGTTCTCGGTCCAGGGGAGATCGCATACCATGGTGCTCTAGCGACCCTGTATCCGGTGTTCGGGCTTGACCAGCCGCCTGCCTTGTTGCGCCTGAGTCTGTCCGTTCTTGCACGGGAAGACCGCTCGCTGATCCGAGACGTGGGAGTCCCGATCGAAACGGCCATCTCCCACGGGATCCGTATTCAAGACGCAGGCTGGCATCTTGCCCCCGATCCGCTTCGCATCGCGTGGGAACGACGCCGCAAGTCCATCGACGCTTCTCTTGAGGCGTTGAGCGAAGAGGCCCGGAGTGTCGATCCCGGGCTGGAACGATCCGTGGGTACGACACGCGGCAGCGTACAACACGCATTGGAGCGGCTCGAATCCCGCATTCTTCGCGCGGTGCTTGCACAGCACGGCGTCGCACCAGCATCCGTGTCTCGGCTCAACTCCTTGCTTCGGCCGAAAGGTCACCGCCAAGAGCGGATCCTGGCGTTGCCCGAACTCCTCGTTCGTCATGGGCCCACGGTGATCGATAGAATGCTAGACTTGGAACCGTGGCCTTCAGACTGTCACGGAGTCCTGACACTCGATGAGAAGACCTGAAGGGAGGGTTTTCGACGTTGGCAGATATCCTTGCGTTTGGAGCACATCCCGATGACATCGAGATCGGTTGTGGCGGTACCCTGCTCAAGCTACAGGAAGCGGGCTACAGTCTTGCACTCGTCGATCTCACAAGAGGGGAAATGGGGACACGCGGCAGTGCGGAGACCCGCGCCGCCGAATCCCAGACTGCCACGGCGATCCTCGGAGCCGAGCAGCGTCTCAACTTGAGTCTCCCCGACGGAAACCTTGACGCATCGCCCGAAGCCAAGCAGCGGATTGTCGAAGCCGTTAGAAGGTTCCGCCCCCGGGCTGTTTTTCTTCCCTACTGGGAAGATCGCCATCCGGACCACACCCGTGCCTCTCGACTCATCTACGACGCCTTGTTCGTTTCCGGCCTGTCGCGCTATCCGGCAGCGGAACCTGCGCATCGACCTCTCCAGTTGCTCTACTACATGGGCTGGGTGGAGTTCTCACCGACATTCATTGTCGACGTCTCGTCCCAGTTTGAGCGGAAGATGAGAGCGATCTTCGCCTACAAAACGCAGTTTCTCACCGAGGCTTCGAACGATCCTGACACGCACCTCACATCCGCCGCAACCCACCGAAAGATGGAGGCAAGAATGGCTCACTACGGATCGTTGATCGGCGTGCACTACGGCGAAGGGTTTCTCATCCGCGGTCATCTCGCCGTCGAGGATCCTCTCACACTCTCGTTCCGTTCGTTCTAGGAGGACCGGAATGCGGATCGGCATCTCCTGCTACGCGACGCATGGCGGAAGCGGCGTTGTCGCGACAGAGCTGGGTAAGCATCTCGCCGAGCGGGGGCACGAGATCGCGTTCATCTCTTATGCAACGCCGTTTCGGCTGGGGGCGATCCCTCCGCGCGTTACGCTTCACGAGGTTGAGATCAACGAATACCCGCTCCTGCGGAACTTCCCATACACGCTGGCTCTCGCTTCCAAGATGGCCGAAGTGGCTCGAGATCACGAGCTGGAGATCCTCCACGTCCACTACGCCATCCCGTTCGGAGCGGCCGCGCTTCTTGCCAAGCAGATCGTTTCCGATCTCCCGCTTCGTGTGATCACCACTCTCCACGGAACCGACATCACGCTTGTCGGAAACAACAGCTCGTTTCGCCCCGTCACAAAGATGTGTCTTTACTACCTTCCGGGTGTAATCCTGCCAGCCTTTTGGCCAAATCCCATTCC
>CAZKPU010000107.1:0-7701 GCA_964554715.1 uncultured Thermotogae bacterium | reverse complement strand
CCGTCGTCGCTCTTCTTCGGCCCCCCCCTCTTCCGCTTTCCTGGCGTTCATCGCCGTGGAGTAGCCGCCGGACCGAAGGGTGACCGACGGCGGCTCGACAAGCAGCACATGCCGACACAAGGCATCGAGAAGGCCTCGATCATGGCTGACCAGCAAACCGATTCCACAGTACGCCGCCAATGCTTCCCGGATCATTCGGCCGGCAACGCAATCCAGGTGGTTGGTCGGCTCATCGATCGCCAGCAGATCCGGCTCAAGCCATAACGCGGTACCGATCTGCGCTCTCTTCCGTTCGCCATGGCTCAAACTCGCCCAGCGCCGCTGCCAATCCTCCTCGATTCCGAGGCGGCCCCGCAGCCGGTACGCGCCTCCGCTCGTATCGCGGAGAAATTCGCCGAATCGAACCATCGGTTCATCCGTTCGTTGCGGACAGTACACCGCCAACGAAGGAGCGTACACGGCTCCTTGCCTCGGCTGAAGTTCACCGCACGCGAGTTGAAGAAGCGTTGTCTTGCCGGCACCGTTACGGCCGAGAACACCGGTCCAGCCGGCTGATACGCCGAAGTCGAGCCCGGAGAGCAGACCCTCTGTCGATCCATCGTAGGAAAACGAAACACCTTTGAATGTCAAGGATGGCACGTCCGACTCCTTCTTAAGGTTGTCGATGAGTCCCGTGACCGCATCGCTTCATCATCGGGATACAGATCGGATCCATCGGATGGGGGAATCGGCAAGGCGTTGTCTACGTAGAAGAAGAACACCCGATCAAGGATCCGAATCCGTCTACCGCTGAGAAACCGCGTGGTCGTCGATCCGGATGGCTGGAAAGGGCTAGTTCTTCACGTTGATGGCCTCCTTGGCACAAATTGAGAGTATACGCAACGCCGGAACCGTCTCAAGACACGGGCAGGCGCGCGATGCAGGACACGAAGCGAAGCGGCCGCTGCTTCGCTTCGTGCGTTCCTCGGCCGCTTCCGCAGTCACGTCGCTTCGTTCGCCTCTCCGAGCCGTTCGCTCCACAAGACGTGGGGTTGACGAATGCGTTGGGCAGATGGACGATCTGTGAAGCCCATGGAGACAGGAGGACCTTTGCAGTACCGCTCATTCGGCTCTCTTCACTGGAAGCCATCCGCGCTCGGATTCGGCGCGATGCGTCTGCCGCTTCTTGGCGACGGCTCCGATCCATCGCAGATCGACACTGACGAGGCGGTTCACATCATGCGCGTTGCGTTCGATGCAGGAGTCAACTACGTCGACACCGCCTACCCCTACCATGGAGGCCGAAGCGAATCCGTCGTGGGACAGGCGCTTCAAGACGGATATCGCCACCGTGTTCGCCTTGCCACCAAGCTGCCGTGTTGGTTGATCGAAGAGGCCAGCGATCTGGATCGTGTGTTTGACGAGCAGCTTCGCCGGCTCGGCACGGAATCCGTCGATTTCTATCTGCTCCACGGCCTGAACCGCGAACGCTGGAACCGTATGACCGCAGTCAAGGCGATCTCCTGGGCCGAGCGCCAGATCGCGCAAGGAAGGATCGGGCATCTCGGCTTCTCCTTTCATGACCGGCTTGATCTGTTCTTGGAGATTCTCGACGCCTACGACGGCTGGACCTTCTGCCAGATCCAGTACAACTACATGGACATCGACCATCAAGCAGGCGCCGCCGGGCTACGAGCCGCCGCGGACAGAGGGCTGGGAATCGTGATCATGGAGCCGCTCCGCGGCGGGCAGCTCGCAAAGCTCCCTCCACCCGACGTTCAGCCGGCGTGGCAAACGCTGTCCGAACAGCGCCGTCCCGCGGACTGGGCGCTCCGCTGGCTGTGGGATCAACCTGAGGTGTCGCTCGTTCTTTCCGGGATGAGCAACCTCCTCCAAGTCCAACAGAACCTTGAGACAGCAGCCACGTCTTCACCCGGAGGTCTCCGCCCCTCGGATCGGCAGGCGTTCGATCGGATCCGCCGAGCGTATCGGCTGCTTGCCCCGGTTCCCTGCACGTCTTGCGGGTATTGTCTTCCCTGTCCTACCGACGTCGCCATCCCGCGGATCTTCGAGATGTTCAACGCTGCCATCATGTACGACGATCCCGATCGCGCACGCCGTCACTACCACCTTCTTCCCGCTTCCCGGCGCGGAGAAGCGTGCATCGGCTGCCGCCTTTGCGAATCGCGATGTCCTCAACAGATCGAAGTGAGCCGATGGATCGAGAAGGCGGATCGTATGCTTGGCTAGTCCTCTCGCACCCCAGATCTCATCTCGATCCTGCGGGTGCCGGCTTGCCCACCCGCAGCGGCGATCGAGCCACTGCCTCAAACGGTTCCCCGAAAAGAAGACGGGACGAACTCCAAACGGAGTCCGTCCCGTTCAATATCCCTTCCGCGAAGAGACGCAGCAAAGCTCCACGGCCGCTTCCGATGCGTCCCTCCCGATCCGGCTTGCCGCCTACAGGCGATCCGCAGATTGCGCCGGCTCTGCGAATCTAGGTTCGCTTCGCTCCCAGCTTCCCTTCCTTCTCCCGGATCGCCCGCAGCCGGTCGGTGAACCGCCGATCATACGTCGCACACCCCACGTTCTCCTGGCGGATGAGGAACTCGATGCAGTTGTCGCACGACGTGCACCACTTGATCTCCTTCTCGCGTCCTTCGGCGAGCTTCGCAGGTACCGTTCCGTCAGCGATCGACTGCCGTCCGAGCGCGATCATGTCGGTCACGCCGTCCCGGATGTTCTTGTCGCCCCAGTAGAACAGGCTGCTTTCCTCCTTGTTGCGGGCCTGAAGCTGGTTGTTCCCGTCTCGCAACACGGAGTAGGCCGAGCCGATCACGACCGTTTCCGGCTTAACCACATCCTTCACGGCTTTCTGGAACGTGAAGTGCAGGTACGCGTCATCCGGAATCGCGCGATCCGGCTGAGACAAGGCCAGCGTGATCGACGGGCAGCCGGCTGAAACGAGGATGAAGTTGGCGCCCCGCTCTTCGATTCCTTTGATCAGTTCGAGCGACTCGCTGATGTCCATCACCGGCGAGTCCGGTCCGGCCGAGCCTTGCCCGCCGGGGAACCCCTCCCAGACTGAAACCTTCGATCCGATGATGAACTCGGGGTCCTTGATCTCCTTGCGGATCCGCTCGTAGACCTCATAGGCCATCCGGGTGCGGTTCTCGAACGAACCTCCGTACTTCCAATCGCGATCGTTGTAGGGACGCAGCACCTGCGACATCAAGTAGCCATGGCACAGTTTGTATTCCACGCCGTCAGCGCCGCTGTCATGTGCGATCTTCGCGCCGAGCACGAATTGATCCATGATCTTCTCGATGTCCCGCTCGGTGAGTAGCTCGCCGCCGAACCCGGGAAGCGGCTTCACACACACACGCTTCGAGAAATCGGGATGGCTGATCTCACCCGAATGCGTGAGCTGCCAGACGAACACGTTGTCGGAGTTGATCTTCTTCATCTCCTTCGTGAACGTCTCCAACGCCTTCTGATTATGCGGCATCACCGACAACTGCGTCAGTCGGCTGCGAGATTCGTAGGATACGGTGATCGCTTCGAGATCGATCAGACCCGCGCCCCCCTCGAACAGCTTGCGGTACCGCTCGTACGTACGCTCCGAGGGATTCCCGTTCTCATCGGAATCACAGTGTTCCATCGCGTTGATCGCGAAGCGGTTGGGGACCGTCTTGCTGCCGATCTTGATCGGCTGCAGCAATGCATCGTATGCGCTCATCGGCTCCTCCTTGAACTCCTGTTGGTCTGGATTCTCGGAGAGCGTAGACACGCCACTGCGGTTCTCGAAGAAATCACGGCTGGCGCTGGGGGTTCGCCTCGTAGTTTCCTAGTATCCCCAGACACGCATAAGGAAAGATCGGAGATGCTCCTTCGAATGCGTAATCCCCAGTTTCTTGCGGATGTTCATGCGGTGAAAGTCGACACCTTTCACAGAAATGCCCAGCGTTTTCGCGATCTCGCTCGTCTTCTTGCCCGATCGGATCATGTCGGCGATCTCGATCTCCCGCGGCGAGAGACGCCCATCCGCTGCAAGGCGTCCACAGAACGAACTACGGATCTCTCCCAACCGCGACTCAAGCTCGACCAGCTCCTTCCGGAGCTCCGGATCGCCTTCCCGCTCTTGAATCCTGTGCAGAAGAGGCAGGACAAGCGTGCAGATGTTCCCCGACACCTCGCTCAGAGCCCGGCGCTCGTCGATTTCCCCTTGCTTCATCAGCACCTTGAGTGCGATTTCCTGCTCCTGCAGTGTCTGATGCTGAAACTGGAGGCGCTTCTTCAGATTCTCGATCGCAAGCTCTTCACTCTTGAGCGCCGTGACATCACGGACGTACTCGATGAGGCCGAAGACGTTGCCGGCGTCATCGAACAACGGGAATACCGACAGCTCCTGCTGGCCGATCATGTGCCTGGGACCGTCATAGGGAACCGACCCGACCTGCGGACGCCCCGTTTCGATCGCAATCCGAGTGGGACAATCGTGACAAGGCTCGGCTTGATCGTGATAGGCCCTGTAGCACTTCTGTCCGGCCAACGGCCCCTTGTGCGCGTACCATCTGCGCATCGTGTCATTGACCTCAAGGATGGAGTACTCCAGATCCAGGATGCTGATCCCATCCAACGATCCGTTGAACACGTAGCGAAAGAACTGCTCGAACTCGTTGAGCAAGGCTCGATACGGATGATCGTCCTCGCCGTTCTTGACCCGGCTTCGCAACCAATTCCGTAGCGCACTATGTTCCGGCATCCTTCTCGTGCCTCCGCTCTATCCGACCCCGGCAGTGATGGAGATTTCAGCGATTCGGATCGTCGGCAGGATCAGGTTGAACAGAAAGTCTCGCTCCCGGCTGACCCCTGTGATCCGCTGCAACGCATCGAACACGTTTCCCGCAATCAGAGTCCCCGAAACGGGGCGGTCGAGTCTCCCGTTGCGGACAAGGTACGCACCTTTGGCCACTCCGGAGAAATCTCCCGACACCGGATCGACGTTCCCCGAATAGCGTGTCACCAAGATGCCCTCACGCGTGTCGCCGATCAGCTCCTCCCGTCCCACATCTCCGGGAAGCATCTCCAGGTTTGTCGGCCCGACCCCCGGCACCGACCGAGACGATCCGCTGGCATGCCCCGTATTCGCGACCTTGAGCGCGCGAGCGGTATACGTGTTGTGAAGCAGCGAGACCAGCCGCCCCTCGGAGAGGATCGTGCAGTCCTCATGGGGCATTCCTTCCCGATCGAACGCCCCCGTCGCCACCCCGCCGGCCAACCTGCCGCGATCGACAATCGACAGTCCGGGGGAGGTTAGGCGTTCGCCCAGTGACTCTCCCCACCGGCTCATCCCGCGAACGGCGTTCCGAGCGCTTGTTTGGAACAGGATCAGCGGGACAAGCAATTCCTGCACTGCATTGGGGGTGAGCAGCACATCGCCGATGAAACTCTCTCCCTTTGCCGCTCCCAGGGAGCCCAGCGCGTTCTCGCAGGCACGTCGCACCACCGGCGATACGTCCACTCCGTCCACCGAGCGGCTGGCGCCGAATTGGAAGTCGAAGCTCGAGATCTCCTCCCCATCGACTGCGGTCGCTAGCGCGTAGTAGCTAAACAGACTTCCTCGCTCGCCCGCCTCCACGCCGCGGCTCGTCGCGATCGCTCGTGCGTACACATCGGCGGAGAACGCTGCATCGCCAAGAACGACACGCTTGTCGACATTCCCCGCCGCTTCCACCATTCGAACCGCCTCTGCAACCGCATCCTCCATCGTAAATCGCTCGGCGCAGGCATCGTAGATGTCCCGGATCGGTTCAATGTCTCTCGGACAGGGAGCCTGGTTGTTCGGGTCATCCGGAGATGCCTTGGCAAGGGTTACCGCATCGGCACCGGCTTCGTCCAGCCGCTCCGCGTTGTTCGTGCTGGCAAAGCCGACCCTGCCGCCGATCCATGCGCGGATTCCGAACGATGACTCCATCTGGCTCCGTGAGATCTGCAAGTCATGCTTCTCCACCGTCGAAGACAACGACCGTGTCTGCTCGCCGTACACCTCCGCCGCATCGGCTCCGAGTCGCTCGACCCGACGAACCGTCTGCCGACACAGATCCAGGATCTCGGCAAGCTTCGTGCTCTCTTGCGCGCTCAATTCTGCCGTCCTCCGATCGTCGCGCGGCACCGCAGGTGGGGTCCCCCTGACGCCACCTTGGCCGGTTGTCCCTTGCCGCAATAGCCGGATGCGTTGTCCCACATGAAGTCCTCGCCCACGGCATCCACCGATTTCAGTACATCGAATGCGTTCCCGGAAACAGTCGCTCCGCGAATCAGCTCGCCCGGTCTGCCGTTACGGATGACATAACCTTCTCGAACGCCGAACATGAACTCCCCGTTGGAATCCGCTTGCCCACCGAATCCCAGCCCCCGCAAGAGGAATCCTTCATCCACTCCGCCGATGACCTCCTCCACGGGCGTGTCGCCGGATTCGATGTACGTGTTGCGCATCCGGATGATCGGGTCGTCACCGTACGTGAACGCTCGTGCATTCCCGGTCGGCTCGACACCGAAATGAGCCGCGCTTTCTCGATTGTGCAAGAAACTTCGCAGAATTCCTCTCTCTATGATGACGGTTCGACGCGTCAGAACACCCTCGTCATCCACCGGCAGCGTTCCCACCGCAAACGGCGCGTCTTCGGTCGCACCGCTGTCACAGAGGGTCACCAACTCGGAGCCAACCCGGCTTCCGATCTTCCCCGCCGTTACGGCGCCGCCAAGGACAATATCGGCTTCCACCGTGTGGCCGACCGCTTCGTGGCTGAGTAGTCCGACCAGCTCGGGGTCCAACACAACCACAGACGTCCCGCCATCCGGCGGCCTTGCCGATAGCTGATCTACGGCCAGTTTCACGGCTTCATCCGCCATCTCTTCCGCCGACCGCCGGCTGAAGAGATCCGACCATCCCCCCGTCACGCCCGCGCTCGCGCGTCCCATCGTTTGATCCTTCTCGCGTTCCGCAACCGCGAAGACCCGGAACTCCGGCTTGGCATCGAACACGCACGCCGAAGCACCATCGCTGGTGACGATAATCTTCTTGTCTTGGATCTCTTCGTACCCCACCGAGGACGACACGATGCGATCCGATCCGCCGCGGACACGCGCGTCGATTCGCCCTACGAGTTCCAGCTTCTCCTCCAATGAGTGCTGATCGAGAGGGTCCTTGGTGTCCACCGGGAATACACCTTGCGCCAAGTGCGCATCCGCCAATCCTTGGATCCGTTTCTCTTTTCGGGTTGCTGTGGCTCGGGCTGCAGCCTGGGCCACGGAAACCGCGGCGCGGATCCCTTCCGGGGTCATCTCCGTCGTGCTGGCAAAGCCAAACACACCGTTGACCAGTGCACGCACGCCAACCCCTGCGGTGAGCACACTCGATGACTCCTCTAGGATCCCTGCCCGCATCGCGATCCTCAGCCGGGTCCTCTGGTGGTACCGCAGCTCGATCCACGAAGACGCGCCTGCGGCGATCGATTCAAGAAGTTTCTGCATCCGGCCTCCCAGCGGCAACGCACCGTTTCGGTATCCGATTCACACATCGTAACCTTCCGACATGCGTCGAAAGGCTACGATGCCGCCATTGCCTCGTCAACTTGCTCATGTTTCCCCCATGGAACACAGTTTTGCCTTCCGTCGCGCTGTATGGCTAGTCTGATCGTGAGTCATGACCAAGGAGGC
>CAZKPU010000106.1:0-7702 GCA_964554715.1 uncultured Thermotogae bacterium | reverse complement strand
GGAAGCATCAGGCATCGCCTTCAGCCGCAACCCTGTCACAGGTGCGGACGAGGTGGTGATCGAAGCGGTCGCCGGGACGAGCGAGGCGTTGACGAGCGGCGCCGTGTCGCCCGAACGCTGGATTGTCGCTCCGGACGCTACTCCCAAGACCGAAGGAGGCGTCGTTGACGCGAGAGTCTTGCGTCGGGTTGCCGATGCGACGAGGCAGTGGGAAACGGTAATTTGGCTCACGATCGATCTCGAATGGGCGTTTGACGGCACAGGACTCTTCTGGCTCCAGCTGCGCCCGATCAGCACGCTGCAGAGCCCGGATGTCTACTCCAACAGAATCTCCAGGGAGTTTCTCCCGGGACTGATCATGCCGTTGGTGTGGTCGGTGAACGTTCCGATGGTCAACGGAGCCTGGCTGAGTCTGCTCGAGGAGATCATCGGTCCGATCGCGATCGAGCCGTCCCAACTTGCGAGAAGGATCGGCTGTCGTGCGTACTTCAACATGGGACGAATGGGCGATCTCTTCGTACAGGCCGGACTCCGGCGCGACGTGCTCGAAGCGATGATGGGGTTCGGCGACCAAGGCGAGCCGAGAAGACGCGGTCGGTGGGTGACAATCAGGGTTGTACGTCACAGTGTCCGCATGGTTCGATTCATGGCTCGTCACGCCCGATTCCGGCGGATCTTCGCAAGGCGGCTCCCCCTGGTCGAGCAACAGCTTCGCGTCTTGGCGGATGAAGCCCGAGCTGGAGGCACGACCGTTGAGCAACTGGAGCGCTTGCTTCATCTGATGAAAGAGATTGCGTACGACCGGATCGTTTCGATGTTGCGCCACGCGGCGATCCATCGATTTGTGGTGCATGGATTGTCGAGAAGGAACATCCCGGAAGAGCAGCTGGAGGGTCTTGGAGCAGGCACGATCGACGTGGCAACGGATCCATCGGGACATTTGGCCACGCTGCGAACGATGTTTATGGCGCTTCCGGAAGGGATCCGAGAGAAGATCCGAGTCGTGGAAGACCCGTCGGCGGTGGAAGAACCTGCTGCGGAGGAGTTTTGCGCGATGTTCGATGGCTTTCTCCAGCGGTTCGGATACCTGAGCGATCGGGGCAACGACTTCTCGGCGGAAACGTGGGGAGAGAACCCGTCCCTGGTCTTAAACATCTTGGCCGCCGGCGCGGCAGCGACACCCCACGCGGAACGAGAGGATGCTGCAGGCAGGGCGGTCGGGAAGCCCCGAGGTGTTCGTCGCCTGGTCGAGAGGGAGCTTCGCGCTCGATCGGACCGGGATCGAGTCGGAGCCCTGTTCAGTAGGGGGCACGCGCTGTTGCGCCGCTGCTTTCTCGAGTTGGGCACGAGGCTTGTTCGCGACGGGATCCTGGAATCGCAAACCGCTATCTTCTTACTGACCTACGCCGAGATCCGCGAGGCTCTGGAAGGTGGGCTCGTGGTCGGGGTTGCCCGCCGGCGGGTTGACAGCCGTCGGCGCGAGCTGCAGATGGCTGCGGACGCTGAGCTCCCGGAGGTCGTGTACGGAGGCCAGATCCCCGAATTCCGCGCGGATGTCTCCAAGGAGAGCGTGTTGATCGGCGTTCCCGCATCCCGTGGGTTCTACGAAGGGCCGGCGCGCGTGGTTCGCAGTGTCGAGGAGTTCGACCGCGTCCGGCCGGAGGATGTCCTTGTCATTCCTCACTCGGACATAGGGTGGATGCCTCTTCTGGACAAAGCATCAGCGATTATCGCCCAGTCCGGGGGGATGCTTTCTCACAGCGCGATTGTCGCGCGTGAGCGCGGGATTCCGGCTGTGGTCTCCGTGGTTCACGCGAATCGGATTCCGGACGGCTCGTGGGTCACAGTCGATGGAAATCGAGGGACGATCAGTCTCTTGCCGGATCCGAGTCCTGTTTCGAACTCCGCCGGCGGGTAAGACGGTCCACGCATCGCCGAAGCCGAGGGGATCCATCTAGGAACGCGAATTCGTCGGCCAGCGAGTGGAGATGCCCCTGCTTTCGCAGCTGGTGGAACTGACGGAGTTCGCGCCGCATCGCAATCACTCGAATCAACAGGAGACCGACGGCAAACAGCACATGAGGCACGCTGGCGAACCGATACCAGAACCATGCCGCCAGCAAGAGTTCGGGGCCGAACCGCGCCGTATACGGACGGGTTCGGGTCAGTATCCCCAGGACCTGGGCCGCTGGGAAGACGATCAACGCTGCCGGCCAATCGATGACAAACAGGCTGCCGATGATCGGCGATTGACCCCGCCCACCTCGAAACCTCAGGTAGAGCGGCCAGATGTGCCCGACGACGGTCATCCCTGACGCGATCAGGAACAACGGTTGTCCGGGAGCAATCTGCTTGAACGCGAGGGTGATCGCCGCGGCCTTGGCCATGTCCAGCACGCTGGTCAGACACCCGTATCGAGCACCGTATTGAAGCCGTACCGCAGTTGCGCTGACCGCATTCGACGACAGGGCTTGCTCGGTTCCAGGAACCGGCAGGTGGATCTGCGACAAAGGAGTTCCCCGTCCGAGGATGCGCGCGATCAGCGCCGCAAACGAGATGGAGCCGACAAGATACCCTCCCGCGACGGCAAGGAGGATGCCGGCGACGGTCAACGACGTTCCTTACGGCAACGTGCGAGCGGCTGGAGTTGCCGGTTCATGACGTCATCTGCTCCTCGATCCGCTCCTTGATCGCCTGAATCACAAGCGGATCGTTGTTCCACGCGCCGAGGTTGACAAGATCGATCGTGGGCGGAATCCGTGCCCCGGATACGAGTTCGGGAACGTCGAACTGGCTGTGGATCGAGTCGGCGCTGATCGCCGCAGAGAAGTACAGAACGCGTTTGGCTCCACGCTGCACAAAAGTCTCGACCTGCTCGGCGGGGTGAGGTTCCTTGAACTCCATCCAGGCAAGATCGACCAAATCGGCGCGGAATCCATCTTCGACGAGCATCCGGACGACCGCCTGGCGAAACGCGATTTCCTGTGTGGTCTCCGTTCCCCACTCGACATCCCATTCGTCGGGCTGTCCATGCCCCACAAGAAGAACGCCGACGTGACGTTTATCGATACCGGCGAGGTGGGCGTTGGCGCGGACAACAAACATCCTACGCAGCGAGACGGAGTCCCAAAGCGGGCCCGTTCTTGCGACCTGAACCGCGAAGGTCTCTTTCACACGCAAAGCATCGACGAGATGCTCTCCTTCGGCGGTGTGATTGGAGAGGGTCAGAAAGACCTCGGCGAGAACGATCCTGCCGGCACCCTCGTTGAGAGCCCGGATGACAGCAGCATCCGGGCGCGGTTCGTCATCGAGGAAGGAGAGATAGAATCTCGTCTGACTGTCTCCCTGGCTGCGGAACGCACTCTCCAGGCTCGCCAGCATCTCCGAGTGGATCCGGCGGTGCTGACTGGCTCCGACCTTCAGGTATGCCGCCCTCAGCTTGTACAAGAAGAAAGGGCGAGCGGCGAAGGGTACGAAGCGGATTCGTTGCTCGTCGAACTCCCGGAACTGGTTGATCCAACCGATCGGATCGTAGGTTTGGGGCTCGCCGTGCGTGAAGTAGATCACCGCCGTGTGGCCGTCGCCCGGGTCCGTCGGAGAGCGTGTGAGAGCCGGGACATGCCGTGGGTCCCCCCGCCCCAGAACCCGTCTCGCGGCAAGCACATATCCGGCGATCACCAACACCACCGTGGCAGCCGCTGCGGCTCCGAGCTGCCACCCGGAAAACATCGACACAAGAACGGAAACGCTGCCGGCGAGGCTGCACGCCGCCAACCATAGATGAAGGCTCATCCGCAGCGGATGGCTGGTCAGGTAGTGGACGATGAACGCACCGAGCGGAGCAGCGAACACGACAACAAGCAGCCAACGCAGAACGGCCAGCCAAAGCATTGCGGACTCCTTCCAGGCGAAGCTCCGGCTCTATGGGGCCTCGCTTGGAACGACTATAGGTCGCAATCCGACCGGGGGCAATTTCGGAAAGGAAGCGGGAACCGTCCGTGCTAGGCTACTTGAGCAGCTCAGTGGAGGCGAATTCCCTGTACGGGGAAAGGATGCTCAGGATCTGCTGATCGTCTTCACAGGGGGTCGCGTGCGGAGCGGACACCATCCGTGCGAGGAGTTCGCCCACGCCCAGTCCGAGCATGAACCCTTGCCCACACATCCCGATCGCCATCAGGTATCCTTCGATGTCGCGGGACCATCCGATCAGCGGGGAGCCGTCCGGGGTCATCGGATAGAGACCGCGCCAAGTGCGCCGGATGCGCAGATTTGCCAGCCGGGGCATCAACCGAACCATCCTCCGGGCCACCATCGGCAGGAAGGTGCTCGTCTCGCGCCGATCTTCGCCCGGAGTCAACGGGGACGGGGTGATGCAGAAAACGACCTGCCCGGTCGCGAGCTGGAAGAAGTAGTAGTTGGAGGATCCTGGACCCGGACTAATGTCGACGACCATCGGATCCAGAAACGGTGCAACCGGCTCGGTGATCCCGCCCTCATGGGAGTCGGGAGTCACCGGATGATCATGGCCCACAAGGTGTCCGACCTCACGCGCCCAAGGGCCTGCGGCGTTCACAACGACGGGCGCGCGATAGGTTCCGTTCGGTGTATGGACGCCACGGACTGATCCGTTCCGGACATCGATTCCGATCACCTTCTCGCCGAACCGGAACAACGCTCCCGCTTTTCTTGCGGCATCGTAGAATGCATGACCGGCAAGAAGCGTGGAGCAGTGTCCGTCTTCGGGGGAGAACGTGCCTCCTCGAAGGCCGGATGGTACGACATCGGGGACAATACGCCGGAACGCTTCCGCATTGTACCAGTCGATGTTGAGACCGTAGTTCCTCTGGACTTTGAGAAGTTCTTTGAGAGTGGCTTCCTCTTCGTCCCGGTAGGCGACGAATGTATAGCCGCCCTGCTTCCACTCGATGTTGTGCCCGTGCGTCTCCTCCCACGTGGAGACGATCTCCAGGGTTCTCTTGCAGAGACGGATCTTGGCGGGATCGGAGTGCGTGGCCCGGATGCCGCCGATCGCCGCCTTGTTTGAGCCCTGTCCCTGACTGGCAAACTGATCGAGAACGAGTACGTGCAGCCCTGCCGTTGCCATCGCCATCGCCGCCGGAGCGCCCACGCTGCCCGCGCCGATCACGATGGCGTCGTATCTACGCTCCGTGCTCACAGGACCTCGCTTTCCGGAGGTTGCCCGGCGAACGTCCCGAACGGAACTTCGACAAACAGCGGACGCACAACGTTCGGTGTGATCTCATCGATCGGAACGCCTTCGTCGCGGAACAGGCGCAGGATCATCGGTGTGCACGTCTTGCCGCCGCATGCGCCCATGCCGGCGCGCGTGACGGCCTTGATCTCGTTGAGATCGCGGTACCCGGCGCGGATGAGTGTGCGGATCTCCCCGGCGGTGACCCGCTCACATCGGCAAACGATCGTGTCATCGGTGATGCGGCTGACGGCCTCGTCGAGCGGCTCACCGACCCAAGGTTGTTGAACGCGTATTCCGGCGATCTTCGCCGCCCAAGCTGCGGGCGCGCGAACCTTGACCAACGCTGTCCGATCGTTTCGTTGGATGCGACGGATGTCTTCGACCGGTCGTTCGCCAAGAACGGTCCCTTCCGTATCGAGAAGTGTGACGATATCTCCCACGGAAAGCGAGGATTCCGTGAACTCGTAGGGGATCGTGACCATCGGTTTCTCGGGGTCCTTCCTTGCATCGACAAGCGAAATCGCCAGGCCCGGGCAGATCGCGACGCATTGCTCACAGCCGATGCAGGTCTTCTGCTTCTCTTCTGCGAGGAACCGCGGGAGGGATCGAATGTCATCGGAGTCGATCTCGATCAGCCCCTGCGGGCAAACCGATGCGCATGGATTGCATGGAATTTCCTGCGTGCAATGGAAAACGGGGATCACCGCACCGGGCGATACTTCCGGCAGCGGACGTGGCGAGGTGGTGCCGGGAGGGGACTTGAGGATCTTCGCTGTTCTCTCCCATTCGGCGGGGACGGAACGCTGTTCTCTCCCGAGGGTGCGGGCGATTTCCATTCCCTTGATCTTTCCCGAGAACATCGCTGCCGAGGCCTCCGCGATCTCCTCCGCATCTCCGGCGGCGAACACAGGGAGGTCGAAAGCCCTGGCCTGCCGGTAGAACTCGTCCACCGGATCAAGCCCGACGGCGATGAGAACCGTGTCACACGCAAACGAACGCTCTGTTCCTTCCACCGGACGGAAGCGCTCATCAACGGCGGCAATCGTCACCGATTCCACCTTGTCGATTCCGTTTGCCGAGACGACCGTGTGCGACGTCCAAAGGGGAACGCCGAAGCGGATGAGCTTGTCGCGGTGAACCTTGTAGCCGCCACACGCGGACATGGCCTCCACCAGACCGACGACTTCGATCCCCGCCTGAAGTGCATGGTAGCCGGCGATGAGTCCGACGTTTCCTCCGCCGACGATGAACAGCCGCTCCGCCGCCCGGACCAAATCGCGGTTGACCAGAGTCTGAAACGCACCGGCTCCGTACACGCCTGGGAGGGTGTTTCCCGGGAAGGCAAGCGACTTCTCCCTCGCTCCGGAGGCAACCAACAGAACATCCGGCTGGATCAGCGCATAGCGGTCGCCGTCTTGCAGCACACCAACCTTGCCGTCACTGAACACGGCGACGACCGTCGAGTTGAGCCACACCTTGATCGAAGAACGGTTGAGAACTTCCGATTCGAGCCGGGTCGCGATATCGATCCCGCGCGTTCCGGCGTAGACAGCATCCGATGATCCGAAGAAGCGATGGGTCTGGAGCACAAGCTTGCCACCAAGCTGCTGTTTGTCATCGACGAGCAGACATTCGACGCCGTAGTCTGCAAGGCTGAGCCCCGCGGACATCCCGGCTGGGCCGCCGCCGATGATCAACACCGGAACACGAACGGTGGGCGTTTCCGAAGAGATCTTCGCTGCGGCGGTTTCGGGCAGCTCAGGCAAGCCGTCGACGGGCTGAACCTGCATCCCGTTGCGAACCGGAGTCATACAGGCTTTCACGGGTTTCCCATCGACGATCACCAGACACTGAGCACACTGTCCGTTCGCGCAGTAGATCCCCTGGGGAGCACCGTCGCGGTGATGATGTCCGAACGTTCGAATCCTGTGAGCAAACAACGCCGATGACAGCATCTCGCCCGTCCTTGCGCTGAAAGGCGCGCGGTTCCAGAAGATGGTCGCATCGAGAGACGTTGACGGATCGGACCCATCGGATGATCGGCAAGACAGAATAGGGTGATCGTGGATACGCAGATTCTCGTTGTGTGTCACAGGTTCATTGGGGGTCATGAGTTCACCGTAACTGCGCGCCGTCATTATACGAACAGGATACTTCGGTTGCATCCCCCCTCCTCGACGAACGCCCTTGCCGTCGGTAGACTGTCGGTCCCTGTGGCAAGGGAAGGAGGCTTGATGAACCAAGAACGACTGTCTTTCCTCAAGCGGCTGATGGATGAAGCATGTCCGACCGGACGAGAGCAACCGGCAGCCAGAGCGTGGCGTGCCGAGGCCGGGGGGTTCGCCGACCGCACGTGGGTGGATACACACGGCAACTCATTCGCTGTGGTCAATGAGGGAGCCGACCCGCGGATCATGCTTGCCGGACACGTGGACGAGATCGGCTTGATGATCACGCATGTGGATGAGCAAGGGTATCTGTGGATCA
>CAZKPU010000105.1:0-7726 GCA_964554715.1 uncultured Thermotogae bacterium | reverse complement strand
CGAGCGTTGGAGCGCGAGGGCGTATCCGTTACCTACGTCCCCGTGGATCACGCCGGAAGAGTCGATCCGGAAGCCGTCCGTCGTTCGATACGCAAGGACACCGTGCTCGTCTCGATCCAAGCGGTGAATCAGGAGATCGGTTCTCTGCAACCGATTGACGAGATCGCAGAGATCTGCCGGGAGGCCGGCGTCCTGTTTCACACCGATGCCAGCCATGCCCACCCCCGCGTGCCGATCGATGTAGCGGCCGTTCCGATCGACTTGGCAACGATCTCGCCCCATCGGATCCACGGCCCGATGGGCATCGGCGGCTTGTATGTGCGCGAGGGAACGAAGATCAGGAAGATCCTCGAGGGTGGGTTCCAAGAGCATGATCTGCGCCCGGGGGCTGAGAACATCGCTTCGGCCGTCGGATTTGCTGCCGCGGTTAGGCTGGCAAGTGACGACGAGACGCAGCATTTCCGTTTGCTGCGGGATCAAGCGATCGATGCCCTCCTCAAGATCCCGCACAGCCGTCTCAACGGTTCTTCGGACCTACGCGCTCCCGACAACGCAAACGTCTCGTTCCGGTTCGTCGAGGGCGAATCGCTCCTGCTTCACCTTGACCTGCGAGGGTTTGCCGTGAGCACGGGATCGGCGTGTTTCAGCCGATCGCTCGAGGCAAGTCATGTGATTCTCGCGATGGGGGGCGACCACGAACGTGCGCACGGCTCGGTTCGTTTGACTCTGGGACGTTTCAACACGGAAGAAGCGGTCGCATCGCTTGCCGGGGCGATCGGTGAGGTGGTCGGCGAGTTGCGGCGGATCAGCCCGCTGGGGAAGGGAGAGGATGATGAAGATTCCGTATAGCGAGAAGGTCATGGAGCACTTCCGGAACCCGAGAAACGTCGGAAGGATGGAAGATGCCGATGCCAAAGCGATGGAGGGCAGTCCCGCGTGTGGGGACATGGTTGCGGTCTACATCAAGGTGGACGAGGAGTCGAAGCGCATCTCGGAGATCTCCTTCGAGTCGTATGGGTGTGCTTCGAACATCGCGACCGGGTCGATCATCACCGAACCGGCCAAGGGCAAGACCCTGGACGAGGCCAAGGAGATCAGTTGGCAGCAGGCCGCCGATGAGTTAGGCGGGCTGCCTGCGCTCAAGGCGCATTGCTCGGTGCTTGCCGTGGACGGGCTGCGTGCGGCGATTCAGAACTACGAGGAGCGCCATGGCTTGATCAAGGAACGGATTCCGACAACGTTGGAGATCCTGCGCAAACGTCTGAAGCGGGTGATGAACCCGATGGCCGGGCTCGACCTTGTGCGGACCGACCTTGTGACGTCGATCTCCTTGGAGGATGGGGTCGTCACAGTCGAGCTTGCACTTCCCGCCGAACACCAGTTCGCGGCCAATCTTCGCGAGGAAGTCAAAGAGAAGATCGAACCGCTGTGGGACGTGGACGAGGTCATCGTCTCCTTTGCCGGAACGGAGCCCGGAACGGGAGGGACATCATGAATCAGGTGGAACGCGAGATGATTGTGGATTGCCGGGGAGAGACCTGTCCCGTTCCGCTGGTCGAGGTTCGCAAAGCCGTGCGGAAAGGGAGTCCGGGCGATCTGATCGTTGTCTACGGGACGCATGCGGCGTCACGGAAGGAGATCCCGATGGCGGCGCGGGCTCTCGGCCTCACCGTCGAGGCGGATGAGGGAACCGACACAGACTGGGCGCTTCGAATTCGCCTGTAGCGGGAAGCGAGGTTCGATCATGACGAAAACACCGTCCGACCGAATGACACTCATCCTCCACAGCGGGGACTTCGACAAGGTGATGAGCGCGCTCATCTTGGGAAACGGCGCCCTGGCGATGGGGATGGATGCAACGATCTTCGCCACGTTCTGGGGGTTGGAGCGGTTCATGCGCGGAGGTCTCGTGCGGGGCAAGCTGTCGTCAAGGAACCTCCTGGGGATCGGCAAACGGATGATTTTGGCCCGGATGAGGAAAGCGCGCGTGGCCTCCCTGGAGCGGCTGCTTTCCGATTACAAAGAGCTTGGCGGCCGAGTGATTGCGTGCGAGATGACGATGGAGATCATGGGGATCGGCCGTGAAACCCTTCGGGAAGACCTCATCGATGAGTACGGAGCAGTGGGAACCTACATCCAGCAGGCGCGGGAAAGCGGGATCACCCTCTTCATCTAATCTAATGGATTGGTCCGGATCGGACGCTCTCCGATTCCATCAGCGACGAAAAGGAAAGGGGATCCGCCGAGGCGGATCCCCGATATTCACACAGCCGACCGGTCTACGATGCTGGCGTTACCTCCACGGAGTCGATGATGAGGTCGGTGTTGAGATCGACGATCTCTACGACAATCCGGGGATGCAGGGAGCGGTAGTTGGAGAACGCGTAGAGCGCGCTATACCGCATGTCATCCTCTTCCCCATCCTCGTCGAAGTCGCCGCGACGGACATCGCGCGGGGACACGATCAACACGCGCGCATCAACCAGCACGTCGGAGCTGATGTCGACGGCGACGTTCTCCGCCACGGAGTCCGCATCCGGGTCGTCCAGCCACAGCCTGTCGTTAATCTCGTCATTCAGATCGAGATCGGCGATGAACGCTGCCGGATGGGAGTCCGGATCGTCGGGATCGGTCCCGGCGGCAAGCTCGTCAACGTCGGCGAAGCCGTCGAGATCCGTGTCCACGGGAAGCTCCGGGCTGGGTCCGACGATCGGGATCAACCATGAGAAGCACGGATTGGGATCGAGTCCGTCGATGTAGCCGTCGGAATCGGAGTCCCTGTTGGTCGGATCGAGGACGTTGTCGATCACCGTCATCACGATGTAGTCGTCGACGCCGTCGAGATCGGGATCCAGGTTGAACCCCGGATCGACACAGACCCAGTCGACTTCCTCTCCGTCGAGCAGCCAATCGTTGTCGGAGTCGTGGTCGAGCGGGTTCGTGGGGTTAAACACCCAGAACGACGGTGGGTTGGGTTGGTACCGCTCGTCGTAGTCGTTCAATCCATCGTGATCGGTGTCGGGATCGCAAGGGTTGGTCTCTTCCGGATCGGGCATCGACGGACCCGGCAGCGGGTCTTCGTAATCGAAGTCGCTGGGCAGGAAGTCGAAGTTTCCGTCGTGGTTCAGGTCTTCGAAGCCGTCGTCCAACCCGTCTCCATCGGTATCGGGATTGAGCGGATCGGGACACGAGAAGTAGCCGCTGTACGCATCCGGTGACGAAGTGTTGGTGTGCATCTGCTGCGGATACACCACCAAGATCGCACGGCCGAACAGATCCGTCGCCGGGATGAACCGCGGAACGGTGTAGGCCAGAACTTCCACGCCGTCTCCGAGTGCGTCATCATCGGTGTCGAAGTCGTTGGGGTTGGTCTCGGTTGCATCCCACACTCCATCACCGTTGACGTCTTCACCGTAGCCGATCGGCGTGCCGCTTCCGTTGCTGTTGTCGTTGGGGTGATCCGCCACTCCCGCGATGACCAGTGCGTTGGTGCCGGCGCCGTCCACAGGGACTCCTCCGGTCAGTGTGCCCGGTCCTCCGGACGCCGGTGTCGTCCTGCCGCCGTCGCTGAGGCCGTCGAAGTCGGTGTCGGCGTTGAGCGGGTTGGTGGGGTTGGTTCCGTAGACCTCGACGCCGTCGCCGATGCCATCGTCGTCCGTGTCGAAGTCCATCGGATCGGTCGGAATCGGGCCGCTTCCCAGCATCTCGCTGTCACTGCGGCCGTCGTCATCCGTGTCCCAGTCATAGGGGTCCGTCCCGATCTGGTGCTCTTCCCCGTCGAGTAGGCCGTCGTCATCGGAATCGGGGTCACACAGGCAACAGACTTGGTCAGTGCCCAATTCGCCGTCATTGATCCCGTCCGGGCTTGCCGCTTTCGTCCCGCCAGGAAGCGGCCGCGGTGTTTCGGGATACGTCAACCAGTCCCGCGTGACGGGGATGTTGTCGACCGTCACTCCACCACCCTCGGCATCGAACACGTCGGCGATGGCGTCTTCGTAATCGCGAAGGCCGTCGGCGTCGGAGTCGAAACTGTTGGCGTACCCGTCAAACAGATTGTCGCCTTGCCCGACTTCGCCGCCCAGCCCCTTGTTGCAGCCGGGGTTGAACTCGATGTTGTCGTTGATGCCGTCGCCGTCGGTATCCATTTGCAGCGGGTCGGTCTCGTCCAGCGGGTCACCGACAAAGCCGGGCATCGTGCTACCGCTGAACGCCTCCTCGCAGTCCGACAGACAATCGATCGGCTCCGTTCCGGTGTACCCGACCAGCGCAGGATGAGCGGCGTCGGTGAACGCGGGATCGCGTGCATCGATCACGCCGCTGGCGGTATCGCCATCGGTATCCCCGCTGTGCGGGTTGGTGAAGTAGATCTGCAACTCCTCGAGGTCGCTGAGACCGTCGTCATCGCTGTCCCAATCCAGCGGATCGGTGCCGGTGTGGACTTCCTCGCCGTCGCTGAGGCCGTCATCGTCCGAGTCGGGATCGCACAGGCAACAGATCAAGTCGGTGCTGAGCTCACCGTTGTTCCCCGATCCGGCTCCGAACGTTCCCGCCGTGTCGATGTCGGCACCGATGCCGAACAGCTCGAACTCTCTGCCGTCCTGCAGCCCGTCGTCATCGGAGTCGCTGTCGTTGACGTATCCGTCGGTTCCGGTTCCGTCGCAGTTGCAGCCGAACACGATCTCGAGGGGATCGAGGATCCCGTCGCCGTCGGTATCGGCCATCCGCGGATTGGCCTGGTCGCGTCCGTCGGTGGACGGTCCGCTGGAAACCGCAGCGATCGCATCGAAGTGGATGGCAAGAGCGGCCGGCAGTGCTCCCGCCGTGTCAAGGCGGGTGTAGATCTCTCCGTACCACGTCGCCACTTCGACACTGTCGGCGACGCTGTCGCCGTCGGTGTCCCAGTTGGTGGGATCGGTCTGGTAGATGTGGACTTCCTCGTAGTCGGTGAGGTAGTCATCGTCCATGTCCGAGTCCAGGGCGGCGGTGGTCCACGTACCCGTCGGCGTGGTGACGTCGATCAAACCCCGTCCGAACAGACCCTCTTCCTCTCCGTCGAGCAGGCCGTCGCCGTCGGTGTCGGCGAGACACAGGTGGGTCTCGCCGGCTCCCGTGGTGCCGGTGCCGCCCAATTGAATGACATCCCAGAGCGCGTCGCCGTTGGTCGACTCAGCGCCGTCTTGGAGACCATCACCGTCCGAGTCGGCGTCATTGACATATGGGGAGTAGTCGGTGTCGGTATGATCCGCGACGACCTTGCCCGGGCCAAACTCGGTGAGGTCATCAAGACCGTCGCCATCGGTATCCTGTTCCTGTGCGCTTGACTGATCGCGAGGATCGGCAAACGGGAACGTGAATCCGCCGTAGACCGGAACGGACTCGAATCCGGACATGGTGTATGGATCGTCGCGTGAAGCGACCTCCACGCCGTCAGATAGTCCGTCGCAGTCCGTATCCGCAACGCAGAAGTCGGTCTGGAATCGCCCGGATTCCCCACCGTCCTGCAAGCAGTCCCCATCACTGTCCGGATTGTTCGGATCCGGACGACGACTTCCTCCGTAGAAGCCGCCTGCTTCCGAAATCTCATCGGCGTCATCCATCCCGTCGCCGTCCGTATCGACGAGCAGATCGTCCGTGAACGTTGTGTGTCTCTCGACCACATCGGGGAGACCGTCTCCATCGATATCCGTTTCCATGGCCATGATCGCGACCTCGAGCAGAAGGTTCGTCGTATCGAAGATGGCCGTGACGATGTCTTTGGCAGGGATCTCGGTTCCCGATTCGAAGACGATACCGGTTGTCCACACCGGATCGGGGATCAGGCTGGCGACAATCGCTGCGGCGTCAAGTCCGAGCTGGATGGCCTTCAACCCGACGATCTCGGCGTTCAGAACGCGGATGATGCCGAAGATATCCGTTCCGCCGTCGCCGCAGCCATCGGTACAGCCGGAGCCGTCCGATCCACCGCCGCTCGGTGGGTCAATGTCTCTTGTACAAGGCTCTTCGGGAGTTCCGGACGACTTCATGTGAACACGATCATTGGGTGAGTAAGTGACGTTCGGACTTGCAACCGGCAGTTCGGTCTCGATGTAGATATCCAGTGGTCCGGGGGCAGCTCCCTTGTCGATTTCATCAAGGGTTTGGCCGTCAAGGAACACGAACCTCCCGGCCGGCTCACTGTAATCGCCGGGGAGGCCATCTTCTTCGTCGACTTCGGCGCTGACCGTGAACCCGTCGTCGTCCGAGCTGACACACGTGACCGTGACGACGGTTGGTCGCCGGGCCACGCTGACGCCGTATCGGCCGTCGCTGCCGAGGTGGACGCCGTCATCCGGGGTGTAGGTGCACGTGAGAACATCGTAAGCGACCCCCTCGGCGTCGAGTCCTTCGCGCTTGTACGTGTAGTCCCACTCTGTCGTGCCGGCGGAGCTGTTCTGCGAGCCGGTGGGGGTCGAGGCGGTCTCCAGGTTCGGGTTCAGATCGGCTCCGCCCAGGTCCGAATCAATATCGATGTCTCCGTCGGGCGGAGCACCGCCACCGACAAGGTCGGTGACTGTGATGGTGAGTCCCGTTGATTCGTTGACATACACATCGGTGTTGTCGAATGCGACCGTGGTCTGTGTCGGCCTCAACTCGACAGAGATTTGCCGCTGAACGCGGCTTTCCTGGTAGACCTCGGAGTCGGCAAACGAAGCCGTAATCGTGGTGACACCGGCTTCCCCCGGTCCCGGCGTGTAGGTCACCTCGCAGTCTCCGTTGCTGTCAAGCGTCGTGTCGTACGAATCGCCTGGATCTTCGCTCTCGAACCAGCCATTTGCGTTGTTGGACTCGAAGAGGATGGTTTCGCCGTTGAGATTTCCCGGTTCGCCTTCTGTCGTGTCGTCCTCGACGTGGACCGATACGGTGATCTCCTGCAGAACATAGGCCGTCACCGGGATCATTTCCATTTGGATGTCGGCGGCCCGCTTGATGATCGTCTGGTCGAAGGTTCCTTCGTTGTCCCGATAGTCACCGGTTGCACTGTAGGCGGCCCGAATCTCATGCACGGTGCCGTTGTCGGACAGAGGGCGATACTTCACACTACATTGCCCCGCGCCGTCGAGCGTACAACTGGAGCCGTCGAAGAACTCGCCGTCATCGCTGCCATCGGTCAGACTGAAGTCGATGTCACCGGTGGGGATTGGTCCGATACCGGATGACTCGACAACCGTCGCTGTCACCCACGTCCAGTCGTTGACGACCAGCGGCGTCTCCGAGCCCATGACAACCACGGTGACGCACCACGCAACCGCAAGGTTCTGATCTTTGGAATCGCTATCCCAATCGGCAGAACCAGGTGTGTAGCTAGCGGTGATTGTATGCGGCGATCCTTCCGCCGAAGTGGGGTAGTAGGTCACCGAGCACTCCCCGGATCCATCCAGGCCCTTCGTGTCCTCACTGAAGGTTCCTTCGCCATCGGTCGAGAAGCTGATGGCGCCTTGAGGCGTGCCGTTGTTCGGCTCCGCTGCGTTGTTCGACACCTGGACGTCTACGCCAATCGATCCTCCCGCGCAAACCGGTACCTCGCCGTCAAAGGTGACGGTGACGGTTGTGTCGTCTTGGCCAAGAACAGGAGCGACAAACACAAGGCAGATCAGGATCAGTAGACTCAGCACTCGTGCCGCGAAACCATCACTTCGGTCTCTTGCTTGATCTCTCATAGTTAGAACACCACCCCTGCACTGAGTGT
>CAZKPU010000104.1:4406-7967 GCA_964554715.1 uncultured Thermotogae bacterium | reverse complement strand
AACGGGCTTGCTCCCGGGTCAAGCGCAGGCTTTCGCCATCTGCGATGCTCTCGGTGTCCAGCGGTTTGCCGCACACACCGCACGCATCAGCACCGATCGAATTCCAGCCGCTGCAGCTCGGACACTGCTGCTGCAGAGCCGCTCCGCATTGCGAACAGTATTTGGCGTTTGCCGAGCATCGGGTCCCGCATGACGGACACTGCATCTTGACTCTCCGCAGGCAGCGTATCCCCGGAAGCCTTGCCAGAACAACCATCGCCCGTTTGCAGCGATCGCTCCCCACGATGTGTCTTTCGTCTCCCCCGTTTTGCCATAACGGGGGAAGGATCTCCTATACAGCTCACGGGGCGAGACCCGTTCGGCCCATGCAGCTCTGTAGGGGAGCAAGCGAGCGGCAAGGGGGGAAAAAGCGAGGAGAGCCTCAGGAGGGGAGGCTCTCCTCATGTGGGGAACCAGCAAGGAGCCTGGTCGTGTGGAATATCTGATGGACCTACTTGCCGCGCTTCGCTCCGATGGCGAGCACAATAATCAATCCCTTCACAATCGGTTGGAAGAAGGACGAGACTCCGAGAAGGTTCAGGCCGTTGCTGATGACTCCGATAATCAATGCACCAAGGGCCGTTCCGACGATCGTTCCGATTCCGCCCGTGAGCGTCGCTCCACCGAGGATCGCCGCTGCGATGACGTCGATCTCGAGCCCCATCGCCGCGGTCGGCTGCGCGGACAACAGTCGCGACGTGATGAGAATCCCTCCCAGCCCGCTGAGAAGACCGGTGATCAGGAATCCGGCGATCCGATATCGCCGGATCTTCACCGCTGACAGTCTCGCCGCCTCCGGATTCGCGCCGATCGCCCGCATGTATAGGCCGTGCTTCGTCTTGTTCAGAACCAGGTACGAGATGACAAAGACAACGATCGCAATAATCGTCGAAACGGGGACCCTGCCGACGTAGCCGGCGCCGAGGACGCCGAAGCTCAACGGAAGCCCCGAGATCGGATGCCCTTGTGTCCAAACGTAAGCGATCCCTCGTGCGATGTTCATCATCGCCAGCGTCACGATGAACGATGCGATCTTCCCGTGGACAACACCGATACTAATCGTCAGTCCCACCGCCGATCCCGCGAGCAACCCCCCCAGGATCGCCAGCGCAAAGGAATTGGTTGCCGTGAGGATCGCTGCGGTGACAACACCGGCGAGCGCAGCGGTTGAGCCGACGGAGAGGTCGATCTCACCCAGAAGCAGCAAGAACGTCATTCCCCCCGCGATGAAGAAGTTGGCCGACACCTGCCGCGTGATATTCAGCCGGTTCCGCGCGGTGAAGAAATGGTCCGACGCCAGCGAGAATGCGGCGACAAGCAATACCAGGATGATCACCAAACCGATCTCCCCCACCAGAAGCCCGCGGATTCTGGAGGATACGCTCCGGTTTGCATCGAGTGTGTTCGGCATGATTCATGTACCTCGCTTGAGTCTACGTTCCTATCCCAAGGCCAGAGCGACGATTCGGTCGAGCTTTGCGTCCTGCCTGTCGAGAGTCCCGGCGACCGCACCCTTCTTCAACACCATGACGCGGTTACAGATGCCGAGAACTTCCTTGAACTCCGACGTAAGGTAGAGAATGCTGACACCGTCTTCAGCCAGCTTGACGATCAGCTTGCGGATCTCCGCTTTCGCTCCCACATCGATCCCGCGGGTCGGCTCGTCGAGGATGATGATCTTCGGCCTTGCCGCCAACCACTTCGCGATCACGACTTTCTGCTGATTGCCTCCGCTCAGCTCCCGCACGACGGCGGACGCGTTCTTGGGAACGATCTGGCATGATTCGATCGCTTCATCGCTTACTGCCTGGCGCTTGCGTGGCGAGATGAAGATCCGCGCGGAGAGAGCCCGCTTGATGTTGACCATGATCACGTTGTTGGCAATCGAGAGCAACGGGAACGCACCTTGCGTCTTCCGCTCCTCGGGGACCAGAGCGATCCCCAGGTTCTTCGCCTTCTGAGGCGTGAGTGATTTCTGCGGCTCGCCGAACACGCTGATCGACCCCGCAAGGATCCGGTCTGCGCCGAACAGCGCTCGTGCGATTTCCGTCTTTCCCGATCCGATGACCCCTGTGATCCCGAGGATCTCGCCCTTCCGAACCTCGAAACTCACCGGCTCCTGCAACTTGGCGACCATGAGATCCGCAACATCCAGGGCGATCTCCGCGTCATCGGAGACATCGCCCGACATCCGAACCTCCTCCACCTCTCGTCCGGCGAGCGCTCGCGACAGCTCATCCACAGATGTACTTCCGATTTCGACCGTGTCGACCAGCGATCCGTCACGCAGCACCGTCACGCGGTCGGCCAACTCGAAAACCTCTTCCAGATGATGGGAGATATACAGGACTGTGACATGGTTCTTTCGAAGCTCTCTCACGATATCGAAGAGCGTGGCAATCTCGCTGCGCGACATCCCGGTCGTCGCCTCATCCATAATCAGAAACCGGGCGTCCAGAGAGATCGCCTTAAGGATTTCGATAATGCGTTTCTGTCCCAACCCCAGCTTGCTGAGAGGCGCCATCGGATCGATCCCAACGTTGAACTGGGACAACAGATCCCCGGCCATCTCCCGGATCTTTTTCTTCTCCAGCCAGCCCACCTTCCCGCGCACCGGCTCCTGAGAGAAGAATAAGTTGTACATCACCGGCAGCTCGGGAAACAGGTTCACTTCCTGATAGATCACCGAGATTCCCAGTTGCCTGGACTGAATCGGGTTGTCGAGGGTCTGCGGTTCGCCCGCGAAGTCAATCTCGCCGGAATCCCGGTGGATCGCACCCGTGAGAACCTTGATCAGTGTTGACTTGCCGGCGCCGTTCTCGCCGACCAGAGCGTGGATCTCTCCCTCACGGATCGAGAGACTCACGTCGTCCAAGGCGTGGATGCCACCGTAGCTCTTGCTGATGTTCTTCAGGACAACAATATCCTCAGACATGTCTTAGAAGTCGACTCCGGAAACGAGAATGATGTTGGCAAAAGGAGTGAACTCACCTGTCTTGACCATCGCTTTCAGTTCCTTGCCCTGCAGAGCTCCGTTCAAGAGCAGATCCTTGAATTCGTCATGCGGGATGATCTCTTGCTTGATTTCGTTTCCCTTATTGCGGATCCCGGCGAGCACTTCCCGGAAAGCCTCATAGATGTGGGGGCTCACCGTCTTGGTTTCTTCGGCGATGATCACCTTCTCGATTTCCAGCTCTTCCAGAATGGTCTTCACAACGTCCACGACATTCGGCAGACCTCTGCCGACCGAGACGTCGATGCACGTCGTGAGATCATGACGTGGGAACGGGAAACCTCGATCCGCAACCAGCATCATGTCCCCGTGCCCCATCTTAGCGACCACTTGCGCAAGCTCGTTATGTAGAACGCCGTGTGTCTTCATTGGAAATCTCCTTCTCGCTTTTCTTGGTTGTTTGTGTCCATCGCATCGACCTCCGTCCTTTCCGGAATGGAAGTCATGGCTCCAAGCCTTGTCGTCGACAACGCCGCTGCACGCGTCGCAAACGCCAGGCACTGCGATGT
>CAZKPU010000104.1:0-4396 GCA_964554715.1 uncultured Thermotogae bacterium | reverse complement strand
GAACGCCCCGACAAACACGTCTCCGGCGGCCGTCGCGTCGAAGCTAGCCACGCGGAGCGCGGGAATCACGCACACGCGATTGCCGTCCAAGACCATCGATCCCCGCTCGCCCAACGTGATCACCGGATGCGCATACCCTTGATCGCGCAATGCGCGCAGTGCGTTCTCCGCCTGACCGATCGACTCAGTGGATTGGCCGGTGAGGGCCGCTGCCTCCGATTCGTTAGGTATGACGAAATCAATCGCGCGAATCACATCTGCGGGGACCTCCTCCTGCGGAGCAGGTGCAGGGTTCCAGATCACCGTCAGCCCGTGTTCCTTGGCCAGTTTCAACGCCGGAAACACCAGATCACAGCCAAGTTCCGCTTGCGTCAAGAAGAGACTGCCAGGGGAAGCGCTCCCGATCTCATCTGCGGTGAGCTTCGCAGCGGCTCCAGGGGAGAACGCAATCAGGTTCTGCCCGTTCGCGCCGACCATGATCATCGCAGTTCCTGTCGGATGCTGCTGCTTGACCGGCACAAACCGCATGTCCACGCCGAAGCTCTCCATCTGCCGGCATAGCGAGGTTCCGAAGCCATCCTCACCCAATGCGGAGATGAAGGTTGTCCTCACTCCAAGCTTCGCGCATGCTGCCGCTTGATTCGCTCCCTTCCCCCCGGGGAAGCTACCGAACCCTTGTGCCCTACGGCTCTCCCCGGCAACGGGGAGCCGATCGAGGTGCATGACAAGATCCATGTTGATCCCACCGAGAACCGTGATCTCCCGCGCGCTCGGCGTATTCGATGCTCCGCTCATAGCGTTTTCCTCAGCTGTTCCACGCGCTCCATGAACTGTCGCACACGGCGTATATCCACCGGCTTCTTCCACTCGCCCGCTTCCTTGAAGGCGCTTCCGACAATCGCGCCATCGGCCACAGAGAGAAGCTCAGCGGCGTTGTCCTCGTTCA
Source organism: uncultured Thermotogae bacterium (assembly GCA_964554715.1). Taxonomy (GTDB): domain Bacteria; phylum Bipolaricaulota; class Bipolaricaulia; order UBA7950; family UBA9294; genus RXOA01. The sequence continues at coordinate 3,450 of CAZKPU010000104.1, read as the reverse complement.
CCCCGCTGCCGAGCAACACCGGAACGTTCACCGCTTCCTTAATCGTTCGTGTCTTCTCGGCGGTGGGAGGTGTCCCCGTCTCCCATCCGGTGATGATGATCGCTTCGGCGCCCTGTGATTCCGCGTCCCTCGCCTGCTCGCGGATGCTTCGATCCGAAATAATGAAGTGACTGCCATGCTTCACATTGACATCGCACAGGACCCTGATATCCGCCGCACCGATCGCACTTCGATACCGAAGCGCCTTCCCCGCAGCGCCCTCGATGTACCCTGCCCGTGAGATATAGGCGTTGGTCCACTCGAATGCGCGAACCCATCGTGCATCCACCGCGGCTGCCACCGCGATCGACTGCAGAACACCGTTGAGGTGGCAGTTGATTCCGACAGGCACGTCAACCGCGTTGCTGACCGCGGTTGCCGCAGCCGTAAGCGCCGCGACCGTCTCGTACCCGATCTCGTCGCCTTTCAGATACGGGAAATCCCAGATGTTCTCGAGTTGAACACCGTCAACCCCACCTTCTTGGAGCAGAAGGGCTTCGTCCCGAGCGGTCGCGCAGACGTCCCGCATCGAGCCTGGTCGGTAGAGCGGGGAGCCGGGAAGCGGTCTGAGGTGAACCATTCCGATGATCGGTTTGGCCTTGTCGAAAATCGTATCGAGCATTAGTATTCAACTCCATAGATCCAGAGGAAGGACTCTGCATTTCCATGGATCTGGTTGTGGGTTGCCAGCCTGGCCCCGTGAAGGGCCAGGCTGGTGTGTTGATTCCTACAAAGGATTAGTCCAGATCCTCTGCAGTAATCAGAACCATGGGGATGTAGACGATCGGAGAGATCGCATCCGTCGGTGTACCCTGGATGATCTCCCACGCAGTCTCCACCGCCATTGTCATCTGGAGATCCGGCTGCTGCTTGATCGTCGCAACCATGCTACCCACCTCGATCGCGTCGATCGCGTCGGGGATGGCGTCAAACCCGAAGACCTGGATCCCGGTTCGTCCGGCCGATTCGATCGCGCGGACCGCACCGAGCGCCATCTCATCGTTATGAGCGTAAACGGCATCAATGTCCGGATGCGCCTGAAGCAGATCTTCCATCACAGTCGCGCCCTCTTCCCGGGCGTAGTGAGCCGTCTGGCTCGCAAGGACTTCAATGCCATCGAACACGTCGATGACGTCCAGGAACCCGGCCTGTCGTTCCGCCGCTGACGGGGCACCGGGAATCCCTTCAAGAACGACAACGTTCCCGACTCCGTCCAGGTTGGCTGCAACAGCCGCACCCACGAGGTTCCCGCCGAAGGCGTTCTTAACGTCCAGGTGCTGCACGACTTCCCCGGCGTTCGAGGGCCTGGTCACAGTGATCACAGGGATCCCGGCTCGGTTGGCCTCCAATACCGAAGGAACAATCGCATCCGAGTCGTACGGGTTGATGATGAGAACATCAACGTCGCGAGCGATCAGATCCTCGATGTCGCGCACCTGCTTCTCCATGTTGTCCTGAGCGTCAAGCGTGATCAGCTCGATACCCAACCGTTCCGCCGCGGCTTCGCCTGCTTCCTTCATGATGACGAAGAACGGGTTCGCCAGAGTCGAAACGCTGAAACCGACGGTCTGCGAAAGACCTGTAATGCCCACCAACGTGGCCAGGACCAAACCAAGCGTAAGCCCCTGCAAGATTCTCTTGAAGTTCATGTACCTACCGCCTCCTTGTAGATCTGGATCGACCAACCCTGCTAGCCTTTCGTTGTTTCCGTCGCTTCACCTCCTGGTTTGATAGCCGTTGTGGAGTTTCGGACAATGAGACGAGCGTGCAGAATAGAGTTCGGTGGGATGACCTCTGTCGACCGATACTGAGACATCAACCCAGCAGCTACAGCCCCGAGTTCGTGGATGGGCTGTTGAACCGTTGTCAGTGTCGGATGCAGAGAGCTTGCCACGTCGATGTCGTCACACCCGGCGATCGCTACTTCACCGGGCACGTCGATCCCTTGCTCGCGCAGGTAGTTCAATGCTCCGATGGCCATCAGGTCGTTTGAGCACAGAAGTGCCGTTGGTGTATTGCGTTTTCCCATCAAGATCCCCGCTGCCCGATATCCACCCTGTATCGTGAAATCGCTTTCACAGATCAGAGATGCTTGGGGCTTGATGCGGTGGGTCCGCAGTGCAATTTGATGCCCTTCCCGGCGATCATTCGACGTGGCAACATCCGAAGGGCCGGCCACGAATCCGATCCTCCGATGCCCTAGTGCGATCAAGTGTTCGGTGGCTTCGATGAACGCTGTGATGTTGTCCACCCAGACGGCTGCAACCCTGCAGTTTTCGACTCGTGCATCGACGACCACGGGATACACACCCAGATCCTCAGAGAGTGCACGGATTTCCATCGCGGGCATTCGCGGAGCAACAAGGAAGATGCCTCCGATCAGCTTGGCGGCCAAGTCCTTGATGATCCCGTATTCCCGCTCGATGAGACCGTCCGTGTTGTAGACGAGAACCGCTGTCCCGTCCTCCATCACGCTGTTCTGAATTGCCTTGCAGATCCGTGAGAAGAACGTGTTGTCGATGTCCGGAACCACGACGGCCAGCGAGTTCAACTTGCCTCTTGCCAATCCTTGTGCGATCTCGTTCGCTTGGTAGTCCAAGGCTTCGGCAACCTTGCGGACGCGCTCGGCGATCTCCGGGTTGACGTTTCGCTTGCCGTTTAGAACACGCGAAACGGTTGCCGGGGAGACTCCGGCTTCGGTGGCGATTTCTTTGATTGTGACTCGCTTTGCTGCCATTGACATCCTCCACCGCTCGGAAAGCGTTTTCCCAACATATCACATCGCCCTACCCTTGTCAAGATGCGACGCAGCAGTTCGCACGGGATCCCGCTGCAGCCAACGCTGCGCGCTCAACGTGTCTACTTTCAGGGCTTCTCGGGGTTCGAAGTAGATACGTTGAGCATCCTTGACGGTGTGCCTCTAGGGCTTGTTGCCGAGGGTTTACTGCCGTTCTTCGTGATGACTGCAGGCTTTCTGAGAAACCGGTTTCCAACTGATGGCATCCGATTCCGATTCCTTGCCTGCCCCGGACAGCCAAACGGCTCCTTCTGTTCCGTATCCGGAGCCGCCCAAACGGGGAGATCGCAAGCTCGCGCAAACATACAGATCACGCTCAACCGGGCGTTGGAGCAGCGGACCGAAATGCATCGTTCACACACAGCCACTCCATTGAGTTCATCCCGACCGCAGAAGACAGCAGGCTCGGGCGAGCTCTAGCTCCGCCTACCGCCGGTTTCACCGAATCCGATGGCCTTTCGCGGTGAGCGGGGCTTCCCCCTGCGATGACCTTCTTCATTGCACCGGTCTGAAGCGGAGCGAACCGATCTCGGCGTTCTCCCCACCCCGATCGCGTCGAGATCGGAACACCCTCGAGCAGCCCGTGGCGCCTACGTTCGCCCTAAGAGGTGGTC
>CAZKPU010000103.1:0-8102 GCA_964554715.1 uncultured Thermotogae bacterium | reverse complement strand
TCTCTGGTAATAGTCGGCCGCCTGCCGCATGATCTTTTCCAGAAAGGTCGAATCATCCGGTCCCCCGTCAATACACACCGAGTGGATGTCGATAGAGACGGCCTCTCTCACGGAACCTACTATGCGCAAATCCAATGCACAGACTCCCAAAGCACGATCGATGTCACAATGGTGGTTGGCGAAGAGGACAATCCCATCCTCTGCAAAGATACGGCTGTGATGACGTTCGGGTGTTCTTCCACCAGCGACTCATTCGAGCTGTGGAATTGCGAAACAGGAACATTGACATACACGATTAGTGAAGGCATATCCTGGCTATCTGTTAGCCCAACATCTGGTTCTTCCGGCGGAGGACACAATACTCACCAGGTGACGGTGAATCGCTCCGGGCTATCTCCTGGAACCTACTCAGGTACGATAACCATCGATCCCAATGCTGGTAGCAACCAGACAATCAGTGTGAGCATGTGCGTTGAACCTTCAACCTACACGCTAACCATAGGCATCGACGGAGATGGGGAGACATCCCCGTCTGAAGGAGTCCATACGTACACAGAAGACGAAGTTGTCAGGGTTGAGGCTGACCCGGACTCAGGCTGGGAGTTTGAGCGCTGGTCAGGTGCCAGTACATCAACCTCCAGTTCCGTCAACATCACGATGAATGGGAACAAAACGCTCACAGCTCACTTCGAAGAAATCTCAGCTGAGTGCTCCTGCAGCACTAGCTCGTTGAACTTCGGAGACAGCTTGGACCGCAAGACCTTCCGAGTTGAGAACGATGGCGGAGGGACACTCGAGTACGAAATCTCCTGGGATGAAGACTGGATTGAGAGTGTCTCACCGATAAGTGGGCGGCTAGCCGCAGGCCAGCGAGCCACGATCACTGTGAGAATCGATCGTGACGAGCTACAAGCTGGGAGCAACACCGATAAGCTTGAGATAGAGAGTTCCGGCGGCGATTGCTCGATCTCACTCATGGCGAACGGTCCGGAGATGGGGCGCCTAGCAGTTACAATTGAACCTGAAGGAGCACGCGATGCAGGTGCAGCATGGCGGGTGATCGAAGGTTCCGATGCGAGTTGGCATCGAAGCGGCGATTGCCTCGATCTATCGGAAGGCATCTATTCGGTGGAGTTTCGAGACATCGTGGGGTGGCGTGCCCCTCTCGGCATTGAAGTCACGATTTCTGCTTCAGGAGCAGGAGATAGGAGATGCACCTATGTGGATCTTACTCCTGTGCCAGTAACTGACTGCCTCTCCTATGATGAGTTTCACAACACGGCGGGCATTGCCAGACTTCAATATGACAATCTCCATGGACTGCTGGACAGTCAACATGCACTCCTCGGCATCGACTGGATAGACGATGCACTGCATGAGTTCGCGAGAGCTACGACATGGGGAATGTACGAAGTCAGCGAACTCCAATCAGAAATCTTAGGCGAGCTGACAAGACTAGCAATGGTGATCCCGCGGGCAACTGTGCAGTTCGCTATGGGCGGATTCCTTGAACAAGTAAAAACGGAGATCGTCCAGTTGCTTGGCAGAGTTCCGAGCCAAGAAGAAGCAACAGCAATTGACGAGGCATTTTTCTCAACGCTGGGCACAATAGACAGTGGAACAATCGACGGAGTCTTTGATGAGATTGAACGGCAGTTGCCGGGATTTATCGATAAATTGGATCTCATACTCGAAGTTGGAGAGATAGGTTTGCTGGCATTGGCAAACCGGTCTGACTTGCTCGAAGCAGCATACGGAACTGTGAAGCTAGCGCACATGGGGTATCACGGCGTGCCGGGAGCTCTACATTTGTCGCTTTCACGAGATTTCTCCAGATCGGTCACTCTATCCAGAGGCGGAACTGTCACACTGACAAGTTCAGTCGCTACGCTTGCTCCGAGCATCGCCCTGCTGCTGAATGATCTAGCGGGTACAGGGAAGTCATCTGAACTATATCGGCTGGGCCTTTGCCAGTTGGAGTTCTCGCGGGAGCGTGCCAATGACGCATGGATCATCTCTTCTGCGGAGTACACCTACTCGGCTGTCTGTTCGCTGTACGACAGTTTCCAGGCGGCAAGAAATGCATGCGAGTACTTCAGGCTATCCTATACCACCCTGGTACCTCAAGCAGGAGCCATACCGGAGAAGGCGAACCAGTGGGAGCAGATCCGGAACTCCCTGGATACTGGCTCACTCAATGTCCTAGGAGACGTATTGTGCGAGATCTCGCAAGAGCTCGCGAGCAAAAGACTGGGGGATACAGTGCAGTTTCCTCAAGGATGGATTCTCGGGTATTCAACTGGATGCCAATAGGGCGATCTTCACTGCGCTGCAGACTGGTGTCGCCTTGTGGCACAATCGTCTCAGACCGACGCCGATTGGCGCCGTTGGCATCAATTCGGCATCCGGATAAGGCCTTGTAGGGAGGTATTGTGGCTCATCTCGGATGAGTTGGGTTGGGAGTGCGGTTGAGAAGCTGTACCGCCTGAAGTGTCAAGTCTGAGAGGTTGAAATGGTGCAGGATTCCAACCGCATGTCCTTGGACCCCGCAGTGGACGAGGCACGTGAAGCTTTCAACCTACTTCAGCGCGCTCCAGATCTGTATCTTCGCCAATCCCATGAAGAACGGGCCCGGCTGCTCAAAACGCTACTTTCGAACTGTATCCTCAAGGGAGGAAGTGCAGATCCTATCTACAGAAAGCCCTTCGACCTGGTGGCCGAAGGGCACGTTTCTGGCAACTGGCTCCCCGGGGAGGACTCGAACCTCCAACCATTCGGTTAACAGCCGAGCGCTCTGCCAATTGAGCTACCGAGGAATGCGACGAAATTCTATCGGAGGTTCACCCACCCGTCAACTCCCGTCGGCAAGGCGATGCAGCAAGTGGCGGAGGATCTCCGCTCCCTTGTCCAAGTTGGCCACGGGGAGATATTCCTCAATCGCATGCGCGTTGTATCCGCCAAACCCGATGACTACGGCTTCCAGCCCACGGTTGGCCAGCACCAGCGCGTCCGTCCCGCCGGTGAGCACCTTGATTGCAGGCTCGATCCCTGCGCTGCGAACGGCATCGGCAGCAAGCTTGACGATCTCGGACTCGGGATCCATCGTGGATGCGCGGTACTCGATCTCTTCTTTGATCTCCACTTGCGCGCCGGCTTCGGCGGCAGCATTCGTAAACGCATCCCGCATCGCCTTGGCCTGCTTCATCGCCTTCTCGTCGTTCAAGCTGCGGCACTCCGCCTTGAGCTCGACGCGATCGGGGACGCCGTTCCGGATCAGTCCGCCTTGAATCGTCCCCACGTTGGCCGTGGTCTCGTGATCGATTCGCCCTTCGGGCATTGCAGCAATCGCCATCGCGGCAACGCGGATCGCCGAGATCCCCTTCTCGGGCTCCATGCCCGCATGCGATGCTTTCCCGATCACCGTGATGTCAAAGCTAATATGGGTTGGTCCCCCGATCACAACTTCCGACTGATCATCAGCGTCAATGATGAACGCCCGTTTGGCGTTGACAAGCGACAGATCGAGGTTCTTCGCGCCGCAAAGGCCGATCTCTTCTTCGCGGGTGATGAGGATTTCCACCGGAGGATGCTTCTCCGCCGTTCGAATGGCCTCAACAATCTCGGCGATGCCCGCCTTATCATCCGCACCGAGGATGGTCGCCCCTGCCGATCGGATCACGCCGTCTTCAATGACCGGCTCGATCCCCGCCCCCGGCTTGACCGTATCGGCGTGCGCCGCGAACGCAACGGTGTCCGTTGCATCCGAATTCCTGGCGGGAAGCTTGGCGATCAAGTTACCGTAGCCGTCCAGCTGACAAGCCGCGCCCAACTCGCGTTCGAGGAAGCCTCTGAGAACACCGATGAATTCCTGTTCATTCCCCGATTCGCTACCGATTTGCACCCACTCGCAGAACAGCTCCGCAACACTCTTGTTCATACTCCTCCTCTCGCATCAGATACAGTATAGGCAAACCCTTTTACGTCTGCATGGAGCCGGTGGCCGTTGACCTTGGCAGCAGCGTCCCGTATCTTCGGAGTGTGGAATCGGTGTTGAAGTTGTCAGGGCTCGTTGCGCTTGTGCTGTTGTCGGCTTGGCTGCTATTGGGCGTAGCTGGGGAGGAACCTGTGACCGAAGACAGGGACATTGATGCGTTGCTCCAACTTTCGGAGCAGGAGAAACATCTTCTGCTTGGTGTGGCCCGCAGCGCACTGGAGGCGCACGTTCGAGGCGTGGAGCCTCCAATTGTCGATGAAGCGGCTTATCCTGCGACGCTTCGACAACAGGCAGCTTGTTTCGTCACCCTCACCAAGGATGGGCGGCTTCGCGGCTGCATTCTCGATCGATTCGAGCCCCATGAATCTGTGCTCGCCAACGTTTCGCGCAACGTAATCCTTGCCGCATCGCACGATCCCCGATTCTCCCCGGTGCGATCCGAGGAACTCGATCGGATCGTCATCGAAGTCAGCATTCTCGGACTCCCCTACAGACTCTCCTACACCTCGCCGGCTGAACTCGTAGCCGCTCTCGTCCCCGGTGTCGACGGTGTCATCCTGGCGATCGGCGATGTGACGTCAACGTTCTTGCCCCAGGTGTGGGAGCAGATTCCCGACCCAGCGGATTTCCTGTCGGAGCTGTGCCTGAAGCAGGGCGCTTCCGCCGACCGCTGGCAGCACGAGCCGCTTCCCAGAATTGACCTCTACCAGGTCGTCCATTTCTCCGAGGAGCAACCACAGGAGCAGCCATGACCAAACGCGTCCGTCGCCTTCCTGAACGCCTGTATGCAAGCACCGTTGGATGGGAGGGTTGGACGTTCCGGGTGGTCTCTTCCTCACAGGGACTGAGATTCCTGGCCCTCTCCGCGGCGGCGCTCGATTCGCTGGCCGATAAGCTTGGCGCGCGCATTCTTCCCGACGATGCCCCCAATCGAGCCGCCCTTCATCAGCTTCGCGAGTATTTGATCGGTGCCAGAAGGATGTTCGATCTGCCGCTCGACGTTCGCGGGACGGCGTTTCAGAAGGACGTCTGGAACGCGCTGTGCGGCATACCTTATGGGACAACGGTCTCATATGGCGAGATCGCCGCGCAAATCGACCGTCCCCGGGCGGTTCGCGCCGTTGGGCAGGCCGTCGGCGCCAATCCCGTCCCGATCGTGATCCCGTGTCACCGCGTGATCGGCCACGATGGGCACCTTGTCGGGTTCGGCGGCGGGCTGCCGCTGAAGGAAAGGCTCCTATCCCTTGAGCGGGGTGCGCTCGATCTGTAGCCCCACGTCAAGCAACCCGTTTCACTTCCGCCGACGGCAAGACTGCCGCTCTCGTCTCGCTCCCGACGCACGAGAGTGTGAACCTCCACGATCGCCCGCTCGCCAAATGCGTGCTTCTTGCCCTCCGAGGATCAGCGTTGCGGATCGCAAACCACCGTGACTCCGATCTCTGAGAGGTATTCGAGTTCCGTCATCACCTGTCCTCCAGCGGAGAGGTCAAGCTGATTCCATCGCAGATCAACCGAGTCTCCCGCGGCGAGCAGCTCACTCAACCCAGCAAGCATCCGAAGATTGTTGTGAGCCAGATTCAGCTCGTGAATCGACGGCAGCCCGGCAAGCTCAGAGACGTCATCGATGCGATTCCCGTCAGCGAGCAGCACAGCCAGCTTGCTGCATGACGCCAGCGGCAACAGATCGCGAATGTCGTTGAACCCGACGTCGAGAACCGCCAGCTCGGCCAGTTCCGCTAGCGGGGCAAGGTCGGTCACAGCGTTCACCCGGGCGCGAAGAACGCGCAACTCACCCAGAGACACTAGTGGAGCAAGCGACACGACTCGGTTGCCGGTGAGATCAAGGGTTCGTAGATTTCCAAGAGCCGCAACTGGGCCAAGATCGGAGATGTCGTTGCCGTATGCACTGAGCACTTCCAGCGACGTCGCTCCTTCAAGCCCCGCCAGCGACGAAATGCGATTCGCGGCAATGTTGAGAACGCGCAACCTCGGCAACCGTGCCAGCACGTCAAGCCCCGCCTCCGTGATACAATTCATCGGCAGTTCCAGCGTCTCCAGACTCCGCAGACCTGCCAACGGTGACAGGTCAAACACTTGATTGCCGCCGATGTCGAGGTGTCGAAGGTCTGCCAGCGCTTCCAGCGGACGGACACTCTCCACATCGTTGTCCGCGAGGGAGAGTGTGAGCAGGGCGACAAGCCCGGCAAGAGGGGCAAGATCGTTGACTTGATTGTCGTCAGCCGAGAGGGTTCGTAAGCCATGAAGCTCAGCCAAAGGAGCAAGATCGACGATGCTGTTGCGCCCGAGGTGCAACACCTCCAGCTGTGACAGCCCTTCAAGTGGCGCCAGATCCTCAACGAAATTGCCTTGAAGGCTGAGTACCTCCAAATCCGCAAGACACGCAAGGGGAGTGATATCCGTGATGGCGTTGTCGCGGAGATTCAGCTGTTTGACCCAAGCACACGCCGAGACGGGAGAGATGTCGACGATCGCGTTTCCAGCAAGGCTTAGATGTCGCAGATGATCAAGATCCCGCAACACGTGCAGCGTGCGCACCCCAGTGAAGTTCAGACTGAGCATCTCCAGCTGCACAAGCTCAGACAACGGATCGATGCTCCCCAGGTCGTTGCCGTCGAGATCGAGAATTCGTAGGTTGTGGGCCAATTCGAGGCCGGATAGATCCGTGATTCCAGCGCCAGCTGCGTGGAGTTCCACCAGGCCCGCTAGGTCCGCGGCAAGCAGTTCACCTTCCGGCTTCGCAACTGCCGCGCGTACTGCTCCCTCCAAGGCCGGATCCGCAAACCCCACGGCCTCCACTGCAACGGCCGTTCCAAGAACGAGTACAAAACTGAGCAAGAGGCATCGCCATATCTCCAGTCCGCGTCCAGCGTTCCCCACACAGCCTATGCGTTTCATTGCGCTCTCCTTCAGGGCCAGATGGTCCCTTGGCAGATGTTGAACCAGAACTCCCACACCGCCCCCGAGACTCGCTCAAGTTCGGCACTGATCTGCCCACACTGATAGAACCCGTAGTCATTGACAACGACATACGTTACGGCCCATCTCGGGGTCAGCGTTCTGGTGGCATAGGTACCCGGCCCGCAGTGCGGGATATACTGCGCACTGTAGAGAAACCCACCGCCCCACTTGACGCCATTCACTCCTGCTCGAAGATACCCTTCCGTGGCACGGACCTGCGGATCCAATGACTGCCACACGCCGCTGTACTTGCTGACTGCCACATAGTGGAGCCCATTGTCGTAGAAGTCGTCGTAGTACTGCGTAAGGGTCAGTCGGTACGAGATGCTTGGATCCGTTCTCGCCTCTCTCGCTGAGTTCACTCGAAGGATCTCAGAAGGAATCTCTATGACGTACTGCACCTCAATCGATTGTCTCCGACTCGCGACATAGGCAAGTCTCACGCTCTTCCGAACAGGGAGTTGGCTAATCTCGCCTGTTTCCATACTCCTGATGTACGCCTCGGCAGCGCCTTCCTCTGCAAGATCGGTGCACGTGAGGCAACGCCCCTGCCCGTGGAGTTCCATTGCACAACCCAAGAGAATGACAAAGCTCGCGATGTACAGTCGCTTCCATCTAGCTGACCATCTCTCGCGCATCTTGCTCCTCCTTTTGAGTCGCCGAGCTCTGCTGCGAGTTTAGACGCACTTCTCATGTATGTCAAGTACTGTGACGCTTTTTGCCTTCACCACATCTCTTGAGTGCCCCAGCGTGGCACTATGTGAGTCTCAAGAGCCACGCCACGCCAACCACTGGGCTCACGATCTGGACTCGTGGGATCAGCTTGCGCGACAGAGAGGTAGGTGTGTTGAGCAAGAAGCGAAGCCGCTTCTCTAGCGCTCCCAAGCAACAGAGCTGTGGTCTCTATCCATGTTGAGCTCGATGGTGCTCTGCCAGCTCGGCGGTGTCTGGTTCGACATGCACCGTGAGGTTCATCGGCACGGAGAACGCCGCTTGCACGGCAGACTCGACTTCCATCGAGATGCGGTGCGCTTCTTTCAGCGACAACGTCTCGTCAACCAGCAAATGGAGATCGACGAATTTCTCCCGCCCCACCGTTCGACTCCGCAGCTCGTGACAATCGTTGACG
>CAZKPU010000102.1:0-8110 GCA_964554715.1 uncultured Thermotogae bacterium | reverse complement strand
ACCCAAGTCGTACTGGGGTCTCGCGACCAAAGATCTTGACCATCACGGTGACTTCTTCCGTTTCCTTGTCGATTTCCTTCACCTCGCCGGTGAAATCGGCGAACGGCCCTTCGACAATCTCCACGACCTCGCCCACCGAGAAGTCAATCTCGATTTTCGGCTCACCACTGGCGGCAGCGGCTGCTGCAGCCGTCGGGATCTCAAGGAGTCCAGCCTTCCGTTTGATGACCTTCATCTCCGGTCCCTCAATCGGCATCGGCTTGTACCGAGAACCGACGTACCGCACGGCTCCCTTGATCCCGTCAATCAATTCCATCATTTCCGTATCTTCAAGCCCCATTCGAACGAAAACATACCCAGGGAAGATGCGACGCTTCTCGATCCGCTGGATGCTGATCACGCGCTTGTCCTTGTACTCTTTGACCTTCAGCAACCCCGATGCGCGTGCAGCAATGGTGTGTTCTCGTTCGATCAGATCCCCCGCGGCAAGGTCCTGGCCACGTTTCACTTTGGCCAAATACTTCTCGTCGATCAGCCGCGTCCGCGTCTTGCCGTCGGCATCCTCGAACGTAACACGCTTGACCTTGTCGCGTGCCACGATCGTCCCACGGTTGGTGACGACGTATCGCTCATCGCTGTCCGTCGTCAGCGGAACACCGTTTCGGATCTTCTCGTTAATCCGGATATCCCTGCGAATCCGCTTCTCGCCGGTGACAAGGTATTCTTCTTCATTCCGGTTGGTCATCTCGATGATCACCCGAGTGAACGGCTCGATCTCGATGATCCGAGTGTTCTGCTCGGCATGCCGCGGCGGCTTCCTGGCGATGACCTCGCTTCGGGAGATCCGCTCATTGGGGCGTGCCACCAGATCATACTCATACGGGATCCGATACTCGATGCCACTGCCACGGCGGCTGCGAGAAGTAATCACTTCCTCGACGGGTACGAGGAAGTACGTGGGCTCACCTTCCACGGTGAACCGCTCAAACGCTCGCGCCAGATTCCGCTTCTCGACTCGTTCGTTCAGATCATCTCGAACCTTCAACTCCGAGCCGGCGTACGTCTGGATGGCGTACCACTTCTTCATCCGCATGGCAACTTCCCCTAGATGAGTGACAAGAATCTGATAATGATCTGCAGGATGGTGTCGACCCCCCAGATGTAGAAGGTGAGAACGACAACAAGCAGAATGATCAGCGCCGTGAACGAAATCACTTCGCTGCGTGTAGGCCAACTCACACGCTTGATTTCTCCACGGACGCCCCGGAAGTAGTCGGTCAGACGTTGCAACATCCTGCGTCTCCTTCTTCTCTTCGCACTACACTCTTGCAGGCCCGAGAGGACTTGAACCCCTAGCCTTCCGATTTGGAGTCGGACGCTCTGCCAGTTGAGCTACGGGCCTGTATCCCTTTATGCGCCCTCTGCCCTAGACCTCTTTGTGTACCGTGTGCTGCCGGCACCACTTGCAGTACTTGCGCAAGGCAAGCTTCTCGCGGGTGTTGTTCTTGTTCCGCTTTGTGTGGTAGTTGCGGCGGCTGCACTCACTGCACGCAAGGCTGACATTCAGGACGATTTCGCCTTTCTTGGCCATCAGTCTCCTACTCGATGATCTTGGTAACCACGCCGGCGCCGATCGTGCGTCCGCCCTCGCGGATGGCAAACCGGAGCCCCTCATCCATTGCGACGTGGTGGATCAATTCGCCGATGATCTTGACGTTATCGCCCGGCATCACCATTTCCACGCCCTCGGGAAGCGTGATGGTTCCCGTGACGTCGGTCGTGCGGAAGAAGAACTGCGGGCGGTACCCGGAGAAGAACGGCTTCTTGCGTCCGCCTTCATCTTTGCTGAGGACGTAGACCTCACCCTCGAACTTCGTGTGCGGGGTGATCGTCTTCGGGGCGGCGATGACCTGTCCGCGTTCGACTTCATCCTTGTCGATTCCACGGAGAAGGATCCCTGCGTTGTCACCGGCGATGGCGTAGTCCAACACCTTGTTGAACATTTCCAGACTGGTGGCAACCGTCTTCTGGATCTGTTCGTGCAGTCCGACGATTTCGATCTCCATGCCCGGCGTGATCTTTCCGCGCGCAACTCGACCGGTCACGACGGTTCCTCGGCCCTTGATCGAGAACACGTCTTCGATCGGCATTAGGAACGGCTGGTCCTCGTCGCGCTCAGGAAGCGGGATGTACTCGTCGACGGCTGTCATCAATTCGGTGATGCACTGTGCATCCGGATGACTGGGATCGTCTCCGGCTTCCATCGCCTTCAGCGCCGAACCGCGGATAATCGGAATCTCGTCGCCGGGGAACTCGTATTCGGTGAGAAGATCGCGGATCTCCATCTCGACGAGGTCGATCAACTCAGGGTCGTCCACCTGATCGACCTTGTTCAAGAACACGACAAGCGCAGGAACGTTTACCTGGCGTGCCAGCAAGACGTGTTCACGCGTCTGGGGCATCGGTCCGTCGGATGCAGCGACCACGAGGATCGAGCCGTCCATCTGAGCGGCACCGGTGATCATGTTCTTGATGTAGTCGGCATGTCCGGGACAATCGATGTGTGCGTAGTGCCGCGTCGCGGTTTCATATTCCACATGACGCACATTGATCGTGATTCCGCGCGCCTTCTCCTCGGGAGCGTTGTCGATGTCCTCAAAGGCCATCGCTCGCGCCTGCCCCTGGGCCGCGAGCACTTTGGTGATCGCCGAGGTCAGCGTTGTCTTTCCATGGTCGATATGACCGATCGTCCCGATATTGAGGTGAGGCTTCGTCCTCTGGAACGCTTCCTTCGCCATCTTCGTCAAACCTCCTTAGCTTCCCGCGACCTCAAGACTCCGAGTTTTCGGGAGTTTGCAGCCGCCTGCTGCAAGCGCTTTAGAGCCCGCGGTCGGAGTCGAACCGACGACCTCCCCCTTACCAAGGGGGTGCTCTACCGCCTGAGCTACACGGGCGTTCCAACCCAAGCGACAGTGTATCCAACACCCCCGAGGGTTGCCAATTGGAGGGGGAGGGATTCGAACCCCCGTAGGCATCCGCCAACGGATTTACAGTCCGCCCCGTTTGGCCGCTTCGGTACCCCTCCAACAAAAACCAAAACCGCGTGAGCCAGCGGCCAGAATCGAACTGACAACCCACTGATTACAAATCAGTTGCTCTACCGATTGAGCTACGCTGGCACGCTCGCATGACACCGTTTCACGAACCGCAGTCGCTGCGGATTGTAGCGACGGTCACGGCACCTGTCAAGACAGGATCTGGACCGACACAGACCGTTCTCGCGGTCCATCGAACTCCGCAAGGAACACGCCCTGCCATCGTCCCAACTGAATCACGCCTTCCGAGATCGGAACGACCACCGAGGATCCGGTCAAGATCGCTTTCACGTGAGCCGGTGTATTCCCTTCAACATGTTTCCAGGCCCCGCCGTGAGGAACAAGTGCATCCAAAGCCGCGAGAACATCGTCAGCCACATCCGGATCTGCATTCTCGTTGATGAAGATCCCCGCCGTCGTGTGAAAGCAACAGATGATACAAGCTCCTTCGGAAACACGCGCCGCTCGCAAGATCTCCGACACCCTTCCCGTGATCTCGATGCATTCCTCACGTTGGGTTGACCGCACGATGAGCTTGTTCATCATGCTTCAGAGCATTCCTGCTCATCTGCAGCGCCCGCCTCTACAACCGGCCCCCGGAGCGCCTCGCCTAGGTCTCGGAACAGCGCATCGCGATCGGCCACCTGCTGGACCCGAAGGATCACCCGCTCTCTCTTGGTTCCATCGCGCCCTCGGATCAGACTGATCAGCTTCACGTCGTGCTTCTCGAGAACATGCAGAAGCCGGTAGAGGTCGCCACTCTCCGGCCGGATCAACGCTGCAATCCGGATCGCTTCAAGCCCCACACCGAGTCCGAGAGCCATCCCCCGCAGCACTTCGCCTTGGGTGACAATCCCGACCAGTTGATCGTTATCGACGACCGGAAGCAGGACAAGCTGGTTCGCAAGCAGGACTAGAGCCGCCTTCTCAAGCGTGTCATCCGGCGCCACGGCGAACTTCGCTTCGAAGCAGGCGTCGCCGACGAGCCGATCCCAATCCGTCACCGTGTTCAGGAATGCGCGCGTCAAGAAGCCGTCGAGGCGCCCTTCCTTCGTTGCGACCAGCAGAAGGCCGAAGCCGCACTCGTCCATGATCCGGCGAGCATCCGCCAACCGGGCCTCGGGGCCAACCGTTACCGGTGCCCGCTGCATGCAATGGGATACGTTCATTCGGAGTCGTGTGCCGCTGCCTCAGCGATGACCTTCTCTTGGACGTTGCCCGGAACCGGCTGGTAGCGGAGGAACTCCATCTGGAAGGTTCCACGCGCCTGAGTCAACGACTTGAGATCGAGAGCGTAGCTCTGAACCTCGGACAAGGGAACTTCCGCCTTGACAACCGTTGTCCTTCCCATCGGCTCCATGCCGAGGATCCTACCACGGCGTCCGTTCAGATCGCTGACGACATCTCCGGTGAACTCTTCCGGAGCTCGCACGTCGATGGTCATCACCGGCTCCAGAAGCACGGGACTGGCCTGGTCGAACGCGTTGCGGAAGGCGTTTCTTGCCGCAAGCTTGAACGCCAGTTCCGAAGAGTCTACGGGGTGATAGCTACCATCAAAAACTGTCGCCAAGACGTGAGTGACCGGGAACTTCGCAAGGTTCCCCTCTTCCATCGCTTCGATCACGCCTTTCTCAACGCCGGGGATATATTGACCGGGGATCGTCGCACCCTTGATCGCATCGACGAATTCGTATTCCTTGTCCTTCAGCGGCTCGATCCGGAGCACAACCTCACCGAACTGCCCGCGTCCGCCGGACTGTTTCTTGTGCCGGTACTTGGCCTCCGCCTTCTTCCGGATCGTTTCCTTGTACGGGATCCGCGGTCGCTGCGTTTCGAGCGTCACGTTATAGCGGTTCTTGAGCCTCGTTAGGAACAACCCCAAGTGCACATCGCCCATTCCCCAAAGGATCATCTCGTGGGTGACAGGGTCGCGTGCAAGATCCACAGTCGCCTTCGCCGTCACCAATTCCCTGATCGCGGAGCTCATCTTCTCCACATCCGATTGACTCTTCGGAACGATGGTCCTCGAGAACACAGGTTTCGGGAACGGGATCATCTCGAACGCCTCAGCGTCACCGACAGCGATCGTGTCCCCGATCTGAAGATCCTCTGCCTTGCCGATGGCGACAACTTCTCCCACGGCCGCTTCAGAAACGCGATGCTGTTTCGTTCCCTCGATCGCGTACAGATCCCGTATCTCGACCTTCGATCCTGAACGGATGTCGACGCATCCTTTTCCCTCATGCAACGTCCCGTCCATCACTCGTACGTAGGAGAGCCGGCCGAGATAAGCGTCGTTGTCCAGGTTGAAGACCACGGCACGTGTGGGTCCGCTCTCGGCTCCCACGGTTGCGGGGGTCAATTCGCTCAACGCCGTGATCAGTGTGCTCACTCCGTACCCTTCGGAAGCCGCACCAAAGAGGACGGGAATGACAGCTCCAGAGGCGATCCCCTTCGTAAGAGCTCCGGCCAGTTCCTCGTGGCTGATCTCCTCATCTTCGAGGAACTTCATCATCAGTTCGTCATCCACGGCGGAGATCTCTTCAAGCGCCACACCGCGCCACTGCTCGAGATCGGCTTCCATGTGTTCGGGGATATCCTTTTTCGACTTGTCGCCAAAACGGACAGCTTTCTGAGACAACACATCGACAAGACCGACAAACTTCCCATTCTCGCGGATCGGCAGGTACAACGGGACAAGGACGCGGCCAAACTGCTCGTTGAACTCGGCAAGAATGGACGCGAAGTTCACGTTCTCACTGTCGACATGGTTGACAAACAGCATCGCTGGACGACCGGCCGCCCCTGTCAGCTCCCACGCCCGTTCGGACATGACTTCCACGCCCTTTTCCGCGTGGATGACGATCAATGACAGGTCGACAACAGAGACGGCTTTGTACATCTCTTCTACGAACTCATCGCCGCCGGGAGTATCGAACACGGTGAACCGCGTTGCCTTGTGCTCGAACGAGCCGAAATGCATGTCGATCGTATGGCCGCGATCCTGCTCTTCCTTCGACGGATCAAATGCAATATCGTCCTTCACGCCAGCGTGCTTGAGTAGCGCCGCGGCGAGCGTCGTCTTGCCGGAACCGGCATGCCCTATCAAGCCTACGCTCTTGGCTAGCCCCATGGATGGTCCTCCCTGCTTTCGGTCGATGAATCGTCAGGCAGTATACCGAGCCTCAGAACACCGCACAAGCGGTGTAGTGCTACGTTCCTCGCTGCCAGCCCGCGCTACACGCCCACCTGTCAAACGACCGCTTGAGGAACCATCTTCGACTTCCGTATCCTTATCGATGGGTTTTCTCTCGCCGAGCATCGGCGCATCCCCCCAACTGGAAAGGCACGCTAAGGAGGTCCCATTGACCGCACGCCTCTACCTTGGAGACGAAGCGCTCGCACAGGGAGCTATCGACGCCGGCTTGTCGGGAGCCTACGCATACCCCGGAACCCCGTCGACGGAGATCATGGAGCATGTTCAGCGATACGTCGCCGCGACATCAGAGCCGATCCACTGTCGCTGGTCGTCCAACGAGAAGACAGCGCTCGAAGAAGCCGTAGGGATGAGCTATGCAGGGCGGCGTGCCATGGCCAGCATGAAGCATGTCGGGCTGAACGTGGCCGCCGATCCGTTCGTCAACGCCGCGTTGATCGGAACACGTGGAGGTCTACTGGTCAACGTTGCCGACGACCCGTCGATGCATTCCTCGCAGAACGAGCAGGATTCCCGGTTCTACGCGGACATGGCCCATGTGCCGTGCATCGAGCCCGGCGACCAGCAACAGGCCTATGACGCGCCGAAGATCGCCTTCGAACTCTCCGAAGCCCTCGAAGTGCCTGTGCTGATCCGCCTGACAACCCGACTCGCCCACTCGCGCGCCGATGTCGAGGTTCGAGATACCCAGCCTCGGGCTCAGAATCCGTTCTCGCTCCCCAACGACCGGCAGCGTTTCATCCTGCTTCCCGCTCATGCTCGGAAGCGGTATCTCCATCTTCTCGATCAGCAACCTGCTCTCGAGAGGGCCAGCGAAGAGAGTCCGTTCAACTCCTTGTTGGTGGAGGGAGATTCGTCTCTTGGCATCTTGAGTTGCGGAGTTGCCGGCAACTACGTACGGGAAGTGCTCGGCAAGCCGGTGGATCACCCTTGGCTGCAGATCGGGCAGTACCCTCTTCCCGTCAAGATGATCGGCGCTCTGTTCTCGGCCTGTGAACGAGTTCTTGTGCTGGAGGAAGGCGCTCCGTTTGTCGAATCTCGTTTGCGGGGAATCCTTGATCGATCGGCTCCGGAGATCCTCGGTCGCCTCACCGGACACCTTCCTCGTACCGGAGAGCTCAGCCCCGGGTCGGTTGCGGATGCGTTTCAACGGTTCGGCGATTCCGAGAACGTAGCCCCGCGCGAGCCATCCTCTATCGTCCGGAATCGCCCCCCGGCCTTGTGTCAGGGATGCCCACACATCGATAGTTTCCGCGCGCTCAACGAAGCGATGATCCCGCATCGCATTCGAGGCCGGGTGTTCGCGGACATCGGGTGCTACACCCTGGGCGCGATGCCCCCACTCGAATCCATCGACACCTGCCTATGCATGGGCGCGTCGATCACCATGGCAAAAGGGGCGGTAGATGCCGGAGCCTCTCCCGTGGTGGCCGTTATCGGGGACTCCACCTTTGCCCACTCGGGATTGACCGGTTTGCTCGACTGCACGGCCGAGCAGACACCGATCACGATCCTCCTTCTTGATAACGACACCGTCGCGATGACAGGCGGACAGGATTCTCAGGCCACCGGGAGGTTCTCCGCGCTCTGCGAGGCCCTCGGGGTGGATCCCGAGCACATCGTGACGATGATCCCACGCGCCGATCGTCACGAGGAGAACGTTGCCAAGATCGTGCGGGAACTCTCATTCGAAGGCCCGTCCGTCATCCTCGCCCAGCGCGAATGCATCCAAACACTGCGGAGAAGCGCATCGGCCGCGAAAGCCTCGCCCACAAACAACCCGGCACACGCCGAAGGA
>CAZKPU010000101.1:0-8235 GCA_964554715.1 uncultured Thermotogae bacterium | reverse complement strand
AGGGAGAGGAGGAATTGGGCGCGGGGGGTTCGGCCGGTGGGGGTTAGGTGGTTGAGGATCATGGAGGTGCCCCTGGGTTGAAGTGGGGCGATGATGGGTATTATAGGGGATTTTTTGGGGTTTGGGGAGAGGGATGGGGCGATTTTGAGGTGGTTCTCCGCACTTGAACAGTACGAGTGGAATTATTGGGACCGGGAATCGGCCTGATTGTCTGGCAAACATTAGTATTTTGGCAAGTTGCGATCAGAAAGCATTGGCGCGAGATCGGTCGTTGCACTGATAAATAGGTCGACGCAAATCTGGATAAATTAGTGTTTAACTCACCATCCTAGGAGTTAATGTTCGCCTTGGCAAACTTCTCAATAATCCTCGTGCTCGGATGATCGGCCAGAGATACAAGCTTATTAACGAGGGCGACCGGGATGAGCGCACTGTCGTACATGTCGCAACGCAGTTGTGACACTACACGCAGAGCTGTATCAAAGTTAAATAGGTCTTCAGGTTTCGGATTCGTCGATGGTGATCGGGTCGGAAGCGTGACGACGTACATCCTCCCTGCTGACGTGCGGTAGATAATCTTGCCCCCGTAGTAGGTCGTAGAGCCATACGGACGTGTTGGGTCTGCCTGACCCGGCACAATATGGCGATAAATATACTCGTCATTCAGAAGCATCGCCGTTCCAGGCTGCAAACGCGATGCAATGGCATCTGCATGCTCTACGAAAGCGCCGCTCTTCTCTGAGCCAACGACGACAACGTCGTTCTGGGCCTTTAGCCAGCACATTAGGTTCCTCATGGGCTTATAGATATTCGCGGTCTGGCCGAACAAGGCGAGTGGTCCATCTTTAATGAAACAGATTTCCCGCATCAGAGATGGCCGCGTCTTGAGCACGAGACGAATCAGGTGGGCCAATATGATCTGTTCTATCAGGGTAACCACATACCCCAACACTCCACTTGCCCCAAGTTCATCGTCGATAGCCTCATGGAACCGGAATACGTCTGTCAAGAAAAGCGGGCATTTACAGCTTTCGCAAGCAAATCGATAGTCGGTTCCAAGTTCAGCAATCCGTACTGGTATATCACGGCGTCCACAGACTGGGCAGCTAGCAAGAGACCACTCACTCAGCCCAGAGTCAGCGTATTCAGCGAAAAGCAACCACTTCAGTGTCGCGGCTAAAGGCTCATCTTTAGGCTCAGATAAGAAAAAACGATGCAACGCCTCTCGTACCGATGCCGTTAGAGTCGCCGCACCATAAGCACAAATACCCTTCGTCGGCAGTGTTAACTTCAGCCTCTGAATGTTCTTCAGTTTGGCCATCTGTTCCGGAAAGATGAACTCCGAATCATGCATCTCCCGGAGATCGTCTAATGCGAAGAACAGTGCTCCGAACTGAAAGAAAGCAATGCGGGCGGAAGGAAACTCCTCACGCACCGGGACTTCTGTATACCCCCCGTCAATAGCCACAATGTGCCTGATTCCAGTCTGATTCTCGTCGCTGATTAACACTTTCTCGCAGTCGTCGGTTTGAACCTCAGCAGCCGTGGAAGGAAGTCTGCATTGCCTCAAGAAAGCCCTTACTGTCTTGTCCTTGACAATTTCCTGATGGCTCGACTTGCTGGCATATTCCGGCGGTCGACGGCCGTATTTGCTAGCGTAGCTCATGCCGTCTCCTCAGATTTTGCTGAGAATCTGTCTATCTGAACCGGAACAACGTAGGGATTGGCGTAGGTCTTCATGCGAACAAATCCCTTGTCACTTCCCGAACTGAACCTCACCAGGGCATCAGTGAAATCACAGAAGTCATAGTACTTGCGAATCTCTCGTGTCTCGTCCTCATTGTTGAGGTGCGCAATGAACCAGTTCTGCGTATTCTTCAGAATGTTCGCGCGGATTGAGCGCACCTCTTGTGTTGCGTATATCAAGCCAAGATTCAGTTTGGCTCCTTCCTTCGCAATTCGGTTGTAGATTTGACTGAGGTCCTTGTCGTCCTTCTTGGGAAATAGATTATGAGCTTCCTCGAAATAGAACTGGATGAAGTTGTTGGGCAAGGCTTTCACAAAGCGGTCCATCGCATCTACGAATACCGCCAAGCAGATGCGCTCGGAGAAGAGTGCCTGAATCTCCGGATCGCCCTGCGACAGGTCAACTATAACGATTTTTCCTCTGCGGAGAATCGCAACAATCTCTGCGGCAAATGGCTCGTCGACGGTCGGAGTGTGCAGCCTTACTAGCGGGCGCAGCTTCCTGAAACCACTTACGTTCGCCACTCCACCAGGCCGCCTCTTCCGAGTCAAAAACACCAACATCGCCTTCAAATCTTCGTTCGCCCATTCTCGTCCCTTGTTACGCGGGTAATTCAAAAAGAACGGGTGATCGTTATAGTTTTCCCACACCCACCCAAACCAGACAACCGCTTCTTCAAGTGATATTCCACGCGAAGGATCTATTCCCGCGGCGGTAACCGCGCCGTTAATCTCCGCCGCTCCCTGGAATTTGACTTTGAAGCCCGCGGGGGGCTTGAACCCTGCCTGATACAAACACGCGAGGTACGCTGCGAGTAGCCGGCCATATCGCGTAGAAGCTGAAAAATCCGAAGGGTCTGGCTCGGACATGTCCACCGCTGCAACACTCTGAACGTAGTCGCCAGTCAGAGAATTCAAATGGGATTGAACGAGCCCGAAGCCGGAGTCAATGTCCTTGTAGAAGTTAACCTTCATGACTTTAAAGCCTGGCTTGTCCATCACGCTATACCGGAGAACGTCGTCCTCGTACATCTCGAATATTGCAGTGCCCTCGTCCTGCATGTTGGCGTTTGCGTATTCTCCGTTGATGTCGAAGATTATCTGCCCGATAGGGTACTTGGGGTTTCGATCCGAATCGAAGGCCTCGTAAAAGTCAGGGCCAGTATCGCTAGATGCGGCCGCCAGATCATTCTTCGCTTTTTTTCCCAGCTCAACGGAAGCCTGGATTACCTTCTTAACTGTATTGGACTTGCCGGTTCGCGTCATACCGAAGAGTGCCGTACGCTTGCCCAGGAAATCTTCCGAGCTGACATAGACGGGGACATCTTCGGAGCCCTGCTGGAAACGGATGCTCGAGCTGTAACGGACCTTGCCGATACGCACTTCGCTACCGGATCCGGCGACGGCCAGGTCACTATGATAGTTGGCGATGAGTTCAAGAACGCGTCCCTGGGGCTTGAAGACGTTATAGTGGTGCGGCGAGTAGAAGTTTTCTACGTCTGCACCAAAATGCGTATCGCCTTCAGCGGTCTTGTAGAAGGTGCCCAGTACCCGACAGGACAGACCCGAGAAGCTGAATTCATATCGAGTGAAGTCGTCGAGTGTGGAGGTCTCTCCTGTCGTGCCCAGGTCATCCTTGTAGTACTCGATCATAGAACGGATTATGTCGTCCGTTGTGGGCAGCTTGGTGGGATCTAATGCACGAAGGAGAAGCGCTTCCGACACCTCCGCCTCGTTCTCGTAGAACGCGAGCAAGAAAGCCCCTTGGGGGACGCCCCCAACTTTCATCTTCCAGGCATCAGCCACCAGGAGCATCGCCGACTGGTAATTTAGGGCAAATGGTCGGCCTACGAACAGTGCTGGGTCACGCGCTTCCTTGAATATATCGACCTCAGCCAGATGTTTGATCTCGGATATAATGCTCACTTTGTCACTCCCCATTCACGAATGTGTTCTCGGGCGCGAACCGTAGCCGAGCCTGTTTGGCGTAGTGTGCATCCGCCTCGACAGCAACCCAGCGACGATCCATAGCTTCCGCTACGTAGCCTGTCGTATTGCTGCCAGCAAATGGATCCAGCACCAGGTCCCCGGGCTCGGTCAGAAACTCTACGAAGAAACCGGCAAGGCCAGCTGGCATTCGGGCGGGATGGGGCGTCAAACCGCTAGCTTGACAGCGGCGATGAAACTCATCGTTCGATTGCGTATTGGCAAACCGGAGCATCGACTCTGGCAGACGGAGACTCCCGTTTAGGTCCGAACTCTCAAGCTCGAGCAGGTTCGGCATAATGCTACCGCCGTGGTCCGCCAGGAATCCCGTCTCACTGATTTCGTGTTCCGACGGCCTGCCACCTGAGTTGTAGCGCCCCCGTTTCAGCAATGAGCTCATTCTCTCACTGTAAGGCCGAAGTACGCGCCGGTTGTCTGCCTTGGGGCGGTCGGACTTCGCCATCCACCATACTTGTGTGAAGCTATCCGTGACGCGAATCCGTTCAATGGTTACCCACTGGGCAGGCCCCGGAAGCCTCGCCGGATTGTAGCAAGCGAACTGTTGACAGAGCCGGAGATCCGCTTCTGGGTTCTCTACGAAATCTATCAGCGAGTGAAGGTGCAACAGCGATTGGACAGGCCGTTTCGACTCCCATGCATTTCCCAACTCAACGACAATAGAGCCATCCGGCGCGAGCAGATGCGACAGGATGGGTGCCAGCTGGCTAAGCCATTGCCTGTACTGATCGCCCCTGAGATTACCGTACTTCTTCTTTTTGTTCAGGGGGAACGGCGGAGACGTGAGGATCAGGTTCACTTTGCCCGCGAGACTCTCCCCAAGATCCCCTTGTAGTACTGAACCAGAATCACCGAGGTAATACCGTCCCTGGGGGGTTTCGTGATCCAACCGCCCACGATATCGGTCCAAGAGGCCTTCCATGATTTTGCTAACCGCGTCTGCCTTTGACCGCCGTGGAATGCGAATGTCTAGTGCATCAGCAACTACGCAGAGGTGTTCGAGCTGCATCGAAACGAGCAAGACGTCCGCAGTTAGTCCTCGATCCGGGAAAGCGCGTACGAGTTCCGACTTCTTCATGCTCGATATGGACGAGATGTTACACTTTTTCGCGAGATGCCGGAGCTGGGAAACCGTCAGAGGCTCCAGGAGAACGGTCGCATCCAACTTACGGCATTCTGCCATCGTTGCCTTTTTGGCTTGTCGCCCCCTGTGCGCCTTGGCGGTCATTCCTCCTCCGCATCGAAGATCAGGTTCAGACCCCCAACAGGCTTGAGCATTTTAACGAGCCCAGCGAAGTTTGACGGAAGATGGCCGTGGAATCGGACATAGGGAAGCTTCGCATACTTCCACGTCCGACCGGTTTGCTGAGTGACCTGTTCGCACCACTGTTCCGCATGGGCGTCTTTGCGAGGTACTTCGTTGTCCCAGTCCTCTCGCCCCTTGGTCTCGACAAGCCACATCGTAACGCCATTTGTGTCATTGACTCGTGCAACGAAGTCGGGGTAGTAGAGGCGTACCGACCCTCTCTCGCTCAAGTACTCGATACAAAACCGAGTGTACGACTCGGCGAGCTTAGCGAAGGAAACGACGTCCTCTGCTTGTTCCAGGAAAACTGCGAATTCCTCCTCGTAGGCATTGAAGCAGGCGACGCGGTTGAAGATTGTCTTTTTTGCGTCCGTGAGGGTGCGCCGCCAGAGGAAGTCGCGGGTCTCGCTAAGGCGCAGTGGCTCGGGTTTGAGCTGCACCTGTTGGGTATGCGTGACATGTTTTCCAAGTCCGTGCGCTATCGCTCTGATGAAGAGCTCGCCGACTTCTGGACGAGCCAATGCCCTGGCAACTTTTGAGTCGTCTAGGTCAATCGTCGCGCCGAAAAAACGAGATGCCGCATAGTTTTGGACCAGAGGAAAGACGTCCTTGAAGTTTCCCGAACCGAGCTTCGCGGTGCGAATCGTGCTCTGCGTCAGGCTGGCCAGGACATCCTGGATGAAGACGTCGTCTGGCACGAAGTCCACCTGCATCTTGGCGACTTCGACCTCGGTAAGGCCGTCCTGAATGACGATCTTAGCCGCCGCACCCGGATTGCCATCCAGATCTGCGACGCCTTCCGGGAGCGACTCGATCTTGAATGCCCCCAGGTCCTTATAGTGCCGCTGGTAGGTCTGTGACAGTTGGGGGATCTCGATGTCGTGGCCAGCCTTCTCCTTCATGGGGTAGATATGGGTCCCGGGGGAAGGTGGCGTCTTTGTAGTGCCGACGCCCACGCCTTCGACCTCCAGTTGCTTAACAAAATCCTCGAATTTTGGAGTGCCAACGATCTCAACGACCTGGCCGTAGTCCGGGGAGATGTTGCGCATGAGCCGGAGGCCTCGGCCTACGGCCTGCTCGGGAAGGATATTGGCGTCCGAGGTGAATGGCCGGAGGCCGAGTATGACCGTCACGTTGCGGACGTCCCACCCTTCGCGAAGCATCATAACGGAAACGACGACCTTGATCTTATTGCCCGGCCTATCGATGGAACGTGCGGCTGCCCGGGCCTTCTCGAGGTCGGCTTTCTTGATCTCACCCTTGGTTGATCCACGTTCGCTGACATGGATCACCAAGACCTCACTCTCTTTGATGTCGGGTTGGCGGCAAATCGCCTCAGCGATGGAGTCGGCATCCTTAGTGCTTTGGGCCATAACGAAGAGGACAGGCTTGACCCCTACTTGTTTGTAGGCGTCCCGGTGCTCGCGCCACCGGTTGAGTGCGATCTGAATCCAGTCCTGGTAGGCCACGCCAGCATCGGTGTAATTGTCCGGACTTTCACGATCTACCTGGTGAACCACCAGAGGGGCCTTGACGATCTGATCCTCGACAGCCTGGGCCAGCGGATAGTCGCAGATGATCCACGGGAAAAACGTGCCATTCTGGTCTTTAGGGGTGGCACTGAAATCGATCTGGGCGATCAGGCCGCGCCCATTCTGCTTCAGTAGATTATCATGCAGACGCGCGATAATCTTCCACCATTCCAAGTCCTCGTCATGGACGTGATGGGCTTCGTCGTTGAGGACCATTAGGTCCTCGTGTCTATTCACCATGTCGATGATCGACTCGGCCTTGCTGGCGCCATTGCCAGTCACTCGCGGCCCGAGGATGCTGTCAATCGGGTTTATAGGGCCATTGTCGGGTCGATCGTAGAGTTGCTGGATGTTCGTGAGGTAGAGGGTCCCTACCGATGATCCAGGGTCCGTCTCGCCTCGGAGCACCGTACGAAGGTCCCAATGGTGTTTCCAATGCATGGGAATGATGGGAAGATCGCGAAATACCTGTTCGTTCTCAAAATCCGTCTTCAACCGCTCGTAGACGATCACGTTCGGAGCTAGGACTAGAAAGTGTTGAGCCAGGTCCGAATCGGCCTCGAACTTACGGTGGAAGTAGGACCAAGCTACGACAAGGGCCATGACGACGGTCTTGCCCGACCCCGTAGCCATTTTGATGGCGTAGCGGGGCAACCTCTCGGGCGGGAGCGACTGGTCGGCCGCCTGGCCTGTGTCGGGCACGATACGCTGGAGGTGCCGCGTGCCCTTAATATCCTCGACGACCTCCTTCCGCGTCTGAAAAAGATCGTTGCCGTACAACGAATCGTCCATGTAGCCGAGCACCAGATCGACCGAGTCGCGTAGCCCCTTCACTTCATGCAAGTAGATCAGCGTCTCGATGGCCTCTCGCTGTCCGAAGTAGTAGCGGAACTCGCTACCGTCCTTCAGGCGATGATCTGTATCGAACCAAAACCCCAAAAGACTCCGAGACGTGTCGGACACTCCGGCGTAATCATCATTCCGCCAGTTATCCACCTCCGCCCTAATCTTCGGCACCAACAGGACTTTGCTTTGACGCCTGCCGGGGCTAACCCGATAACTTCCCTGGCCGTCTTTTGCGAGAAAACACGTCGGCGGCAAATGTGCCTTGCGACCGTGAATCTCAGGCAGTGCCTGGTCGTAGTCGATCAAAACCTTTCTCCGACCGGCGACCCTATTCTTCTTCTTAGCCATCAGATATGCACCTCCAGGAGGTGCGTAGTATCGTTCCCAAAGATGTCGAAGACCTTAACAAGCACCTTGTACTGGCCCCGCATCTCGTAGTCGTGCCAGTCCGTCGTAAGTTCTAGATCACGCTTGGCCCTTGTGCGGTAGTCCTGCCACTGGTTGTGAAACGTGTCGTCTTTGAAGTCGAAGTCTACTGCCCAGTAGTCGATGAAATCGGACCACTTCTTGACCTTCTTGCGGATGTCGTCTGGGATCAGTTCCGGATTCGGGATTACGAAGTTCTTCAGCTTCAGGCAGAGTGATTTAAGACATGGGAGATGACGGCGGTCAGTTCTTGTCGATGCTGTGGGAGGAAACCCGTAACGCATCTGTGCAGAAGCCCGACAAGGTTGCAGACCTGTTTCGCAGGTACAACGCTCCGAAGATGCTCTATGCCAAGGAAGTGCTTGGCAAGGACAT
>CAZKPU010000100.1:1866-8471 GCA_964554715.1 uncultured Thermotogae bacterium | reverse complement strand
ATCTCGTGTGCGTCGCCAAGTCGCTCGGATCGGGGCTGCCGCTGTCTGCGGTCGTCGGCCGGACCGAAGTGATGGATGCCCCGATCGCCAGCGCCATCGGCGGCACCTACGCAGGAAACCCGCTCGCCTGCCGTGCAGCCATCGAAGTCATCCACGCGATCGAAGAGGAGCGGCTGATGGAGCGAGCCAAGCCGATCGGGGATACGATCAAGGACCGCTTCCGCAAGCTTGCCGAACGGTACGAGGTCATCGGCGATGTGCGCGGCCTCGGCGCCATGGTCGGCATGGAGCTGGTCACGGACCGGCAGACCAAGCAGCCGGCCAAGGATATCACCGGGCAGATCGCTACAACCGCACTGCGGAACGGAGCGATCTTCCCCACCGCCGGCTTGCTCGGAAACGTCATCCGCGTGCTGGTCTCCTTGGCCATCTCCGATGAGCAGCTTGCAGAGGGGTTGGATATCCTCGAAGACGCGTTCGCCGAAGTCCTCGGCTAGCACATCCGAAAGAACCCGGCGGTGCCGGCGAGCGGGCATCGCCCTCTCGCACTCTGCACCGCCGGGTCTCTCTCTTATCAGTCGGCTGAACCGCACTTGACCGCACACCATTCAACGCTCAGACTGCATTCACATGGTTACACACGGGCACGCAGATCATCCCCAGCACGCACACGCCCCCGGCCACAGCCACGGCCTTGCCGCCTCGAAGCGAATCGGAACCGCCCTGGCGTTGAACCTGACGTTCACAGCCGTCGAACTGGCCGGCGGACTGCTGACCAACAGCCTCGCCATCCTCTCCGACGCGCTGCATGACCTCGGGGACACGGTCTCCTTGGCGTTGGCGTGGCGGATGGCAAAGATCTCATCACGCCGGGGAGACGAGACGTTCTCCTACGGGTACCGCCGCTTCTCGCTGCTCGGCGCCGTGGTGATGTCGGCACTGCTGATCGGCGGCGGCGTGGTTGTCGTTGCCGAGGCGGTCCCTCGCCTCCTCCGCCCGGAGACGACGTATGCGCCCGGGATGTTCTTCCTTGCCATCGGCGGGCTCCTGATCAACGGTCTCGCCGCTGTTCGCATGCGCGGAGGCCGATCGCTCAATGAGCGGATCGTCACGTGGCACTTCGTCGAGGACGTGCTCGGCTGGGCCGCCGTGCTCGCAGCGAGCGTCATCATGTGGATCTGGGATGTGCCGTGGCTCGATCCGCTTCTGTCCGTTCTCATCACCGTCTACGTGCTGTGGAACGTGGTGCGCCATCTCCGCCAGACGCTTGTCATCTTTCTCCAGGGGATTCCGCCGTCGGTCCATCTCCAGGACGTTGAAGATACGATCTGCGCCACACCGGGCGTCGAGGGTGTCCACCACACCCACATCTGGTCTCAAGACGGCGAACACCATGTGCTGACCGCCCACGTCGTCACGGAAGAAGGAGCGGTGTCCACGTTCCAGGAGGCGGCAGAGCTTCGCGTGTTGCTCAAGAGGCGTCTCGCGCGGTTCGGTATCTCCCACGCCACCCTCGAACTCGAATTGGATCGCTGTGCCGGTCCAACGTGTTCCGATAGCGATCCCGTGTGCCGGGGATCCGGAGCGAAGCGGGCCGGGGACGGAGACTTCTCGCCGCAAGCTTGATGCAGAGGTCTCTTGCCGCGGGCTTCGACTGGAGACACTCCCCCGGCGGCGCCTATACTGTGACGGAATGTCCATCGACCTTCTTTCCGACCTCAATCCGGCACAGCGAGCCGCCGTAACCCATGGGGAGGGCCCCCTGCTGATCGTTGCCGGCGTCGGCACCGGCAAGACCACGGTGATCACACGCCGCATCGCTTGGCTGATCGGGGAAAAGCACGCCCGCCCCGCCGAAATCCTTGCCCTGACGTTCACCGAGAAGGCGGCTGCGGAGATGGAAGAACGCGTCGACATCCTCGTGCCGTACGGATATGTCGAGGCCGAGATCAGCACGTTCCATTCGTTCTGCGATCGCATTCTGCGCGAGAACGCCGTGCTGCTCGGTCTCAATCCATCCTATGACATCCTGACCGAGGCCGAGCAGGCGATCTTCCTCAAAAACCGCTTGTTCGAGCTGCCACTCGATACGTTCCGCCCCCTGGGGAATCCGATGAGGCACCTGCAAGCCTTGTTGTCGCTGTTCTCACGAGCCAAGGACGAGGACGTCTCGCCGCACGCCTACCGGTCGTTCGCCGATCGCCTCGCCGCCGCAGCCGAGACCGACGAGCAGCGTCGGGAGGCGGAGAAACAGCAAGAACTCGCGGATACGTACGCTGCGTACCAGCGGTTGATGCTCGAGGCGGGCAAGGTGGATTTCGGAGATCTGATCTGTCTTTCGCTGCAGTTGTTTCGCGATCATCCGGACGTTGCCCGCCGCTATCAAGAGCACTTCCGCTACGTGCTCGTCGACGAGTTCCAAGACACGAACCATGCTCAGTTCGAGCTTCTGCAGATGCTATGCGGAAGCCGCAATCTGACCGCGTGCGGAGACGACGATCAATCGATCTACCGGTTCCGGGGAGCCGCCATCGGCAACATCCTCGACTTCCTCACCCGGTATCCGGACGCACATCAGGTGGTGTTGACCGAAAACTATCGATCACCTCAGCCGATCCTTGACGCCTCGTACCGGTTGATCCAGCATAACAACCCCGACCGTCTCGAACAGAGAAACGGCATCAATAAGAGGCTTCACGCCGTTCATCCGACTCCGGAGAACGCCGTGCTGTCCCAGCACCATTTCGAATCGCTCGACGAAGAGTCGGATTTCGTCGCCAAGACCCTCCGTAGCGCCGTCGAGCAAGAGGCGATCTCCTTCGGCGATTGCGCCGTTCTTGTCAGGGCCAACGCTCACGCACAGCCGTTCCTGCACGCGATGAACCTCGCCAAGATCCCGTGGCGTTTCTCGGGCAGCCGGGGGTTGTACGATCGTCCGGAGATCCGTGCCGCCATCGCCTTCCTCCGTGTGATCGCCGATCCCGCAGACACGCCGTCGTTGCACTACGTTGCGGCGTCGCCGCCGTACGAGTTGGAGCCGGAGATTCTTGCCAAGCTGTCGGCGCTTGCCCGCCGCAAGAACAAGAGTCTCTACGAGATCGTTCACGCGGCGCTCAAAGGAGGCCTCGACGGCGTCTCGCTGCAACCGGATGCCGCCGATACCGCCCGCCGGCTCGTCGAGCACATCGCCGCAATGCTTCATCTGGCGTCGCGGGAACCGACGGGCAAAGTACTGTACGCGTACCTCCAGGAGGCGACCGGACTGCTCGAGTCGATCTCCAATTCGTCCGATCCGGAGGATGCCCGGCGGATCCAGAACCTGGCCAAGCTGTTCTCGATCATCGACCGTTTCTCCCGCGTCGCCCGTTACGACCGCGTCCCTTGGTTCATCGACTACCTCGACGCTCTCATCGAAGCCGGAGACAATCCACCGGAGGGCGAGACGGACCGGGAGCGGGACGCCGTTGATGTTCTCACCGTGCATCAGGCCAAGGGGTTGGAGTTCTCGCGCGTCTTCCTCGTCGGTTTGGTCGACGGCCGCTTCCCGTCCAGGAGCCGTCGAGACCCGATCCCGCTTCCCGGTGAACTCAGCCGTTCGTTGTCTCCCTCTTCCCCGACGTCGGTGCATCAACAGGAGGAGAGGCGGCTGTTCTACGTCGGCATGACCCGCGCCAAGGATCGGCTGTATCTGACCGGAGCAAGGGATCTCGGTGGTCGGCGCCTGCGCAAGCCGAGCCGGTTCGTGTGCGAAGCCCTCGATCTTCCCGCTTCATCTCTGGCAACGGCCCCGAAGTCGGCGGCGGCGGCGATCCTGCGGCACGGCTCCGGACCGTCGCCGACAACCCAAGGGCAACCCGCGGCTCCGCCGACGGCCGATCCCGGCGTCCTCCTGGAACTGAGCCACAACAAGATCGATGAGTACCTGACGTGCCCGCTGCGGTATCGCTACAACCATGTGCTACACGTACCGACCCGTCCTCACCATGCGATCGTCTACGGGGCGGCGATTCACCGTGCCATCCGCCTCTACAACACCGGCAAGCTTTCGGGTCGCCCTGTGGATCTGCCTCAGTTGCGGGATGCGTTCCGCGATGCGTGGCGGTCCGAGGGGTTCCTGACGGAGCAGCATGAGCAGTTGCGTCTGCAGCAGGGGTTGGAAGCGCTCGGCAACTTCTACGATCACGCCCAGAACGAGCCGGGCATGCCGCTTCAGGTCGAGAGACGTTTCGCGTTCACCAAGGGAGGGGTCCGCGTCGTCGGCGTGTTCGACCGGATCGATCGGCGTGATGAGGGGATCGTCATGATCGACTACAAGACACGCGCCGTCCGCTCCCAACAGGATGCCGACAAACTCACCGCTGACAGCCTGCAACTGGCGTTGTACGCCATCGCCTACGAGCAGCGGTTCGGCGTTCTTCCGGTCCGGCTCGAGTTGCAGTTCCTGACGCCCGACCTGTGGATCGGAACGGCGCAGCCGACGCCGGCGATGATCCGCCGCGCGTGGACAAGCATCGACGAAGCGGCCCAAGGGATCGTTGCACAGGAGTTTCCGGCGACTCCGCGATACGGGGCATGTCGGTATTGCGCTTATGCGGCGATCTGTCCGCACCGAAGCGAGAGCTGACCGTCATCGGGTTCCCTACTTGAGCATCCGGACTTCCGGCGTTCGATCGCTCCGAGTGGGAACGCTACGGTTCGCCATCCGGCCGCTCGGATCCGGCGTCTGCCGCTTCCTCCGGGTTCAAACGCTCGGGGTCGATGTCCATGCGCTTATCCGCCCATAGCGAGTCGAGATCGTAGAACTTCCGCGCCTCCCGCTGGAACACGTGAATGGCAACGTCTCCGTAATCCAGCACGATCCATCGACGCTCATCCAGCCCCTCGCTCTGCCGCGGCTTGCGCGGTAGCTCTTTGCGTAGCGCCGTGACAAGCGCCTTCGCATGGACCGGGTTGTCGGCGCCGGCGACCACGAAGAACCCTGTCGGGATCGATTCTTCACGCAGATCGATCACCACGGGATCTTCGGCCTTCTTCGAGATCAGTACACGTAGGCTCTGCTCGACAAACTCTGTTTCTTCCATCTCTTTGCCCATGGTTGATGTCAACTCTGTTCCTCTGCGTTGCTTTCCGTTCCGCTCGAAACCCCGGTCTGTTCATCAAGGGTGAACCCGGCTCCCAGAACCACGAGCACGTCCGTGCCCACCGGGACATAGGGAGCGAGCGCAGCATAGTGCGGTTCAAACTGGTCCGGGCGGACCACGCTTACATCCGACGGCAACACATCATGCAGCATCGCCGCCTTGGTTTCATCTCCGAGGAACACAATGTACGTGCGCTCATACTCGAACGATTCGGCGTTGGACGTTCGAACAACGTCGAACCCCCGCGCCGCCAGATACGTTCCGGTCAATGCGGCCAGCTGACGTGCACCGTTGCCGTTGAACACGGCAACCCTGATCTGCTCCGGCGACAGGAATTCGACACCGCGGAACAAGCGGGAGACCATCCGCGCTGTGTCGATCGCCAACGGATCCAGCCCGGCGCCCGACTCGCCGGGGACCGTGGGAACGGTTCCGGCAACGACGCTGTCCGGATCGATCGCCGCCGTCCAGCCCAGGAGCTGATCGACATCCGCCACCGCCAGGTTGGTGACCAGGCTGCCATCCTCCATCCAGGCATCGAGCCGATCCCGAACATCGGCCGATTGGATCCCCGCCGGAACGCTCTCGACAAGCCGAAGCAGAATCGTTTGCTCGAGGTCGATCGCCGTCAGACTCGCCGGCGGTTCCGACAGCCATCGCGCGATCGTGTCTTCACCGCTCATGACAGCGCCTTCGTCCGTATCCACGGAAGCACCGGCTGGATCCGCTACGCCCCCCGCGGCATCGATCATCGCCGCAAGCCGCTCGGCGGATACAACGACCGAGAACGGGATCTCCAGATTCAGCACGCCGGCGACCGCATCGCGAACGGCGGCCATCCCTTGGAGACGGTACAGATCCTCGAGCGTGCCGAGCCGCGATCCCCCCGCATCCGCAGGGAACCGCACCCGAAGCTCGGGCGGGATCGACGCCACCGACAAAGCGCCGTGCCGGTCGATCTGCACCACCGAAGCCGCGACGAGCGCATCGCCGAGATCATCCGGCTGCTGCAGCGCAATCAGCACGACCGCCGAAGAAGAAAGCTGCCTGTCATTCTGTCCGTCGCGCTCCGCTGTGACGTACCACGCGACAAGCCCCGCAAGCACGATCACAACCGCCATCAATCCCAGCAACACTGGTTTGCGCATGGAACCCCCTCGCATGGCCATTCGCAGTCGAACCTAGCACAACCCCTGCGGAATGTCAAACCAACGTGTAGGTCGGCGCTCTGCACCGTATGGGTCGACGCTCCGCGCCGAATTGGTCGGTGCTCTGCACCGTATGGGTCGACGCTCCGCGCCGAATTGGTCGGCGCTCCGCGCCGAATTGGTCGGTGCTCTGCACCGTATGGATCGACGCTACGCACCGAATTGGTCGGTGCTCTGCACCGTATGGATCGACGCTACGCACCGAATGAGTTGGTGCTCCTGCATCGACTGGGCCGAGTGGCATGCGTCGATGGCA
>CAZKPU010000100.1:0-1766 GCA_964554715.1 uncultured Thermotogae bacterium | reverse complement strand
CCGAATGAGTTGGTGCTCCTGCATCGACTGGGCCGAGTGGCATGCGTCGATGGCAGCGGATTGAAACCTCCCCTCGTTTCGATACCCTTGCCACGCCATGACAGGAGAAGCAGTCCACCCCGAAGCGAAACGCCTGCGCGATCCGGATCCCCGTCCGGTCGTGCTGTTCCGAACGTTCGGCTGCCGCGTCAATCAGTACGAGTCCGACGCGATGAAGGCTCAGCTGGCCGGGGGCTGCATCGTTGGCGGAACATCGAGGCCCGCGGATGTCGTCATCGTCAACGGGTGTACCGTCACCGCACTGGCGGCCAGCAAGTCTCGCAAGGCGATCCGCCAGGCACAGCGACAACACCCGGGGGCCGTCGTGGTGTTGATCGGCTGCCTCGCCGAGGCAGCGCAACAGCGATGGGCCGATGCAGGAGATCCCGATCTGATGGCGGGAAACGGCTGGAAACGCTCGATCCAAGCCGTGGTTCGGCAGGCCCTCTCCGGGCGGCGAGGCACTCTCGGGATCGCCCCGTCCGTTCCCATCGATTGTGAGGTGATCCCTCCGTCTTTCGACGGCCTCGGCAACCGCACCCGCGGATTCCTCAAGGTCCAAGACGGCTGCTCGGGAGTCTGTACGTACTGCCAGACACGGTTGG
This sequence comes from uncultured Thermotogae bacterium, assembly GCA_964554715.1. GTDB lineage: Bacteria > Bipolaricaulota > Bipolaricaulia > UBA7950 > UBA9294 > RXOA01. The sequence goes on along the minus strand of CAZKPU010000100.1, from coordinate 1,122 downwards.
TCCGCGGCTCCCCGCACAACAAGTCGATTCAGGCAACCGTTGCCGAAGCCGAAGTGATGATCGCCGCGGGTGTGCCGGAGCTGGTCCTCTCGGGGATCAACCTGTCGGAGTATGCGCCACCCGATGGCGACCTTGCGGATCTGATTCTGGAGCTTGACCGGATCCCGGAACTGAAACGCATCCGCCTGGGTTCGATCAACCCCGAGGGGGTCACCGATCGCCTTCTCGATGCCCTCTCAACCGCCGCTTCGGCTTGCCCGCACCTCCACATCTCCGTCCAGAGCGGGGACGACGGCGTCCTTCGCCGGATGAACCGCCGGTATACCGTTTCCGAGATCCTTCAGCGGATCGACGCCGCTCGAACCGCCGTCCAAGGCATCACCTTCGGAACCGATGTGATCGTCGGTTTCCCCGGCGAATCCGAGGCGGCGTTTGCCAATACGTGCACGCTGATCGAGCGGATCGGCTTCGTCAACCTTCATCTTTTCCGATACTCTCGCAGACAAGGGACGGCGGCGATACACTTGGACGGACACGTTGACGGTCCGACCCAGCACCTGCGTGCGTCAGCGCTGGAAAGCCGTTGGCGTGAAGCGTTGGAACGATGGCTCTTGGCGCGGGTCGGCGAGGATCGGATCCTTCTCGTCGAACAGCGTCACAATGGGAGATGGCAAGGGTACACAGAGGACTACATCCACCTTTGTCTCGAGGATGCCGTGCCGCTCGAGCCGGGCGACACCGTCGCCGTCGGAATCACTTCATCCGCCAAAGATGGATGGACAGGAGTCGTCCGCTCTCCGATCAAACGGCAGACAGACGGCCGAGGTCAAGGCCAGGGAGATCATGAACGAACGTAGACCCAACAGTGTCGGCGCGAACGATCTGGAAAGGGAACCGTCGAGTACCGACCCAAAGGAGCATCAGCAACCCTCCCCCGCTCCCGTGGAGGCTCCCGTTTCTTGTGCCGAGATCACCGTGCGCGACAACGAGGAGTCCACGGCGCTCCTCGGCCAATACAACCGAAACCTGAAGGCGATTGAAGATGCGTTCGCCGCAACGATTCTCGCCCGCGGGGACACGATCCGGATCGAAGGCGCGGAGGCGGAGGTCGAGAAGGTTCGC
>CAZKPU010000099.1:0-8568 GCA_964554715.1 uncultured Thermotogae bacterium | reverse complement strand
AGACGTCCGAGCCTTCCGGCCGTCGCTGGCACGGCGCTTGCTGTTGGAGGCGGCGCGATGCTGTTTCTGCTCTAGTGAGCGGAATCAAGCAGCCACGGCGGCAGCGCTCCGCGGAGCGCCACAGGAGGATCGCTCGTCAGATCGAGGATCGCAGATGCCGACGGCTGTTCACACGGTTTCGTCCTCCGGACGGCATCCTCGACAACCAGGTCCACCTCGGGAAACTGTTCGATCATCTCGTCGAGTCCGACAAGCGGCGGCTCGCCGGAGCGATTGACGCTGCTGCCGAACAAGGGAGTCCCCACCTCGGCCATCACCCGTAAGAAGAACGGATGGTCCGGCACGCGAACGCCCGCTTTCCCATCCTTCACCGAGCATGTAGGGGCGGTATCGGCGTCAAGAAGCAAGGTGTACGGGCCTGGTAACAGACGTTCAATCCAACGACGCTGACGGAAATCCAGCCGTGCGAACGGTTCGATCCGGTCGATCGCCGCAAGATGGAGGGAAAACGGCTGATCGGCGGGTCGATGCTTCAACCGTCGAGCCTTGGCGACCGCTCGATCGTCCCACGCGTTCCCGCCGATCCCATAGACCGTGTCCGAAGGGAAGAGGATAACTCCCCCTGAAGCGAGAGCATCCCGGATCGCGTCAGCGATCCTCGGATCGTCGGAGCGTATCAGTTGAGGAATCATGCGCACACGAATCGGATGATGTCTCCATCCTGCACCACGTAGTCGTGGCCGGCTCGATGAATCTTCCCATGATCCCGCAACGCCTTCTCCCCTCCGGCCCCGGCCGCTTGCAGATCCTCCAGCGACATGACCTCTGCGACGACAAACCTCGACTCGAAGTCCCCGTGAATCCTCGCCCCCGCTTGTGGGGCCGCCGTGCCGTTCGAGACCGTCCATGCCCGGACTTCCGGGCCTTCAAACGTATAGAATGTACACAGATCGAGCATCTCGTACCCCGCGCGAACCAAACCGCCAAGCCCCGTTCCGTCCAGGCCAAACTCTCTCAAGTACGCAAGCCGTTCCTCCTTGTCTTCGGTCAGCTCGCACACCTCCATCTCGATCTGCGCTCGGACCGAGATCGACCGGGCTTCACGCGCTGCTGCGAGTTCATGCACCTTCGATTCCTCGCCGTGCCCGCTTCCCACGTTGGCGACATACAACACCGGCTTCGCCGTCAGCGGCGCGACATCTCGGATCAGATCGCAGATGGTCTCCGGAATCCGAAGCTCCCGCAACGCACGCCCCTCAGCCACGGCTTCCACCACCGCCTGCCATGCCTCAAAGCGCCGAACAAAACTGCGATCGCCGCCCCCGCGCACCTCGCGCTTCAGCCGGTCGAGCACCCGTGTACACGTCTCGAGATCCTTGAGAAGCAACTCGGTTTCCACAACACCGATGTCTCTCTCCGCATCCACCCCTCCGGCGACATGTGCAACGTTCGGATCGTCGAAGCAGCGGATGACATGGAGGATGGCGTCTACGTTCCGAATCTCGGCAAGGAATTGATTCCCCATCCCTTCGCCATGACTCGCACCTTCGACAAGCCCCGCAACGTCAATCAGCTGAATCTGTGTGGGAACGCGCTGCTTCTCCGGAAACAGCTCCGCGAGCCGATCGAGACGTTCGTCGGGAACGTCGACCCAGGCCATGTTCGCTTCGATTGTGCAAAAAGGATACGGCTCAGCACGCGCTTCGACGCCGCTCCCCAGAAGAGCGTTGAATACCGTGGACTTGCCGGCGTTCGGCAGCCCCACCAATCCACAGCGGAAGCCCATATCAACTCCTCGGATCCACTATACGATCCGGGGGAAGCTCCGGCAAACCCACTGGGACGGACGTGACAGGCTCGATTGCGTACGCTAGACTTCGCCCCAGTACAAAGGCCAAGATCAAGGCCAACACGCAAACAGGGGGCTCTATGCAACCGGTACGATTGCCCGATTTGGGAGAGACAGACAACGTCATCATCGTCGAGTGGTTCAAGTCGGAAGGAGACACGGTCCGATCGGGAGAAGACCTCGTGGAAGTGGAGACGGCAAAGACGACGTTCGTTGTCGAGGCTCCCGCGGACGGACGGTTGGTTCGGATCCGCCTTCAAGAAGGGGAGGCCGCCAAGCAGAATGACATCCTGGCCGAAGTGGAGTAATCAAACCCGTCCCGCCGTCCACATCCCGTTGGGACGCATCGGATACGATGAAAGCCTTGCCGTGCAGATGGCGATCCATCAACGCTGTCTTGAGGATGATTGGGCCGATACGCTTCTGACTCTGGAGCACGATCCGGTCATCACATTGGGACGCAGCTCATCCACCGAGCATATCTTGGCGTCGCAACAAGAACTCGACGGTCTGGGGATCGTCACAAGGCCCGCCGATCGAGGAGGAAGCGTCACCTATCATGGCCCCGGGCAGCTGGTCCTGTATGTCATCGCCGATCTGCGGCGTCACGGAAAGGACATCCGCGGCTTCATCACCACCCTCGAGCAGGCGATGCTCGCCGTGTTGGCGCCGCTGGGGATCGACGCGGCGCGCAACCCCGAACGTCCCGGTCTTTGGGTCGGGAACCGCAAGATCGCTTCCATCGGTGTCGCTGTTCGCCGCTGGGTGACCCGGCATGGGCTGGCGCTGAACGTCGCTGTCAACCCCGACCACTTCCGCACCATTCATCCCTGCGGATTCGACATCGAAGCCGTATCCATCGGCGACTTCGTCGAGAAGCCTCCGGCCATGGAATCCCTTGCTGCTCGGCTGGTCGATCAGATGGCGGTTGAGCTTGCATGGACCGTCAACCACCGAACCCCGCCACAACTCAAGGAGGCCCTGAAATGACCTCGCGACCCAGCTGGCTCAGGATTCATTCACCCTCTCGGGAGCAGGCCGATAACATGGCCGCCATGCGCTCGCTGCTCAAGCAGCACCGGCTGACGACCGTGTGCCAGGGAGCTCTGTGCCCGAACGCCTGCGAGTGCTGGGGCCGCAAGACGGCGACGTTCATGATCCTTGGAGGCACATGCACCCGAGCGTGTCGCTTCTGCGCCGTCCCCACCGGCAATCCGCGGGGCCGGCTTGACGCAAGCGAACCCGAGCGGCTTGCGGCGGCCGTCGGGGATCTCGGCCTTTCGTATGTGGTCATCACATCGGTCGATCGCGACGACCTACACGACGGAGGCGCGGCGCACTTCGCCGAGGTCATCCGCGCGATCCACAGTCTCCGACGTGACATCACGATCGAGGTTCTGATCCCCGATTTCGCCGGTCGCACATCGTCTCTTCGCACCGTGCTGCAGGCCGCTCCCGACGTGATCGGACACAACATCGAGACAGTGCGACGCCTCAGCGTCTCGCTCCGTGACCCTCGTGCCCGCTACGATCAATCGATCTCCGTTCTACGCTGGTTTCACGAGCAGTCCCCTCGCCTTCCGCTGAAGAGTTCGCTGATGCTCGGATTGGGAGAGACGCTCCCCGAGATCGTCGAGTGTTTGCAGGACCTGTTCGCCGCAGGGGTCCGAGCGATCACATTGGGACAGTACATGCCGCCCAACGAGACATCCGCCGCCCTTGCGCGGTACATCCCTCCCGAGGAGTTCGATCGGTTAGCGGAATCGGCGCGTGAGATCGGATTCGTTCACGTGGTCTCCGGTCCGCTCGTCCGCAGTTCCTATCACGCCGATGACATCAAGTCACTTCTCGTTGATGACATCGGCTCCTCTCACGCCGATGACATCAAGTCACTTCTCGTTGATGACATCGGCTCCCGAGACCGATGAGAACGCTCGTCAACCTCGAGCCCGGCGATCCCGCCTTCGGACTCGCACTGGATGAAGCGCTCTTGGCCATGTCCGAGGAGCGTTCGACCCTGCGGCTGTGGAGGAACAAGCTGTCGGTGATCCTCGGGCGCTCTCAGCACCTGCACGATGAGGTCGATTGGGAGCGCTGCAAGGAAACGGGGATTCCGGTCTATCGCCGCTGCAGCGGAGGAGGAACGGTCCTCCATTATCCCGGCAACCTCAACATCACGCTCATCGTCAACGGTTTATGGAACGGGAAATCCGTCGACGAAGTCGATGCAGCCTGTGGCTGTGCGATCGCAAGGGCCGTGACAAGCCTCGGCGTATCCTGCCGCCGTGTCCGTAACGCGATTCTCGATTCGGGAGGATCGCGCAAGCTCTCGGGATCGGCACAGGCTGTTCGTGGCGGACGGCGGCTGTACCATGCAACGCTTCTCCTCACTGCCCCCCCTGTTCCGATGTCGTCCATCCTGAGAGCAATGCGTCCGGGATATGCCCCGGCGGGGCTTCCCTCCCAGCCACGGGATGTCGTGTCGATGAACGAGCTACTCACCGCGCAAGGCACCGCCCCGCCGCAACTACGTTCGGGGCTCGACATCGAACCGGCGCTTGAACGGCTGGTTCGTGAACTCGTCAGAAGTTTTCGAGTGCCGCTGGATCCGGAGCAAACGGCCGCAACCGCAATGACGGGGCCATCTCCTCTTGAGCTGGATGCCTCTTTGAGATCGGGGACAATCACTCCCGAGGAGCACATATGGGCACAACATCTGGAGCAGAGCAAGTATTCGACATCCGCGTGGACCCACCGACACTAGACGATGTCCGTGTCCTTACGGCGCAGCTCGGACGGGCTCCACGCGGGCTGGTGGGCATCGCCCGTCGATGCCCGTACGGCTTCCCGCAGGTGGTTGCCGTGTATCCGATCGTCGACGGGAAACCCTTCCCGACCACGTACTGGCTGACGTGTCCGTTTCTGTCGCGCCACATCGGCCGTATGGAGGCCGAAGGCATGATCGGTGTCCTCGAGGGCCTGCTTCGCGAGCAGCCCGATCTGCGTCGCACCTTGAAGCGGTCGCATCGCGCGGCGATCGCCGTCCGGCGCCAGCTTCTGTCCGAGGACGATCTGAAGCGGCTTGAACAAGAACAGAGACTGGACGCCGTGCTGTCCCGCGGGATCGGCGGCATCGCCGATTGGAGGCGTTTGAAGTGCTTGCACCTCCACGCCGCCTATGCGCTTGCCCAGTCCGACCCGATCGGCGACCTCGTGTTAGCCCGCCTCGAATCAACGGGAACGGCCTGCCCGAAAGAGAAAGTGATCTGCTCCGCCATGATGCGGAGCAGATCGGCCGACAATCGTTGATGAACCTACCCTTTCTACGGATCTGCGTGCACGATCGGTGCTTGATTCAGGTTGCTGACGTGGACGATGAGCGTGTCCGATCCGGTGAGTCCGCACCGATCGACCACAGTGAGTGAGATGCACACGTCTTCGCCTTCGCAGATACTTGTTGCCGGGGCGTAGAACACCGGCTTTGCTGCCGTCGGATCGTCAAACGATCCGCTCGTCGCGGTCCAGGTATACCGGACCGAATCCCCATCCGGGTCACTCACACTGGGGCTCAGGCACAGCGACCCGCATTCCTGCACGGTGACCGGCAATCCAAGATCGACGGTCGGCGCATGATTCACATCGTTCACGTGGATGATCGCGGTGTCCGAAGCCACCGCCCCGCATGCGTCGGTCACCGTCAGCGTTACGGCGATCATCTCGCCCTCACACCGATCCGTGAGCGGTGCCGTGAAGCATGTCGAAAGCGATCCCGCATCCGAGAGCTCGCCTGCCCCGCACTCGACCGACCACTGGAACCGCAGCGGGTCGCCGTCGGAGTCCAGAGCTTCTCCAAGCAACATCACGGACTCACCTTCGTTGACGAACTGATCGTCTCCGGCATTCACGATCGGCGTGTGGTTGACGTTGTCGACATGGACGACGACCGTGTCTTGAGCCGTCGCACCGCACACATCGGTTGCCGTCAGCGTCAACACAACGTCTTCGCCGTCGCAACGGGATGTCGAACCCGCCGTGAAACAGGTTTCGAGGGAACTCGGAGAGTGGATCATTCCCTCTCCGCACTCCACGCTCCACACGACGCGAACGATGTCGTCATCCTCATCCCAGACGTCCCCAAGGAGGATCACGCTTCCGCCTTCTTCAACGCGGACATCGTCGCCGGCATCCACACGGGGGACGTGATTGACGTTGTTGATATGCAGGACGAAGGAGTCGCTTCCGGTGGCTCCGCAGCTGTCCGTCGCGCTCAGGCTGATGACAACATCTTCGCCTTCACACAACGAGGTCATCGGGGCGCAGTACATCGGATCCAGCGCTCGCGGGTCATCAAACGATCCCTTCTCCGTGCTCCACAGGATGTCGACCACATTGCAGTCTCCATCGGAGACGGTCCCGTGCAGCTGGATGCAAGCTCCCTCATCAACGGACTTCTCACCACAAGAAGAGGGGGGACGCATCGGCGCCGGTTCGGGGCATCCTGCCGGCTCGGGTGAGCACGGCTTGGGCGTAGAAACCGCACACCGGTCGACCGGAACCGGGCACACAGGAAGCGTCGGGCAGTCCGGGATGCAGGTGGCACACGTCGGACAAGGACCATGGACGATCTCGCCCTCGAACATCAAGTCCCCGGCATCGCCGCTGAGGCGGTTATAGCCAGGACCGCCGAGCAGCGTGTCACATCCGGCGCCGCCGTCGAGCCAGTCGTCGCCCTCCTCGCCCTCAAGCGAGTCGTTCCCGGCGTCACCACAGATCGTATCGTTCCCGGTTCCTCCGAGCAGAAGATCATCGCCGGCTTCACCGAACAGCAGATCGTCGCCGCCGCATCCCTCCATCACGTCGGCGCCGTCTCCTCCGATCAGGATGTCGTTCCCGCCGAGTCCGATGATCATGTCATCGCCACCGAGCCCGTAAATCAGGTCGTTGCCCGGCGTTCCGATCAGCGTCTCGTTCTCGTCGGTTCCGACGATCATCTCGGTAATCCCGTAGCACTCGAACTGCGCCGGAATCCCTGTGGATGCCGGAAGCTGCGCTGTCTGCGAGCCCAACACCTCGAACAACGCAGCAAGAACGTCGCCCGTCTCGTTCACCCCAACGTACTCGCCGCCGGCGAGTGCGGCCATACTCGTCAACATGTCTCGAGCGGCCGGTTCAAGGTCCAATCCGATTACATGCAGCGTGATCGCCGGCTCCAAGGTGGACAGCATGCTGGCCACCGCCAGCGGGTCGCCGTCGCATGTCTCTTCGCCGTCACTCAGCAGGATGATGATGCTCTCACCTTCGAGCCCCTCAAGGTCGGCTGCCGCCCGTTGAATGGCAAACGCCATCGGCGTGAGGCCCTGCGCCTCGATCTGCGCCAGAGAGGCGCCCATGTCGGACGCGGCCGCCGCATCGAACCGCGCAGGTCCAAAAAGGGGCTCGATGTCCTGGCAGCTGGCAACCTGATCGGTCTTGGCGACCCGATGGCCATACACCGACAGACGAACCGTCAGTCCCTCGGGCAGAACGTCGAACAGTCCGACCAACGCGTCCTTGGCGGCGTCAAGCCGACTGCGCGTGTCGAACATCGCGTTCATGCTGTTTGAGGCATCGAGGATGATCGCCACGTTGCCGACGCCGGCAACGGACACCTCCTGAGGTGTATCCAGAGTGGGAAGTGGGCAAACGCCACCCGTCTGGGCGAACACCGCGCCTGTCGCAAACACCAACAAGCACGTACCCCATAGCATTATTGACTTAGGCAATCGCATCATGACCTCCTTGAGCAGGCTTCCTCGTCATCGAGTCATTCTACCGGTGACGCCGCCAGGAGTCTGTGATCTGGATTACCGCTGTCCGGGTAAACCGAGGACACGTGTCACGTTTATCCCTTCAGAGCAGCAAGAGGGGGAAAGGACACGATGTTGAACGATGATCGCGTGAATCCGAATTCAGATGCAGCCCCAGGGGAGATGAAGGAAGGTTGCTCAACCCCGTGCTGGCCGATTGCTGATCCAGAACTTGCCAGCCTTGCTAGGGCGGTTGCGACCTTTCCTGGGATCGCCGTAAGAAGCGCTGGATGTAGTGCTGTTCCAGCTTTTGCACCTGCGGACTTCTATGAGTCAAACATCGTTCTGGAATGCGATTCCTTGAAGGCGTTGGAGTCGCTTATACACGGGATTGGCTATGATGTCGATTACGCAAAGAACGCTCTCAGTTTTGCCGATTCCTGGGTGCGTGGGGCGTTCTCAATGCGTCCGGGGTGTGGAGAAGCTACTGTTTCCTTCGTTCTTTGGTTCGCCGGGTCTCCTCGCAAGAGATACATCGAATTCCTCAATGCGATTCATGCAAACCTAGTTAGGGGTCCAGAGAATAACATGTGTACCGAAGTCTGATCCACTGTACTGCCTTTTCGCACCGCATTTTGGGCACCAAGTAGTCCTCTTAATGTGGCTCTTGCGACACATTTCTGCCTTATCCTGGCTGTCGAACTCCTTCAGGAAGATCTCGCCGTCGCATTTTGGTTCGTGACACGTGATGAATACTTGCCATCGCATTCTGCCCTCCTTGGACTTTCATTGTACTCCTTTTAAGCTGATTGCAGACAAGGAGGCACGATGGACAGGAATACAGCACTGCGAGGCGTCAGAGACAATGCGCGGAAGGCGTTCGCCGGTCTTGCTATCCAAGGCGAGTATCTTGACGATTTGCAAGGGCGAAGC
>CAZKPU010000098.1:0-8631 GCA_964554715.1 uncultured Thermotogae bacterium | reverse complement strand
CATCGTGACTCCCCCTCGTGATGCGTTCTCGAAAAACGCGCGGTGCCAACTCCCGGCCGGTACGCGGTTTCCGCGCCCCGGGAGCCGCCGACCTGCGTTCTGATGAACGAAGTAAGATCGCAACATAGCATCTCCTCGATCGGCAGTATAGGCGGATGGGGGGGAATGCGTCGGAGTCATGCTCCGGCGCGAGCGGGTCGATCTGTCGCGTTGGGGAAGGACGAATGTCCGCTGGAGCGAATCTCGGGCGACGTCTCTCGACCGTGGTAGCGTCGCTCCTAATAGCGGAATGCTCTAGCCCCTGCATTCCGCGCCTGTGGGCGACGTTCGAAGTCCGCAACGTTGACCGTCGCACGGTCGCTTCGCCAAGGAACCCTCGTAGCGTTCTCCAAGCAAAACCCGTCGGGCACTATCGGCGGACGGGTCCCCGAGTGAGGCTTCCGCCCGACCCGACGCTACGGAGATCCTACGTTCTCAAACCGTCGCGGCTTCGCCACGGAAACCTCGTCGGGCACTATCGGCGGACGGGTCCACGAGAGAGGAGTCCGCCTGACCCGACGCTACGGAGATCCTACGCTTTCGAATCGTCGCGGCGTCGCCACGGAAACCTCGTCGGGCGTGGAGCGGTCGTCACACTTCATCGTGAACGAGAAAAGGAACGTCGCCCGCAAGGGGGCGACGCTACAGGCGCTTGTCTTCGCGCGCCACCAGCCTCGGCACCATCGCCATCTCCACCGCGGCACGGGTGAGATCGGCACGGGTGATCCTCCCACCCGAGAGCACAGCGATCGCCCCTTGGCCCACATCGAACGCGTCTCCGTACACGGAGGCCATCGCTTCGCCCAGCGTCTGCCCGGTTTGCAGACGGGCCGCGATCGCGTTGGGCAGTTCAAACCCAGGCGACATCCCCCACGTGACCCGATCGTCCCGATCAACCACGGCTGCGATTTGGATCACCACCGGGGGCAGATTCCCCGGCTGCCTGACAACACCCGCTTCGATCCCCACGCCCCAATCGGCGTCGGTGGCCGCGATCGCCCGCTGGGCACGCAGCCGCGCCCCATCGGCGATCTGGCCGTTCACCGGCTGCGGCGGCACCCCCGGATCGACAGCGATCGCAACCACCGTTGACTCCTCATCGAAGAACGCACCGATCACCGCTCGAACAGCCTCGTATTTCACCGAATTCATGGATCCCACGGCAATCTTCATCAATGTCATCTTAGGGCTCCCTCCGGGCTTGCGCAACGGCGTACCGTCCGATAGCCTCTTGCCACCATGGCAACTCAGCCCTCGGATTCGGTCCACGTCGTCGCCTCCAACCGCAAGGCGCGCCACAACTTCGAGATCCTCGACACGATCGAGGCCGGGTTGGTCTTGACGGGGACCGAAGTGAAGAGCCTCCGCAACGGCGGCTGCTCGCTGACCGACGGCTACGCCGTCATCCGTGACGGCCAAGCGACGCTGCGCAACGTTCACATCGCCGCCTACAAACAGGGCTCGATCCACAACGTGGAGCCGGTGCGCGACCGCCGTCTGCTCATGCACCGCAGCGAGATCCTGAAGCTTTCAGGCAAGATCAACGAACGTGGGCTCACGGTGGTTCCCCTACGCGTGTACTTCCGCAACGGGCGGGCCAAGCTCGAACTGGGGGTCGCCCGGGGAAAGAAGACGTACGACAAGCGCCGCAAACTCCGGGAAGACGACGAGAAACGGCGCACCGACGAGGCGACCAAGCGCTACGGCCGCGGTTTCTCCGCTTAGCTTCTAAACAGCACCGACTCGCGCTTGAACATCCGCACGCCGAGCGCGATCAGGATGCCGCCGACCACGGAATTCGCCGCCAGCGTCACCAACACATGCTGCGCGGTCATCGTGCCGGAGAGGATCTCCTGCAGCGCATACAACGCGTTGGCGATCGGCACGAAGAACCGTCCCTCGGAGAACCCGCTCGTACCGGTGATCGTCACCAGGCCGATCAGCACGATCACCATGTAGATCGGCATCAGATAGGTGCTTGCTTCCTTCTGCGATCGCGCGAAGCTGCCGACGATGATCACCAAGGCGGCAAGGATGATCGCCAGCGGAATCAGCACCGCCAACATCCATCCGAGCGTCGACCATCCGATGAGAAACGCCGCATCGCCTCCTCCGGCGATCGAGATCAGGTCGCCGCCGAAGAAGCGCAGCCCGATCAACAGCCCGACCGCGGACAGAAGCGCCGAGATCAACGACACCGTCATCACCGCGAGGAACTTGCCGATGACGATGTCGGTCCGAGACAGCTGGCTGACCAGAAGCGTGGCGATCGTCCCCCGCTCCTTTTCTCCGGCGGTGATCTCGCCTCCGAGCCCCATCGATCCCGTCAGGATGGCAAGCACCATAAAGTACGGGAGCAGCCGGCTGAGCAGCATCTGCCCGATCCAGTTCTCGCCGGCGACGTCCACCGTCTGAAGCGTCATCGGCGCGGTGAGTTCGTCGTAGTCCATGCCGAGCACTTCGAGGTTCTCCCGGACGACGCCCTCCAGGTACCCGCCGAGCGTCTCGCGCACCTTCCCCGCAGCGAGGCTGGCGATCTGGTCGCTGTGGTCGAAGTACAGCGTCGCAACAAGCCCCAGCCCCGGACCGCCGCCGGATGCCGATCGCTCGACCAGCAACACCGCCTGCCCCTCGCCCTCCTCCATCTGCGCCACCGCTTCGTCCACACCCGGAGCAAACAGCCAGTGGACGGCCGGCTCGGCAGCAAGGTGCGACGTCAAGCGCGGCTCGTCCGCCCGATCCACGACGTAGACAGCCGGGGTGAAGTCCTCGTAGGAGATCTGTTCGGACGCCGAGAACCGCCCCATCACCGCAAACACCATCGGATAGAAGATCAGCGGGAACAACACGGTCAGGAACATCGTTCGGCGATCGCGGAACGCGCCGGTGATCTCTTTGGCAAACAGCAGACGGATTTTGCCCCTCATCGTGTGATGGCCTTCTTCGGAATCCTTGTGAGTCGGGTGCTTCTAGCAACGCGGCTCGGGCCGGTTAGCCGTCCGCCTCGGTCTGATGGGAAGCGGTTTGCACGTCGTCCGTCGCTCCTGCATCAACGGTTTGACTCGTCGTCTGCACATCGGTTTCGGCGGGTGTCGGCTCGGAGACCGGCATCGTGCCGGCCTCGGGCTGAGGTCCGTTGTTGACCACAACCACCACGCGGGGGTCCGGCTCGGCTTCCGGCTCAGGCTCAGGCTCAGGCTCGGAAACCGGTTCCGGCTTCGACGGCTCGGCGTTCGCCGTCACCACCGGCGCGGGTTCGGACGGAGGTGGGGTGTTGACCCCCACCTCCTCCGACATCCCTTCTTCCCCGGGACAACAAGGCTGCCCCGTGCTCGGCAACGACTGATCCTTTCCTTCCAACACCGGCGGTGCGTTGTCGACGATCACCGTCGCTGTGAGGATCTCGGAATGGTTCCCGTACGCGTCTTCGACGTAGTAGGAAATCACGTGCGGTCCATCCGCTCCGGTGATCCCGAACGGTCCGCTGTAGCGGATCCACTCGCCCTCATCGATCCGGTAGCAGCTCCACAGATCGATGCTGCTCGCCCCGCCGAGGATGTCGAGCGAAATCCGTGTTCGCGCGTTGATCCACCGTCCGCTGGCATCGACGAACGTCGGCCCGTCGAACCGCAGCGCCGGCATCGGCGGAACGTTGTTCAGGAACACAAAGCGCGTGTGCGTCGGTCCTTCGTTCCCCAGGCGGTCGACCGCGTAGTAGTCGATCCTGCGGGGACCGTCCCGGCCGGTGATGACGAACGGTCCGTAGTAGGCCGTCCAATCCCCTTCGTCCAGCCGGAAATAGATCGCCGCGACCCCCGATCCCAGATCGGTCGCCGCAAGGGCGATCGGGGTCGTCGAGGTGATCACGAACGACGAATCGGACGCCGAGGCGGCGGAGATGGCGATCGGTCCCAAGGCAACGCCCACCGGCAACCACTGAATGTCGGACGCCATCTGTGGCGCAAGGTCGGCCACCCCGCGATACGGGCTGTCGCCGACGCCATCGCCGTCGGCATCCACGCCGGCGTAATCCGACCAGTAGTTGCCGACGCCGTCCAGCGACCACAGGTTGGCGTGTTCGCGGTCGAGGCCGCCCATCCCGTTATCGAGGAAGCTGTTGCCGTACGTGATGTTGTTCATCGCTCCGAACAACATCGCAATCCCATACAGGTTGTTGCGGAACATGTTGCCGGTGATCACGTTGTACCGCGAGTTCTCGAGCTCGATCCCGGCGCCGCTTCCGACAAGCAGGCACTGCTCGATCCGGCCGTTCTCCACCGTGTTGAAGCGGATCGCCGCATCGCGCGCTCCTTCGACAGAGCAGTTGCGGATGACGAAATGTCGCGAGGTGTGATCGATGTAGATCCCGTAGTCCGTGTACGGATACGAGGCCGGAATCTGCCACCCTTCGATCACGTAGGGGTCGTCCGCTGTTCCCCGTCCGCCGATCACCCCGTTGTCTGCGGTGAACCCGGTGTCACCGTAGATGTAGATCGGGTCTCGATCGTGATACCACAAGTAGCCATCGCCAGCTGACCCCCCCATCAACGCCACCGAGGCGAGCAGGATCACCGCTGCGCCCAGGTAGACCATGAGCCTTCTGGCCATGTTTGCCTCCTTCAAGACGTGCACTCCCGCCACGGCCAGCCAAGCCGGGACGCTTTAGACCATACCATGATCAGGTGAATCTGAAAAGGAGAGATCGTTTCTCTCGCCCTGGACAACGGAAAAGAACACGTCTTCCAGATCTTCCCCCCCGTAGGTGTTTCGAAGCGTTCCCAGGTCGCCCATCGCTTGCAGATGTCCTCCGAACAGGATCCCGATCCGGTCGCACAACTTCTCGGCAACCCGCATGATGTGGGTCGAAAGGACGATCGTCCGCCCCTGTTCGCGCAACAGACGGATCGTGTCGAGCACCGCCCGCGCCGCCATCACGTCCAGTCCGAACGTCGGCTCATCCAGGATGAGTATCGGCGGATCGTGGATGATGCTCCGCGCCAGCGACAGCTTCTGTTTCTCTCCGGTCGAGAACGTGCCCACCCGGCGATCGGCGATCGGCGTCAGATCGAGCAGGTCGAAGATCTCGGCGCTGCGACGATCGATCTCGGCATCCTCCAAGCGGGTGATCCGCCCGAAGAAACGCAGAGTCTCCCGCGCGGTGAAACGGTCGTATAACCCCGTCTCGGTGGCAACGAACCCGATCCGCTCCCGCACTTCGTGCGGGGCTTCGCGTGTGTCGAACCCCGCCAGCTTCGCCCATCCCGAACTCGGCGTGAGGATGGTGGCGAGCATGCGAAGCGTCGTCGTCTTCCCGGCGCCGTTCGGTCCGAGCAAGCCGAACACCTCACCGGCGTCGGCACGGAAACTCACGCGGTCCACCGCCTGCACATCCCGCTTGCGTGTGCGGAAAACCTTGGACAGCTCGTGCGCTTCGATCGCAACGGCACTGTCGGGACCGGTCATAGCCACTCCGCTCCGACGGCCTCTTGCAGCACGTCGGGGATCCGAACCCGCCCGTCCTCCGTCTGGTTGTTCTCGAGGATCGCGGCAACCAGACGCGGGGTGGCCAGGCCGGATCCGTTGAGCGTATGGAGGTATTCCGGTTTCGCCTTTTCATCGGGGCGGTAGCGGATCGCTCCGCGGCGGGATTGGAACGCCTCGCAGTTGCTGCACGAGGACACTTCGTAGTAGCGGCCCTGCCCGGGGAGGTACACCTCCAGGTCCACCGTCTTGCTCGCCTGTTGCGCCATGTCCTGGGTCGACAGAAGGGCGACACGGTAGTGAAGCCCGAGCGCCGTAAGGACGCTCTCTGCGTCCTCGATCAGCGCGTCCAATTCGTCGTATGACCGCTCGGGGGCGCAGAACTTGAACAGCTCCACCTTGTTGAACTGGTGGATCCGGATCAATCCCCGTTCCTCTTCCCCGTAGCTTCCCGCTTCGCGACGGAAGCACGGCGTGTAGGCGACGTACTTCCGAGGCAGCTCCGAGGCCGCAAGGATCTCATCCCGATGCAGGTTGACAAGCAGGCTCTCGGCGGTGGGGTTCAGGTACAGCCCGTCTTTGTCGACGTAGTAGATCTCGTCGGCGAACTTCGGTAGCTGCGAGGATACGTAGAAGCTCTGTTCGTTCGCGACGAACGGCGGCCAGATCGGCGTGTAGCCCCGGCCCGCGTGGTGTCGCAGCATCCACGACACAAGCGCCATCTCCAACAGCGCGCCCCGTCCTGTGTACATCGGGAACCGGCTTCCGGTGATCCGCGCCGCCCGTTCGAAATCGAATAACCCGAGACGATCGCCGATTTCGACGTGATTCCGGACCTCGAACGACGGCTCGGGCTTGTCGCCGAACGTCCTGAGGATGACCTTGTCGTCCTTTTCCCCCACCGGAACCGACGGGTGAGGGATGTTCGGCAGACGCTGCAGCCCGTTCTGAAGCTCTTCGGTCACCGCCCGCAGCTCGCCGTCCAGCGCTGTGATCTCATCCGAAAGCGCCTGCAGCCTTTCCAGCAGCGCCTCGGCATCGCCGCCTTGCTTCTTCAGGCGCCCGACATCCGCGGAACCGCGGTTACGTTCCGCCTTACGTTCCTCCACCAGCGTGATCAGCGAGCGCCGCTTCTCGTCAAGCGCAAGGATTCCGCTCAACTCGATCGAGGGATCTCGCGATTGAAGACGCTTCTCGATGCCTGTCGGATCCTCTCTCAACGCATGAATATCGAGCATGACGACCTCCCCAGATTCGCGGTGATTCTAGGCGATGCCGTCCCGACCGGCAACGCGCTCGGCGCCCGCTCGTTTGGCGTCGGAGGACCGCCGGTTATACTCTTCGCTCTGCACCGGCATGAACTCCCTGCCGGCGGATATCTCGGACGCGGGTGCTGATCATCAATATCAGTATCGATAAGAGGAACGGATGAAGCTTCTTGCATACTCGAAGGCTCTGTACTCAAGTTGGTTGTACTACAACGCTGACCGGATTCTGTTCGACGCCGGAGAGGGCGCAAGTTCGATCCTCGGCAACAAGGCGTTCGCCATCCGGCGCATCTTCCTTTCGCACGGTCACGCCGACCACATCGCCGGCCTGGTCGGGCTGATCAACATCCGCAACAACGCGATGGGAGACAAAGAGAAGGCTCTGTCGATCTACTATCCCAAAGGCAGCTTCCTCATCTCGGAGATGATCGCCTACCTGCAACGAACCAACCGGCGGCTCAGTTATAGCCTCGAGTGGATCCCTCTGTCGGCGGACGATACGGTCTCGCTTCTCGAAGGACAGATGCCGCGTTACGTGGAGGTGTTCCCGACCCACCATGTGTCGAACGAGCCGTCGCTCGGCTACTCCATCGTTGAAGTCCGGCACCGGCTCCGGGCCGATCTGGCGGGGACGCCGGAGGCACAGATCGCTCAGATCGTCCGCGATCGCGGCCGCGACGCGGTCACCGAGATGTATCATCAGCGGCTGTTCACCTACGGCGGCGATTCGGTCGCCATCAAGCCGCAGCTCATCGAGGGAACGCAGATCCTGTGTCACGACACGACGTTCCTCGACGAGCGGGATCGCAAGGAGTACAAGCATGCGACGCTCTCCGAGGCGATCGCTTCGGCCCGGGACGCCCACGTATCCGAGAAACTCATCGGGTTTCACATCTCCAGCCGCTATCGAGAACGTGTCAACGCGTGGGAAGCCGACGGACGCCGTCCCCAGGTCGAAGGGCTTCCGTTCGACGTTGTGCTCGTCCCCCCGGGAAGAATCTTCACCCTGGATTGAAGTGCGTGACACCTCACGGTTTCTCCGGTACCATCCGCAGACAACTCACGCTTTGTCTTGGAGGAAGCATGGTGGAACGACGGTTTTCTCGTATCCAAACGGAACTACCCGGGCCGCGATCTGCGGAAGTCTTTGCACGGAAGGCCAAGTACGTCGCAGCGCCCCTTGAGGTCTACGCGCCGTTCATCATCGACCAGAGTGAAGGCGCGATCGTCGAAGATCTCGACGGAAACCGGTTCATCGACTTCTCCGGTGGTTGGGGATGTCTGAACGTCGGGCAGCGGAATGCCCGTGTCGTATCGGCGTTGCACGAGCAGGTCGACCATTACCTGCACACGGATTTCACCGCCGTGCCGTACGCGCCGTTCATCGATCTCGCCGAAGCGCTGTGCGAGCGCACCCCGCTGGAAGGCCCGCGGAAGGCGGCGTTGTTCAACAGCGGTGCCGAGTCGGTGGAGAACGCGGTGAAGATCGCCCGAGCATATACCCGGCGGAAGGGCGTGCTCGTCTTCGAGAACGCGTTTCACGGCCGAACGCTTCTCACGATGACGATGACGCACAAGGCCAAGCCGTACAAGTACGGTTTCGGCCCGTTTGCCTCGGATGTCTACCGTTTGCCGTACCCCTACGAGTACCGCAAGGAGCTGTCCGCCGCCGAGATCGAACAGGCGTTGCTGTCGCTCGTCGATCCGTCCGAAATCGCGGTGATGGTCGTCGAACCGGTGATCGGCGAGGGTGGATTCCTCGTGCCGCCGAACTGGTTCCTGCCCGAGATGCGCCGTTTGGCCGACAAGTACGGCTTCGTTCTCGCCTTCGACGAGGTCCAAT
>CAZKPU010000097.1:0-8701 GCA_964554715.1 uncultured Thermotogae bacterium | reverse complement strand
CTACGAGGGAGGAAAGCACGGTCAGAATCGCAAACGTCCTCGAGAGCTTCGCCGCATCGGCAACGTCGGCAAGGAGTTCCTCGCGGCTTACACGTCCTACCTGAGGGGGTTTGTCGGCCGCCGGGGTAGGTGCCGGTTCCTCGATCCGCGGCAAGGTCGCCTCGACGGGAAGGAGAATGATACGCAAGTTGTCCGCCCCGATGCACGATTGGGAGACTCTATCGGTAAGCTCTTCGGTGTTCTCCGCATCAATCAGGAGCTTCACGATCGTCCGGTCGGCATCGCCAGGAAGTATCCATGTCTCAATCGCTTGCGGGATGTCTCCTTCGGAGAGCCGTCCGACCAGTTGATCAACACAACGACTCGATACAACAATCTCAATCAAGCGAAGCGCCACGATAGCTCCCTTATGCAGCTGCTGCGCTCGGAATCTGTCATGACACGTTCCTCCGCGGCATGCTCTGTTCGGACATGCTGACAACGGTTCGCGCAATGCCCCTCAACAGCCGCCCGAGAATGTCCGATCCGGTGATGATCCTCTTCTTCTCTCCCCAAAGAAGAATGATGTCCTGATCGATGACATTGTCCTCCGGATGAGTAGGATGCACGTTGAATCGAGGCAGGACGTCTCCGAGCCGGCTCCCAGAATGGGTCACGACAATCGGGCGGTGGCAGTGCCGCAAAGGCTTCAGGAGATCGCCCCCAAGGAGGGCTTCGCGCAAGAAGCCGTCGGCGTCCAGGACAAATCGCGGCGCTCCCAGCTCATCGACAACCACGACCCACTTCTTCCCGGACCGGTCGATCATTCTGAGAAACTCGTCGTCGCACGTCCGGCTCACACGCGGGAAGACAGGAACCCCGCTGCGAAAGTCCAGCTCCACGATACTATCCGGGTCGATCGGCTCACCCTCTTCCGCCACAGGAATATCATCGATCTCAAGGAAGTTCAGCGCACCGGTTCCTTCGACATAGTCAACGTCGGCTTCGGATGCCTTGGCATGAAGCGTGATGAGTTCACGCACCGCGTGCTCGGTCAGATACGCCGTCTTCTCAGCTCCAAGAAGCCTGTCCAAGACCACCGCTGTCGGCTTCGCCAGAGGGTACAGGACTGCCCGGTAGACTCGAAGTACCGGAGCGAGAAGCGATGCCACCCGAAGGGCGTTGCGCGAGAAGTACGCCTGCGGAAGGATCTCGCATACCAGGGTGATCAGGACCGTCGAAAAGAGAAACGCAGACACCCCAACCAGGACCGAACCGGCAAGCTGCGCCAGGAGAACGTTGACCCCGACGTTTCCCCAAAGGATCGTTGTGAGAAGCAGATTCGATTGCCGCCTCAGCGCGAGGACTCTCTTGGCATCCCTGTTCCCTGCGGCAGCCTCGACCTCCAAACGAAGCTTGCTGACCGTGAAAACGGCCAGATTCAATCCGGAGAACATCGCTGATTGAATGATGCATAGAACGATGCCGATCCATACAATCGGTGTCATAGGCCTCCCCCAAGTAACGCTGCATCAACTTCAGACGGCGATAGTATAGGATCGAGCGATACATCACTGGAAGCTCGGCCAATCCCCGGTCGATTCGAACCGTTCATGTTCGCTCGAATGCCGCGTTTGCATGTCTTGTGAATCGGGCGTGATTTGCCATGGAAAGGGCGGTGGATGATCTTGCGCAAGGCTTCCGTCTCGCGAACCTCAACACACCATACCACTGGAGTCTCCTCAAACGGCACAACGAAGACCGCTGCAAGGCTACCCTAGACAGAACGGAAACGCCGACCTGGCTCTGGCAGCATGGCCGTTGCCGGCTGACAAGCCGCTCCATTCAGCGAGCAACAGCTGATCTCGGGGCGTCAATGCACACGGCAGCCGCTGAGCCGACCATCGAATCGACGCCATCAGCTCCTATGCCGGATCGAGTCCTTTCCGGTTGAGAACGAAGAAAAGCTCGACGCATCGCCGGTGCCGGAAGCTCCGGCAGACCGTTCGCCGCTCGCCCGCCGGTTCAGAGCGATCACGAGGATCGCGCCGCTCGCCCTGCGCTTGCCGAAGCCATCCTTCCCTAACGCGTCGGCGTTCTGCGTTGTACGCTCACACCTGTCTTTGCCTCGCCATCCTTGTTCCGATGACGTCAAACAGCCTTCCGAGCAGCTTCTTCACCGGTCCGAGACGGATAGGGTAGTAGTAGTCGGCGTCGAACCAACCGTTCTCCTCGTAGTAGCGGTAGTCACGGCTGCGATCATCGAGTTCCAGCCTCATCGTTGCTCTACCGATCCGGAAGCCCATCAGCATCGTCAGCGTCGGCACCGGCTTGGCCGACCTCTTCATCCTCTCGTGGAACCGCTTGCTCTGCTTGGCAAGGCTTCGCTCCATCTTCTGCACGTCCTTGCTTGTCATCGGATCGCGAACGGTGATGCGGCTTCCCTTCACCGGGGTGAACCCGAAACAGGAGCCTACCAGATTGAGGTACTTGCCGATCTTGGCTTCGAACGGGAGGCCTTGCACGACGATGTTTGTGAAGGTCTTCCCGAAAAACCGGGGCCGGTGGCCCAGAAACGCGAGCCGATCGATGAACGTCTTCGTCAGCCCCGACACCTGGAACATGTAGCTCGGCGAGGCAAAGACAATGCCGTCGGATGCCTCCATCTTCTCGATCAACACATCGCGCTCGTCCTTCAGGGGGCAAGCTTCTTCGCCCTGCTCAAAACACAACTTGCAGCCACGGCAGGCTTCGAGTGGGTGATCGCTCAGCATGACCAACTCGGTCTCGACCTCTCCACATGCTTGGAGATCGTCGAAGAACCGACGGACGGCTTCGACTGTGTGCTTCTTACGAGCGCTTCCGGCAAACGCTGTGACCCGCATCGCTGTCCCCCTGTCTTCCACCTGGTCCGGCCTCGATCTATGCAATCCATCGCCATCCTACGGCCCGTAGCGTTCCGTGACAACAGGCGCGGGGGAGACTGCATCGAGCCAACAGGGCAGCCGCGGCGGCCGGCGTGATTGCCACGTGTCGGTTCGGCAAACCGTCGGCTTGTCTTCTTGTCCATCGTGGACTTACGCTGTCTCTCATAGGACCGAGGATGACCGGAGCAGATGTTTGTGCGCATACGCGACAGGGAGAAGGAGGAAGCTGTGAGGAGATTTATCGTGATGTGGGGGGCCGTTTCGTTGATACTCGCAACAGGTTGCATCGCGGGCAGCGCAACGCCGGAACGAGTCGACAACGCCGACAAGGAAGCATGGATCGCTGAGGTCGGTGCACTTGTTGAGCAATCGCAAAACCCCGAAGAGTTCGGCATGCTTCTGCAGGAAGCCGGCTACGAAGTGGCCAGCGAGAACCCGTACCCGGAAGACATGCTTCTGGGTGCAGCACCGGAGGCATCGTTCCAGACAAAGTGCGTCTGCGACATCCCGTACCCCTGGGCAAACGCCGGCGGATGGAAGCTTGTCTGGAAGGGAACGATCCCGCACGACGGAAACGCGTTCATCAGCATGATCTGGGGCGATCCGAACTACGACCTCGACCTTGTTGTGGTGGTCTACCCGTGGCTCGGAAACAGCTACGGGACACCCTATTGGGGTTACTCGTTCTACAAATCATCGAACATGGAGAGCATCGGCGAGAACACCTGCCTGGGAAACTGCGGGCTACATTCACCGAATCCGTTGCAGCTCTATCAGGACGACTACGTGGAAGTCTATGCCGCGATGTGGGCCATGTACAGCGTGGCCGGACCGATGGAGTTCTCGTGCTGCGGTCACCTCGAGCAGTGATGCACTGAGAAAAAACAGCATCCGATTAGCGATCGCAGGCTTTGCCGGGCCATCACGCTTGCGCGTCCCTTGTGAAGCTGCCTGGCCGTGGTCGAATCGCTAGGCCCTTGTCGGCAGTCGCCGACCGCGTACCCTGGACGACATCCAGGTCCAGTGGGCAGAGGCAGGCGTGCCGTGCGAGCGTTGCTCACACAGTTGACACAAGGCTGGCCACCCGGCAACACAGCGCGTGAGCACGCTATACGCATCATGCACACACCGGGGAGACTTCAATGAACAGAACCGCCAACGGAGTCATGGAACGGTTCGTGGTGTCGCTGCTCTTGGTAGGCGTGTTTGCGCTTGCACTTCCGGGCTGCTCTCTTCTCGATCTGACCTGCGTGGGAGCCGGAGAGGGCACCCCTGAAGCGCTCCCCTACGCCATCGTCGACACAGGACAGGTTAAGACCTATGCCAATGCCGATGCTCTGACGACCGAACCAACCAGCGGTTCGGCCTTCTACGGACAGGACGCCCAAGTCGACGGGAATCAGCCATCCTATGTCGACAACGGCGACGGAACGGTGACCGATCGAGTCACCGGGCTGATGTGGCAGCAGAGCTACAGCGGCAAGATGAGTCAGAACGAGGCGGAAGCCGGAGCTTCCAGCTTCAACCTGGCCGGATACACGGACTGGCGGCTGCCAACGATCAAAGAGCTGTATTCTCTGATCGATTTCAGTGGTGAAGACGTCGATCCGATGTCCGGTTCAGCCAGCCAGCCGTTCATCGACACGGACGTCTTCGACTTCGCTTATGGCGATACTTCCGCCGGCGAGCGGATCATCGACTCGCAGTGGGCCACAAGCACTCTCTACGTCGCCGGTGATCTGGTGTTCGGCGTCAACTTCGCAGACGGCCGCATCAAGGGATATGGATTGACCTCTCCGCGTGGTGGCGACATGCAGTTCTACGTGCGCTACGTGCGCGGCAACACCGCCTATGGTGAAAACGACTTCGTTGACAATGGCGATGGCACGATCAGCGATCGGGCCACCGGTCTGATGTGGGCGCAGGATGACTCGGGTGTCGGCATGAACTGGGAAGACGCGCTGGCGTACGTTCAGGAGCGGAACGCCCAGAACTACCTCGGCTACTCCGACTGGTACTTGCCGAACGCCAAGGAGCTGCAGTCGATCGTCGATTACACACGATCGCCGGATACGACCAGCTCGGCATCCATCGATTCCATCTTCAACGCAACGTCGTTGATCAACGAAGCCGGTCAAATCGACTGGGCGTTCTACTGGACCGGGACAACGCACGCCTCAGCACGCAGCGGTGAAGCAGCTGTGTACGTGGCCTTCGGCCGCAGCCTCGGAAACATGAACGGGCAGTGGATCGACGTTCACGGGGCCGGATCCCAACGGTCCGATCCGAAGGCGGGCGATGTAACCCGCTATCCGACTGGACGCGGTCCGCAAGGCGACGCCATCCGCATCGACAACATCGTCCGCGTCGTGCGCAGCATGTAGCGCCCCATGATCAGAGTGGGATCCGGTGTGACTTCTGCTCTTCCGTAGAAAGCCGAATCCTCTCCCTGTGCAAGGGAATGAACCCGTTTCGAGCTGCGGTTGGTAAGCCCGGCGGGGAACGCAGATCGGGAGACTACACCGATGTCCGGTGTGCGTTTCATTGGGCCAGCACCAAACGCGAGGCTCATTTCCGTCCGAGAGAATCCTCCGGTGCGAGCACCTCTGTGTCTACGCGCAGGAGAGTCCCTCCGTAGACACCTCCGCAGTTCCCTTCTCGCTGGCTGCTTACCCAACGGCTGTGCCACACATCCGCACTGCACATCGAAGAAGGCCGAGGATGGACCTGGCGTGCTTGCGACCTGCCCGCTCCTCGTACGAGGCGGTCGCTCCGATCGCCCCGGTACCGCTCTACCGGGAGGATAGCCCAGCCGTGGGGTTGGTCCGCTTCTGTTCGACGAACGCTTCCCACCTTTCGCAACCGGCCGGTGTCATTCGGACAAAGACGTGCCCGTAGGCCTGCGTGAGAACCTCGACCCAGCCATGAGCGGCAAGCCGGTCGCACCCGCGGACGATGTCCTCTCCTGCGGGATGTGAGTCCGATTCCTCAAGCTTCACGTACCACCTCATACTTCCCTGTTGATCCTCCACGTACTTCGCGTGCAGCATCCTCATGAGCCATTCGTGAATCCGCTCCGCAGACCAATAGGCCATGATTCCTCCTTGGAGCGAAGGTAGCCGCGGCGAGATGCCACAGTCAACCGGAACTCGCTGGAACTACCGTGAGTCCTCCAAGCCCGCCTGGCTTCCATGAACGCACCGACGCAAGGCGTACCTCGTCTCCTCATTGGACGATCCATTCCTCAACCCGATCGCGGAGGAACGGTAACGGGATGTTTCCCTGTCCGAGAATGAGGTCGTGGAAGCCTGCAAGGTCGAACGCCTCGCCAAGCGCCGCTTGCGCTTGCTCTCTGAGGTCGAGAATCTCGAGAAAGCCGATCATGTACGCCGGAGCTTGTCCGGGGAAGAGGGCATACCGCAGCGCGCGGTATTCGGCCGTCCCCCGAGGATCTCCCGTGTTGTGCATGATGTAGGCCACGGCCTCGTCGAAGCTCCAACCGAGATCGTGGATCCCTGTATCGGCGACCATGCGAACGGCACGCAGGAGTTCATACTGCAGCCGGCCGAGGTTCCCGAACGGGTCATCATCGTATCCGCCGAGTTCGCTCATCAGCCGCTCGCCGTAGAGCGCCCATCCCTCGGAGAACCCCGCGAAAACCACATCTCTCCGAAGGAGCGGCAGATCGACCTCCTGAGCGAACGCAATCTGGATGTGGTGCCCGGGGACCGTCTCGTGATAGGCGATCGTCGGCATACGGTAGAGCGCTCCCGTTCCTCCGGTGGTCACGTAGTAGGCTCCAGGCCTCGAGCCGTCGAGCGGCGGAGGCGAGTAATACCCGCCTGACTTGATTCCTATAGCAACAACACCCGCCTGCGGGAGCCGAGAAAGAGCACCTGTCTCGATCACGATGCGTTGGGCCTTGCCGATCAGCCGCGCCGCTTCATCGACCGCTTCTTCTCCGGCCGCCGTTCCTCCGGCAATCCCCGCCTGCTCGAAGATCGCCGTCATCGATGTTGTGTCCTCGAACCCCAACGCTTCGGCCGCCTGATAGATCTCGTCCTGAACTTTTGCCACTTCCTGAAGCCCTGCCTGATGGATCTCTGCCGGCGTTCGCTCCGTCTGGGTGTGATGTCTGAGCAGATGTGCGTACGCCTCTGCGCCCCCCTCCAGCCGGCGAATCGAGATCTCTCGGCCGGATCGCGGGATGAGTCCGTAGATCGCTTCAAGAAGCCTTCCGTAAGCCGGTTTGACGATGTCGTCAATCGCCTGAGCAGCTCGCGACAGATAGGTGTCGATCTCCCCCGCTTTGTCCTCCAAGACCCGGTACAGCGGATGATCGAGCGACCGGCGGGCAGCCATCACCTGGAGATCGCGGATCGCCCATTCGAGGGTCATGCGTGGCGCGATGATCCCGCTCTGCGCGCCACGGTCGAGCCGCGCGATGATCTGATCGAACTGCTCACCGGCTCGCTCGAGGCGGGCGATGTAGTCCGCGATATCCCCCGCGGACTCGAGCGGGTGATCCTCGGTCAGGGTGAACTCGAAGAACCCGGGAAGACTCCACACGGTCATGAAGTGAACCGGGTAGTGGAAGCCGGCGAACGGCTGATCCCGCACGAGATCGTCCCAGTACCAGAAGGCGATATCGTAGGTGACACGCTGCTCTTCCGTCAGCGTCTCGCGATCGAAGCCGCGTAGACGATCGAGGACAAGCGACTCGATCGCGAACGTTTCGGCTTGATACTCCGGGGAGTAATCATCAAGAGCATCGTTCCGGATCCCGAACTCTGCCGCCAGCCCCATCGACGTCACCCTCTGCGGAGAGCGAAGGATGTACAACCGGTACGATGTCTCGATGAACTCCTCAAACCCGAGGCCGTCGAGCGCTGCATCGACCTCGGCAAGCGTCGGTGCTTGCCACGGGGCTGCTCCCGCCCCGGCCGCCCCTACGAAGAGAAGAAACAGAACCGCCACAACCCAGACTCGTCTCATCAACGGACCTCCCTGCGGGGCACGTCGTCAGCGAAAGCTGCATGCCCGACCCAGCCTCCGTCTCGGCCGACATTCCTCGCCCAGGAATCCCGCACAGGCATCCTAACGCGATCAAGGGCCGTCGTGCGAATGGAGCATCGAGAGCATAGGGGGCGCTTGGACTCGCCAGAGAGCTTCCGCCAGCCTGCTCTCAGCACTTGGCAGGACCAGCCCGGCCGCCTCGGCGAGACGTCTGTGATACAGAAAATCGCGGTAACCGAGCGCATATCACCACATACCGCCCCATTTGCTCAAGACATTGAGTAAATCTACTCAATACGTTGAGTAATCCAAGCCACAGGCACGAAGCTCAGATCCTCACGGCGGAAACGCGGACCAAGGAAATGATTTGAGACCAACAGCGCCCACGCCGCTGGGTCCTGCTCGAACTGCAGTATGTGCATCGCCCGATGCCCTCCTGCCTGCATTTGAACTCTTGATGAAGAGGCTGAGTTGATGCTGTCCCTTGGTGTAGGGGACAGCATCCCGACGCCCTCCGGCCGCATTCAATTAGAATCGATACAACCTATCGTGACCTAGTATTGGCGGCGCGTCTCGGTCTGTGCCCCGACACTGTGATTGGAGGCGTTCGTTCAGCGAGGTCCTCCTCAGGAGCTTCAAGTCCTCGGATCTGACAAGATGTGTCGCAGCAATCCCAATTGTGAGCTGAGTTCCACTTCGGTTGGAGTGCATGACTCTTGAACCGAGTGAAGTCTGTTCGCTACCGACGGGTTTCGGAGTTATGCCCTGGAAGTAATCCT
>CAZKPU010000096.1:1996-8756 GCA_964554715.1 uncultured Thermotogae bacterium | reverse complement strand
TGCCCATCCATAGAGCAAAAATGGCCACTAGCACAAGCCAGAGGCCAAGCCAAACCGACCACCAATCTTCCGTCTTCCAAAGTTTATCAAACTTCATTGCTGTTACTCCTTTCTAGACAAAAAGATGTCTCAAAGAGGGGGTGTTTATACCCCGGCGGAGAACGGGCCGCGATCCCGGAAAGGCAAACGTCAGATCCCGCACGACAATCTTCATGCCAGCCCCCGCCCGCGGGATCGAAGCAGATACAGGAAGAAGGGTGCTCCGATGAACGCGGTGACGATTCCAACAGGAATCTCGACGGGTCGCATCAAGGTTCTTGCCGCGATGTCGGCAAGGACCAGGAACAGACCGCCACCGATGGCCGATGCCGAAACCAGTGTGCGATGGTTGGGGCCAAGGATCAACCGCAGCACATGGGGAACGATGAGTCCGACAAAACCGATGGTTCCGGCCATCGCCACCGCGGCTGACGCGAGGAACGTGGATAACAGAAGGAGCAACCGCGTTGCTCGCTTCGGATCGATGCCAAGGTGGAACGCCGCTTGCTCTCCGAGCGACAGCGCATCCAGATCTCGGGAAAGGGCAAGGATGATCAGGGTCCCAACCAGGAAGATCGGTGCGAGAACGGCTAACCCGCCCCAACCGGTCCGTCCAAGTCCGCCCATGAGCCAGAACATGATGTCGGCGATCTTCTCGCCACGGGAACTGAGGAAGATCATCAAGCTGGTCATGGCGGAGAACAGTGCGCCGACCGCCACCCCGGCAAGGATCAGCGTGAAGATCGATGTTCGCCGATCGCGGCCGCGTGCGAGGCCGTAGACGATCGCCACGGCGGCAAACCCTCCGGCGAACGCGCAAACAGGAAGCCAGGGCATCGCCGGCCACCCGGCGACGATCGCTACGGAAGCTCCGGCCGAGGCTCCGCTTGCTACGCCAAGGATGTAGGGACTGCCGAGAGGATTCCGGAACAAGCCTTGCATCACCGTTCCGGAAACGGCCAGGGAGCCACCGACAAGGAATCCGAGGATGACGCGAGGAAGGCGCACCTGTTGGATGATGAGTGTTGTGTTCCCGGAACCGCTTCGACGAAAAACGGCCGCCATCGTCTCCTTGAAGGGAAGCGTCACCGGTCCCAGGACGATGCCGGCTACGGCTACGGCAGCTGCCAGAGCCACCAGCAGAAGCATTGTGCGGCCCGTGGACGGACGATGATGGATCATCATCTACTCCGGGTGCATCATGAGGACCATTTCCGCCAACACATCGGCGAGCGCGCTGGATGCCGCACGGCTTGCCTCGATGCCGAAGACACAGCCCGAGCGGACGGCAGCGATCTGCTGCAAGAGAGGATCGTCCGTGATGTAGGAGACCTGCGATGGGGCGGTGAAGATGATCTCCGGGTCCCGAGACAGGAGATCCTCCAAGTTCACCTGAGGGAAACCGCTGACATCGTCAAAGACGTTCACTCCACCCGCGCGAAGGATCAGCTCATTCTCGATGGGCCCGCTCCCCGCGACATACGGCGGTGTCCCCGGAGACGGAGGGTAGAGAAACGCGCAACGGATACGTTCCATTCCCAGCACATCGGTCTCCAACGTGACAACCGCCTCGGCGATGTCACCGATCAAAGCGGCGGCTTCGGCAGGCGATCCGATCGCTTCCCCGATCGTGCGGATGGCCGACAATACGTCGGGGATTGATGTCATCAGCGACGTGGTCAGGACGGTGATGCCTGCCGCTTCGAGCGCCGGGCGTTCGCCGCCCCAATCGGTCGCTCCGAGAACAAGGTCGGGGTTCAAGGACAGGATCGTCTCCACGCTTGGCGCATACGAAGGTCCTACAGATGCCCAGCCATCAATCGCTTGCGGGTTTTCGGGGGAGTCAGCCGCTGCAACCAAGCGACCGGCGGCGGACAGATCGACAACGACTTGTGCATACAAGGCACCGATCGCAACGATGCGTTGCGGGACGTGCTCGATGACGATGGCCTCGCCGCGATCATCGACAACGACGATCGCGTCGTTTGCGTCTGCCGGCAGCAGAGAGAAAGCGGCAAGAAGAAGGATCGCTACGACACGGATCCGAGTTCGCACGGCAGACCTCCTTGTGGGTGGCGGTCCTCGTGGCGAGATCCGCCTGATCGAGAAGGCTATCTGAATGCAAGGATGAGATCCACTCCGGTCGATCTCGCTTCGCTCTCGTCGAGCGAACAAGGATGGGTTCTCCCCGGGTGAGGCGCTCCGGCGTCTGGGCGCACGGGTTCTAGCGGCGACGACGAAGGGTTTCTCACTGGACCGGCGTTGCGGATCGGGGTTCACCCCGTGAGACGATCGGCGATCCGTCCCATCGATGCCGTACAACCATAGGGGACGAGTGACCCATGCGGGAACAGGACGCTGCGACCGATAGCTGTCGCATCTCGTCTGACGCCCAGTCGCTCGGCAGATCCATAGCCTGCTTGACAGCCTGACGTCTTGCACTGCCTTCACCCTCGGGCTACAACCCCTTTGTGATTCAAGATGCGCCAAATTGAGCTGAGCCTAGGGGGAATCAGATGCAGGATCCAACGTCCGTCAGGCAGTGGCCGGCTTCCGTTGAAGGACGGCTGCTTCGATGGGGTTCCGCTGCGTTGGCTGCGTTCACGTCAACCAGGTGCACGCGATGACCCAGGAGCGTGCGGAGTGCGTCCATCAATCGGTGAACGATCGCTGCTCGGCCATCGCACGACGCTGGGCCAAAACGACGTTCTCCGATGCCGGAACACCGGAGGAGCGGTCGGCTGACTTCTCCCACACGGTGTCGATGCCGATGGGGCGCGTTGCGATCACCTCCGACGGAATCGGGACCAAGGTGGAAATCGCCGAACGTCTGAAGCGGTACGACACCCTGGGGTTCGACCTTGTGGCGATGGTGGTCGATGATCTCGTTGCCGGAGGTGCCCGACCGATCGCGCTGTCCAACATCCTCGACGTCAACCGGTTCGATGAGGGAACCATCGAGCAACTGATGAAGGGGCTTGCATCTGCCGCTCGATCGGCGGGAGTCGTTGTCGCCGGAGGGGAAACCGCACAGCTCGGATCGAGGATCTCCGGGTACGGAAGCGGGATCCACATCAACTGGTGCGCAACAGCGATCGGCATCCCGTGGACAACACCTGCGAGCGAGGCGAGAGAGCCTCAGGTCGGCGACCGCCTGATCGCGCTGGCGAGCGATGGGTTCCGCAGCAACGGCTTCACCCTGGCGAGGAGTATCCTCGAGTCTCATTTGGGCGAGGCGTGGCATCGGCAGGCGGGCCCCACGGGGCGAAGCTGGGGAGAGTGCCTGCTGACGCCCAGCCGCATCTACGCACCCGTTGTCGCCACCATGAGATGCGAGCAGCTTCCGGTGATCGGCGGCGTTCACATCACAGGCGGCGGGATCGCCGGCAACGTGCCGCGCATCCTGAAGGGCAAGAGCCTGTGCGCGGAACTCTCCGACCTGTGGCCGCCCCATCCCGGGATGATGGAGCTCAAGGAGATGGGAGGGATCGATCCGGAGACGCTCTACGAGCAGTGGAACATGGGCACGGGGTTCATGCTGGTCGTGCCTCCTGGTTCCGCGGATGCTGTGGTAACGGCGGCATCGAACTGCGGCGTTCGCGCGCGGGTTGCCGGACTGCTTCAACACGGCTGCGGTGTTCGCATCGATGCCTCCGCGTGGGGCATGGGATGCCTGTCATACGGAGAGGAACGGTGAACAGAGGGACAAGCCGTTTCTTCGCAACCCCGCGAGAAGAGAGATTCGATCCGGCGGCGAGCCGGGTGCGGGATCGCGTGGCCGAAGCTCTAGGGATGGACACAGGAGCCGTCGTCACGACCACTGCGTACACCATCTGCCCGGCGCTACCTGCTGGTGTGGCGAGGGAACTCGTTCACAACGGCCTTGGCGACACCATTCTGTTTCGGATCGAGCAGGGCGTTCCAGCGTGCCCGCCCGGCGCAACCTGCTTCATCGCCGTGGATCGCTTGCCCGGTGTGACGGATGATCGAGCATCGACGCTCTCTGCGGTGCTCTCGGATCTCTGCAACGGTTTCCCGGAGTCCGGGTCCGTTCATGTGCGCGATGTGTACTGGTTGGAAGCGCAACTCGACGAGGCTTCGCTCCAGTGCATCGCCGAGCGCGTCATCGGCAACCCCTTGGTGGAGTCGTTCGAGATCGGTTCCGCGGAGCAGTATGCCGAATTCGTGGCATCGGAAGCGGTCGACCACGCGTGGGCCTTGCGCTCGATTCGGCTGGATGTCGGGGATGACGAACTCGTTTCGATCTCCGATCGGCGGCTTCTCTCTCTTTCTCTTGAGGAGATGACGGCAATCGCCGCGCATTACAGAGATCCGTCGGTTCTGCGCCGTCGCCGTGCCGTGGGGCTGGGCGCGGATGCGACGGACGTCGAGCTGGAGATTCTTGCCCAGACGTGGTCCGAGCACTGCAAACACAAGGAGTTTCGCGCCGTCATCGAGTACCGCGGCCCGGACGCCGGCAGCCCGGCATCGATCGACTCGCTGTTTTGCACCTATATCGAGGGTGCTACGCGGCAAGTGGCTGAGGCCCTCCGAACATGGGGACACACCTGGTTGCTGAAGGTCTTCAACGACAACGCAGGTGTCGTGCGGTATGACGAAGCGAGTGTCTTTGTGTGGAAGGTGGAGACGCACAACTCGCCTTCGGCGTTGGATCCGTACGGAGGCGCGATCACGGGGATCTTGGGGAACAACCGGGATCCTTTCGGGACCGGGATCGGCGGAGGCCGCCTTCTCTTCAACACCGACGTGCTGTGCTTCGGAAGCCCCGATTATGACAAGCCTCTGCTTGCCGGACAACTTCATCCGTTGCGCGTGTTCCGGGGCGTGCGCAAAGGGATCGAGGATGGGGGAAATCAGTCAGGAGTCCCCACAGTCGACGGCGCGATCGTGTTCGACGATCGGTACGCGGGCAAGCCTCTCGTGTACTGCGGAACAGGGGCGTTAGCTCCCGACTCCATCGGCGGACGCCCCTGGTGGGAGAAGCGGATCGATTGCGGCGATCGGATCGTGATGGCCGGCGGACGTGTCGGAAAGGACGGCATCCACGGCGCCACCTTCTCGTCCGCGCAACTGGACTCGACCTCCCCACGATCGGCGGTTCAGATCGGTAGCCCGATGACCCAGAAGCTGCTGTTCGATTTCGTGGATGATGCGTGTCGGCGAGGCCTGATCAAGTGCTGCACCGACAACGGCGCCGGAGGGCTCTCGTCGTCTGTCGGTGAGCTGGCGGAGCTGGCCGGTGAGCGAGAGGGCGGCGGTGGCGCGGACGTGGATACGTCCCTCGTACCGCTCAAGTACCCGGGGCTCGATCCTTGGGAGATCTTTGTCTCCGAGTCTCAGGAGCGGATGACACTCGTTGTCGAGCCGGGCCTCGTGGAGGATCTTCTGGATCTTGCGCGGTTCTATGAAGTAGAAGCCACCGATATCGGCCGCTTCTCGGACTCCGGCGAGCTCGTCGTCCGGCACGGCGAGGCGATCGTTGCGTGCTTGCCGTTGGAGTTCCTACACCACGGCGTGCCGCGGAAACGGCTGACGGCGCGGTGGAAGCGGCCTGAGAGCACGGAGCCGGAGATCCCCGAAGGGCTTGACCACGGCGCTTTCTTGAGGAGTCTGCTGGCCGACGTGAATGTATGTTCCCGCGAACCGGTCATCCGCCAATACGACCACGAGGTGCAAGCGGGAACGGTGGTCAAGCCGCTGATGGGCCCGCATGCCGACGGACCACAAGACGCGGCGGTGCTGCGACCGGATCCGGACAGTCCACGAGGAATCGCTGTTTCTAACGGGATTGCCCCGCAGTACGCCGATCTCGATCCGTATCAGGCGGCAGCGGGCGCGTTGGACGAGGCGGTGCGCGGGATCGTCGCCGTCGGAGGGCGCTTGCCGGGACCCGACCATGACCTCTTCTGGTCGATCAACGACAACTTCTGCGTGCCAAACAGCGTTTACGATCCGCAGTCCAATCCGGATGGGCGCGAGAAGCTCGGGGCGCTGGTTCGCATGTGTCAAGCCACCTATGACGTCGCTACCGCGTACGCCGTCCCCCTGACATCGGGGAAGGACAGCATGAAGAACGATTTCCACGCAGACGGACAGACGATCTCCGTTCCGCCTACCGTGCTGTTTTCGGCATCCGCCGGCATCGCCGATGTTCGCAAGAGCGTCACGACGCCGTTCAAGGCGGTGGGAGACCGCATCTATCTGCTGGGAGAGACCTACGACGAGTTGGGGTCGTCGGTGTTCTACCGGTTGCTGGGTGTACGCGGGGCGAACGTGCCTGTTGTGCGGGTCGATCGAGCACGAGCCCTGTACGAATCTCTGGCGCAAGCCACGGCTTCGCAGGTGGTGGCGTCGTGTCACGACCTGTCCGAGGGTGGGTTGGCTGTGGCGGTCGCCGAGTGTGCCATCGGCGGGCGGCTGGGATGCGATATCGATATCGAGCGCGTAGCCGAAGGGATCGGCGTCTGTGCCGCGCTGTACGCGGAATCGCACTCACGGTTTCTTGTATCCGTGCCGCCGAGCGATGTCTGTGCGTTCGAATCGCTGCTGGGATCGCGTTCTACGTTCCTAGGCGAGGTGACGGATTCCGCGTGCATCGTCATCGGGAGCGGCGGGCAGAGCCTCGTGGATCTGCCGCTGGATCAGGCGGTCGGAGCATGGAAGAGCGGCTTGGAGGGGATCGTGTGAGCGCGCCTAGGGT
>CAZKPU010000096.1:0-1986 GCA_964554715.1 uncultured Thermotogae bacterium | reverse complement strand
CAGGGCGATCGCGGCGATGGGCGCGCAGATCAGCGCGAACGGGAGACGGCGGCCGCCTTCCGGATGGCCGGAGCAAACGCGGACATCCTGCATATCAACGCTCTGTGCTCCGATGCGGCACGTTTGCACGACGCGGCGGTTCTCGCGTTTCCGGGAGGCTTCTCGTTCGGTGATCACCTCGGCGCCGGGCAGG
The DNA here is from genome assembly GCA_964554715.1 of uncultured Thermotogae bacterium. Lineage (GTDB taxonomy): Bacteria > Bipolaricaulota > Bipolaricaulia > UBA7950 > UBA9294 > RXOA01. The sequence continues at coordinate 1,793 of CAZKPU010000096.1, read as the reverse complement.
CGCTCGCCAACCGTATCCGGCATCGAACCTTGGCGGACGGACGCACCCTTCTGGCCCATATCGCCTCGTTTGTCGAGAACGGCGGCTACGTCCTCGGCGTATGCAACGGGTTTCAGGTGCTTACCAAGCTGGGGCTGGTGCCCAACATCGGAGGCACGTGTACGCAAGAAGTGGCGTTGGCCCACAACGCGTCGGGACGGTTCGAGAACCGCTGGTGTCGGTTGCTTCCCTCATCCGAAGGGCCGGCCGCACCGTTTGGCGCGCTTGGGGCGATCGAGTTGCCATCGCGGCACGGAGAAGGACGCGTCGTGTTCCGTGACGCCGAGATCCGGCAAGAGGTCATCGCGCGGTCGTTGAATTGGCTCACGTACGCCGAGGCAGATGGGTGCGCGGCGACCGAGTTTCCGGGCAATCCGAACGGCGCGGATCTTGCGTGTGCCGGACTCACCGATGTGAGCGGCCGGGTTCTCGGACTGATGCCCCATCCCGAGGCGTTTGTTTCGCTCTACACGCACTACGACTGGTCCGGAAGGCTTCGGACGAAGCCGGGCACCCCCGATGTCGGGGATGGTCTGCATGTCATGCGGATCCTCGTCCGCGAAGCATCCGGAGGGGAGAAGGCCTCACCGATCGCAGCAAAGGAGGAGTTATGAAGTGGAAGATCCGTCGCGCGTTGCTCAGTCTCTCCGATCGAAGCGGGATGGAACCGCTGGCGAGGGCGCTGCACGAGAGCGGCTGCGAACTCATCGCCACCGGAGGCACCGGACGTGATCTTGCTGCATTGGGTCTTCCGTACACCCGCATCTCGGAGATCACGGGAAACCCCGAAGCGTTTGGCGGACGGATGAAGACACTGTCGTTCGCCCTTGAGTCTTCGCTGTTGTTCGACCGGGAGCGCGACGCAGACGAGGCAGCATCTCTCGGAATCGAGCCGATCGACATGGTTGTGTGCAATCTGTATCCGTTTGCCCGGCACGCCGCGGATGGCGCAGACATGGAGACGCTCATCGAGAAGATCGACATCGGCGGTCCCACGATGCTCCGTGCCGCTGCAAAGAACTACCGCTACGTGACGGTGCTCTGCGACCCCGCAGACTACGAGCCGGTCGTATCGGAACTGCGGCAAGAAAAAGGAGCCGTCGGGCTCGAAACGCGGGAACGGCTGATGCGCAAGGCGTTCAACCACACCGCCGACTACGACGCGAGGATTGCCGAGGCGATGGACGGACGGAGCGGCGAGCCGTCGCTACGGCTTTCGTTTGTGTCGGGGCGGCCGCTGAAGGCGGGGGAGAACGATCACCAGCGCGGATGGATCTTCCGGGGGGCGACCGGCCCGTCCTTGGCGGAAGCGGAGCGATTGAGCGGCAAGCCTCTGTCCTACAACAACTACGTCGACGTTCTCGGCGCGTTGGAAGCCGTGCGAGACCTGCCACGCCAGGGGTGTGCCGTGATCAAGCACACCAACCCGTGCGGACTCTGCGACTCCGATGATCAGCGAACGGCCGCGGATCTCGCTTGGGCCGGCGATCCCGTATCCGCGTTCGGATCGGTTGTCGCCTTCAATCGCCGCCTCGGACTGGACGCAGCACGGTTCCTGTGTCTGGATGACGAGGATGGAGCGAAACGGAAATTCAGCGTCGCGGTCGTGGCCCCGGACTACGAACCGGCAGCGGTCGAGTACCTGAAGCAGAAGGAATCGCTTCGCGTTCTGCGGTTCGATCCGCAATGGATCCATCCGCGCGATAAAAGCTTCGACACATGGGTACTAAGTCGCAACATGCTAAACAACAGGC
>CAZKPU010000095.1:367-8806 GCA_964554715.1 uncultured Thermotogae bacterium | reverse complement strand
CGGGAGGGCTGCGAGGCGAAGCTGGGGGGACGTCGGAGCCGGGATTGCAGCGATGCGGTCCCGGGCTTTGGCCATCCTGGCGGGTTGTGTTATCGCACTCGTTTTCCGGGGGGCCTGGTTTTGGGGGATGCAATCCCATTGTTTGTATGGGGGTGGCTCCGAAGATTGGTATCGAGCACCCTCCTATTTCGATCTTCTCCCGGCGGCCCTGATCGGGTACGTTGTAGTTGAATCGCAGCTATTAGAATGGGGGTGTGGTTTACAATGGATAGAGTGGAACTTGATGCGCGCGAGTTGAAGGAAGTGACTGACATTATCGGCGAGAGGGCTGTGGACAAGGCGGGATTGACTGTAGTTGTGGTGCCTGCGGAGATGTGGGACTCGGCGCTGGCCGACGAGAGGGCCGTCTTTGTGAATGTTGTTAGAATTGAGGCAATGAAGTATCGCGTTGAGTCCGTCCAGCGCGGCGGGGCATTCCTGTGTGCTGCCGAGTAGCAGTAATGGATCCGAACTCTATTCCTGGAGGTATATCGTATGCCCAATGAGAGCATTCCCCAGGCCACGCACTCTGGGGATCTGCCAATTGGTGAACTGAAAATCCCATGCTTTGTGCTTGCGGATGGGACGCGATTGGTCTCGCAGCGTGGGCTACAGAGGTCTATGGGAATGTCTGTGAGCGGCGGCACTTCCGGCGCGCATCGACTGGCTCGTTTTGTTGCCAAATTTGAACCCAAGGGCTTGAATAGTGGCGACTTGATCGCGCGCATGGAGTCGCCAATATTGTTCAATCCGCCTCACGGGGGAAGAACAGTCTATGGATACCGCGCCGAGATAGTGCCAGAGATTTGCGAATTTGTGCTGAAGTGTCGCGATCTTGGTCTGCTCGCCACCAATCAGGCCCATATCGCCGAGCATAGTGAGATTGTACTCCGAGCCTTTGCTCGGGTTGGCATCATTGCCCTCGTTGACGAGGTTACTGGCTATCAGGAGTTTAGAGGAAGGCGCGCACTTGAGGAAATCCTTGAGCAGTTTATCGACACTGAGCTTCATAGGTGGCAGAAGACATTCCCCGACGAGTATTACCGCGAGATGTACCGTCTTCGGAACTGGGAGTACCTAAGGCTGACAAAAGCACGCCCGGGGGTTGTTGGCAGGATTACCAACGACATAGTCTACGCGCGGCTTGCACCGGCGGTACTGGGTGAGTTGAGAAGGCGTAACCCTACAACAAACCCCGGCAGAAGGAAGGCCAAGCATCACCAGTACTTGACTCAAGAGTTTGGCCACCCGCGGCTCAGGGAACATTTGGCATCAGTAGTAGCGTTGATGAGGGCATCGTCAAATTGGCGTGATTTTAAAAGAATGCTCGACAGGGCTCTGCCGAAGTTTGGAGACACATACGAGCTTCCGCTTGATTCTTCCGAATCCGGCGACAAGAAGTAGACATTCTCGTGCCCCTCCGAATGTGGGGGGGCACTCCCAATCCCTGCTCCCCGTTTGATAGACAGGGGACCCAGCCGCTACGGCTCTAGCGAAACAGCGACTTCACAGATCCCACTGAAGCTTCGTCACGGGGGATTGCGGCGAAGGGCGGCGGCGGGATCGGTAGCCACTCTCCTTGGATGAAATTGAAGTACATCCAATCGCCGCTCTTCAGCATAAGAGTTGTCACTCTCCAGTCCTCGATGGACTCCAGCGGGAACGGCGGGTCAATCAGCCCGTCAAAGGGGCGGGACCAGTTTCCATCGGTGCAGGCCCAGTATTCTCCGTTCGTGCCCAGGGCTGATTGGCCATTGAAGGCCGCAACACCATCCGGGGAACTCGGATCGACGGGCATGGCATGAGGGGCAGCAGCGGTTAATGCAAGTGCGAGCGGCATGACGAATACGAGATACTTCACTGGACTCCTCCCGGGGGGTGATGAGATCTAAGGCATGAGATGATACACCATTCTCAGCCGGACGATCAATCGCCTTGCCCGGGGCCGCATGGGGGGTACCCCCAGACCCCGCCCCCCCTGTCCTGACCTATGGGACCCGCCTGTCTCCCCGGCGACACATTCCAGAAATTGAGTGTAACCTTTCGTGGGCACATGACACGGTGCGCGTCCACGTTGGTTGCCCTATGCCCGCTAAACGGCTGCGGGAGGGGCGTGTGTGACCGCCCGCCGCCCGGTAGCTGGTTGATCCCCCTGAAACAAGACCAAATATGTCGTATTGTGTCTGGTGGTGGGGCGGGAATAAAGCCGGATCTATGCGCCTAGAATCGTCGCAGGGGCCGGGACGACCCGATATACCTATCGGGGGGAGATCGTCGATCCTGGGGCGCTGGTGGCGAGCATAGTGCCAGCTACAGAGCACCGGAGTCTGTCGCCTGACGGGCAGGACCGCGCCCCATGGACGCGGCCCCGCTGGTGATGGTCGCCGCCGGAGTCTGGCCGGGCTAGTTGTCCGACCTGCCGGTTTCGTACCAGGTGCCCTCGTAATAGATCAAGCTGATTGCGCCCGTGTCCCCGCTGAAGACGGAGCTAAGGGCCATGTTGCCGCCCTCAGCGAGCACGACCCCATCCGCCGGGGCACTCAGGATAGTAAGCGCCTGTCCGTTAGTGCCTCCGCCAATGTAGTGCACGGTGTCCGCTTGCGCGTCGGAACAGACGATGAAATTGGCCGTTCCTGCGCTCAGGGTGTCGCTCTTTACGTCGGAGTCTACAGACGGACTCATGTAGGCCCGGGTCATCATGCCGAAAGATGCCGCTGCGTCATCGTGAAGCCGGAGGCACTCCACTTCGCCACTGGGCGTAGTCTTGAGAATGCGCAACAGCCCGTTGGTCGAATCCGCCCGTGCCTGCCAGCCGACCCCGTCGGACTTGTTGGTCTTCAGCGCCAGCTCAGCCGTAGACGCGCCCGCGACGACAAGCCGCCCCGGGAAGATATTGCGGCCCCACTGATCCACCCCGCCTTCTGCAACTCCAAACACGGTTGCGTACGGGGCAATCTCCCAGGTGTCGGAGTCGAGAACGGCCACGCCCCAGGCGCTATATCCGTTCTTGAGTTCGTCCGTGGCCAGCACGAGCGGGTCCGTTTCATCCGCGCGGCCGAAGACCATGCAGCCGATCAGGGAGAAGCCGTCTGTATCGGTCAGCTCGGCGAGGCGATTCTCGTATGTCCCGGTTCCGTTGTACTCAAGCCACGCGCTGCGCAAGAAGACGCCGCCGGACTTGTTCGCACGAATCGCAACCGTCGTCGAGTCCGCCCCGCGGGCCATCGTGAACTGGTCGGTGTTGAAGTACACGCCGAACGAGTAGTCCAGGTCGATAACATCCACCTGGGCGTTAGGCTCAAACTTGCACTCGGAAATATAGATGTTGTTATTGCCCTGGCCGGAGCCGGTCCCGCCCTGGCTTGAAATTGCGGTCCCGGCGATCGTCTCCCACGTGCATTGAAAAAACTTGATGTTGTTCGTGTTGTTGGACCATGCCCCATCGTCCAGCAGGACGACCGCGCTGTCGGCGTTGTCCATGTTCATGAATCGGCATTTGGTCACCCACGAGTCCCACACCTGCTCAAAGCGCAGGGAGCTTCCGTTGATGTCTGTGAATCGGCATTTGTCGATGTTCCACACCTTGCCGCGCCGCACGGTCAGCCCGCACGTGGCCACGCCGCCGCCGTTGAACTCGAGATTTTCAACGCGGCCATAGTTGGCGTAGTCGGACGCCCCGGACAGATAGCCGTCTACCATGTCGATTGCGGATTCGGTATATAGCGTCGACTCAAGTTCGTGGTCCCCGCGGAGCGTGAGATTGTCCCTCATGTGCAGGGTGCTGGTGATCCGGTACGTCCCCGGCGGGAAGTAGAGCACGCCGCCGCCCCAGGAGTTGACCGAATCAATCGCCGCCTGGATGGCTTCGGTGTCGTCGGTGGTCCCGTCGCCGGTAACCGCCCCGCTGTTGAGCCCGCGAATATTCACGGGGTTCATTGCGGGGCAAGTGATTGTGGAGCCTGCAACGGTCCTGCTCGGCCGGCTGAAGTCCTGTCCATACTGAATATCCCGCGGCCCAAGCTTGACCGTGGTATGTACCTGGGCCAGCGTGAGCCCGGCGAAGGCAAGCATAAAGGCAATAACTACAACTGCGATCCGTCTCATTCTCTCTCTCCGTTGCTGCTTGCGGGCGCTGTGTCCGCCGCCGCGCGGCCTAACACAGCAACGGCCCGCGGTTCTATTTCCAGGGCGCACGCCCCTTCGGGCTGGCGCCTTCTCCGTCTGTGATTCGGCCCTACTCGTTGACCTGCGCGCCCAGCTCGGCCGCCCCGTCTTCGACCACGCCGCAAAGCCACTTCGATTCCTGGCCCATGCGGTAGCGGTAGAACGGACAGCCGTAGTCCGTGCACAGGCGGACTTCCGTACTGTTCCAGCCCACGCACGCAAGGCAATGAGCCCGGATCGCTTTCCCGCGAGGGCCGGACTCGATCGCCTCCAGGTAACCCGCACGGGCCCACTCGGGCATGTTCTTCAACTTGTCGTCGATGTCTTCCTGACGCCGCTGGTCAAATTCGGCGCGGGAGATCGGCTTTTGTCCTCGCTCGGTCATCGTCGATCACCCCCAACAGCCCGCAGGGGCGCGGTCTCTTCCGAGGCCGTAGGTCCGCCATGGATGACATGCATAGAGGGCGGGGCGGTTCGTCCCCCATGCTGGTTCACGGCCTCTGCTAGGTGCGCGAGGTGTTCTCCCAGGGGTTCGCCCTGCCAGCTTGACGGCCAGTGCTCATCAGCCAGTGAAGCGTCTCCTGTGGCGTCCTCTACTGCCTCCCGGAGGGCTCCGGTGGCGGCCGTGAAGCAAAGGTCGGCGGCCGGGAGGCCTCCGTGTTCTGGGCTCATGTGCAAGTCTCGAAGGGCGGTGTAGATCGTCTGCCCGGCAAGGCGGGCTCTGCTAGGTGTTGCCGATGAAGAAAGGAACGTGGCCGCGATCAACCGCCGGGCCATTGTAGTGAACCTCGCCTCGACGGTCACTCTCGGCAGGCCTTGGAGGTGGCGGATCACGTCAGCAATATTGCTGCTGCTGACCTTATCGAAGCCCATCTCACCAGCAATCTCTTCAGGCGTGACTCCTCGCTCATCGGCAATATCGTGGAATAGGCTACGTTGCCGCTCAGGTATGTCATCAGCTTCAATGCTCGATGCTATCCAAAAGCAGGAAGCGTCTTCTCTTTTTTTTATCTCGTCTGAGTCTCCTTCTGCCTCTCCATCTGCTCTAGTCTCTTCTTCTCTGCAACGTTGCACTTCGGCACTGGGCCCCGCCCCTGCCTTCGCGGCTCGCTTGCGGGCCCGAGATTCCCGCGACCGCCCCGTTGAACAGTCGTGGTCGCTCTGCTGCGTGTCCCAGTTCGATGGGCGGTAGTCTCCATCGTCTAGGAGTCCCAGGTCCACGAGTTGGTCGAAGTGCCCCCGCAGATAGTCCGCATCCCGGTGTGTGAAGTGGGCCAGGTCGCGAAGGGCTGTCTCCTTGTCCTTGCCCGCCGTGCGCCCGTCGCGGGCTAGGGCGTTGGCGTAGAACCAGCACAGCCGTTGGTCGTCGGTCAGGTCCGAAAACCAGCGCTCGTGAAGGACGTCGGCAACGTAGACGCGGAACCAGGGCAGGGGGATGATCTCGCGATCGCTCTTAGGCGTGACGTCACGCTGCATCGCCGCCCCCCTTCTTGCCGCCGGCCCGCTTTGTTGCGCTCGACACTTGGCGCCCGTGGGGATCGACCACCTGGCCGTCGACGATCAGCCCCACGGACTCAAGATCCTTGATCGACCTGCATATGCGTACTATCCCATCGTGATCCGGGCATCGGAGCCGCCACGCCATTAGATAGGGGGAATCAGTTGAGAAATCTCCGCTCGCCTGAAGCGCGAGAAATCGAAAGTAATCGAGTTGGGTCTCTTCATCGTGCAAGACTAGGTCTTCGCACTCCAACACGTCGCGATAAAGCCGCGACCATCGTTGTTCTTTGATCATCACAAATCCTCATAGCCCTCCCTTGTGGTTGAATATTTTGCCGATCGGCTACTGAAGATGCGCCGCGATCGGCCGACCAATCCCAAGAACAGAGAAGGCGTCAAGCAGCGCAATCACCTCCACGGAGGTTCGCTTCGAGGAAGCTCTGAAGGTCGGCCAGGCGGTAGCGAACGGCCCTGCCAACTTTCAAGTAGGGGAGGCTGACAGCGCGCGTGCTGCGCCAGTTCCGCAGCGTCAAACGAGAGACGCGCAGATAGTCGGCAGCCTCCGCAGTCGTCAGGATGGTGGAGGGAATGTTGTTCTGGCAAACGTCCTTGTTCTGCATCGTCGATCCTTCCGTTTAAGCGCCCCGGCGGGGCGCAACGTGATGTGCCGCAGCAAATTAGCTGCGCGGGTGAGGTTGCGCTGTGCGCACGGAGGAAGCGAGCAAGGCAGGAGACGGTCCCTCTCTACAATCTAATGACCGCCCGTTTCCACGAGGATCTTAATGTACTGCACAAGCTCTGATTTGTCAAGTGGAAATCTTGAGATTTATTGCGGCCCCGGGCGGTGTTTTGACTATCATGTTGGAAGATAGCGGTTTATGGATGCTATCCAGATTGAAGATTTTCTTCGCCACGGTGGATCCTGGCCTTCCGGCGAGGCGGCCGGGCGCGGAGAGCCGCGTTTGAGCGCGCGAGGGGAAGCGGAGGGGATAGGGCGGGGGCCGGGCTTTCACGCGCCGCACGGCGATTCTACGCCGCCTCAGGGCCTGTTGCCACGATGTCCTTGGGCGGCCCTGGGCTGAATGTGGTGGGGTTTCGGTCAGCAGGGAACAGCAGCCCGCCGGGAGGGGCACTCGCCGACGGGCCGCAGTCTGCGCGTTCTAGCGGGCGGGGCGCTCCGTGGTGCAAGCCGCGACGGTGGGGTGCCAAGGGCGCCAGAAGAAGTCTTGGCCAGACTGGCGGGCAACGCGCCGCCCGAAATCAGGCAGGCCGTCGACGAGCTCCCACCAGTTGACCGGGTGACCGCCGAATTCCAGCGCCTTCGCAAGCTCGCGATACTCCTTCACCCTCAGTTCGATGCGGCCCGCCAGGGCGAGCTCCATCCGGCCGACGGGGATTCCGGTCAACCCGCCGAAGTAGGCTGCGGCGTTGAGCGGTGCGCGCCCGACACGATTTTCCTTGCAGTAGTCGTCTAATACCTGCATGTCGATATTCCCTCCGTGTCTATGGTGGCGTCACGCATTCGTGACAGTAGAGGCCCGGCGGGACAGTCCGTGGGCCGCGTCTGGTCAGCTTGACTTGGGCATGGGGACGATCTCGGCCCCGTCGTCGTCTCCGTCCTCCGCGCTCTTAAACAGGGCGTTGGCGGCGTCTGCCATGGACCGGCGCACGGGATCCTGGGACAGCCGGGCATAGATCATCGTCGTGTTGATGTTGGCGTGTCCAAGGGCGTCCTTGATGATCGCCGGGCTGGTCCCTAGCTCGGCCATCATGCTCCCCATCGTCCGCCGCAGATCGTGGATCCGCAGGCCCTCGATTCCCGCCCGCGCCAGGATCCGCTTCCACGCAAACTTGGGCTCTGTCATGTGGCCCGATGCGCTTCGCCTTCCAGATGTCGTGTCGCGCGTGGGGAACACCCACGGGCTGTCCGTCGCGCTTTGCCGCTCCCGAAGGATCTCCACCGCGCGCTTGTCGAGCGGGACCGTCTGCGTGTTCCCGCCCTTGGTTTCGGGGATCGTCCAGGCGGGCGTCTCGCTGTCCAGGGCCAGTTCGTCCCAGCGCATTGCCAGGACGTTAGCCTTCCGTGCTCCAGTCAGCAGGCAGAGATAGAAGAAGTCACGTGCCGTTGTGTTGGGCTCTTGGGCCAGCGCCTTGAAGAAGGCCGGGCGCTCATCGTCGCGCAGTCTGCGGCTCCGGGACTTCTCGCGGAACTTCTCGACTCCGGTTGCCGGGTTGTCGCCCTGGTAGTCACCCCATGCTTCGGCCTTGTTGTAGATGGTCCGCAGCAGGGCCAGGACGCGGTTGGCCGCGTAGGGGCCGGACTTCTTGCCGATCTCCGAGTGGAGCCGTTGCACGTCGTTGCGCTTGATGGTGGACAGCTTGCGGGTGTGCCAGCCGGTCAGGTGCTTCTTGAATAGGTGAAGGTCGTTGCGCCAGGACTTCTTCTTCGGCTTGGCGTGCCGGTCCATATACTCCTGGAAGAAGTCGGCCAGCGAAGGGACGTTGCGCCGATCGCGCTCGTCTGCGGAAGGGTCGCCTCCGCCTGCCACAGTTCCGGCGTACGTCTCCGCCTTCTTCACGGCCTCGGCAATCTTCATGTCCGGGAATCGCCCGAGCTTGGCGATGGAGGGGCGGGAGTTCACCCAGCGGTAGAACACGAAGGTTTTGACCCCGGCGTCCGTGACGCGCACGCCCAGACCGTTGTAGAACAGCGGGCGGTCGAGCAGGTTGCAGGAG
>CAZKPU010000095.1:0-357 GCA_964554715.1 uncultured Thermotogae bacterium | reverse complement strand
CGCGCACGCCCAGGCCGTTGATCTTCTTGTGATAGTAGATCGGTCGCTTGCCGGGCTCTGCATTTGGAAGGGCCTCGATCACGTCCTTGGTGAATCGGATTGTGTGCTTCTTCTTCACGGCTCGCCTCCCGTTTCGGCTCCTGTTGGTGGGCGCAATATCGGCTCAGGATTATGTGGGGACTATGTTGTGCAGGGATTATCGGTGATTTCACGGGATCACCGTAGCAGAATCTTTACGGCATGTCAATGTAAAATATAGACTATAGGGATCGTGGAGTATCTTGAGGGAAGTCATGCCGTAAGACTACGGATCAGAAGGTTGCGGGTTCGACTCCTGCTGGGCGTACCATCCAAGTC
>CAZKPU010000094.1:7728-8914 GCA_964554715.1 uncultured Thermotogae bacterium | reverse complement strand
TGATTGATCAGCCGGTAGTACTTGAGGGTGCTTTCCCAACTCATGCCGCCGAGAATTCCGATTGTTTTCATGTCTCAAAGGATGCCCGATGGATCAGCAGCATCCAAGGGATGCGAACGGAACAAGGAAAGCCTCCACACAAGCGAAGCGCGATTGGATTGTCTGCTACCGGAACGATTCCCACCGTGGGCGAAGCAGCACGTACAGAAGCGCCACATTGGACAGAAGAAGGATGTACGACCAGAACGGCACACCGAGAAACGCGTTCAAGCCGAACGCGGCAGTCCAGCAAGCCAGATACGTCCACAGCCCCCACTTCCTCCAACACCAGATCCCGACAACCGCGACAGCGGCGATGGCCGAGAGAACGCCGAGAAACAGAAACGGCCAGTGAAGAAGGTTCGGGTCGCGGTGAACCACAAGGTCGCGATAGATCGAGAACGCGCGAAACGCGTTCCATCCGTTGCTGAAGACGATGTACATCAGATAGGCGGACAGCAGAATCCCTCGATTGCCGGTGCGATGATTCGAGATGTTCGCATCACCTCGCTCTGCAGCGGAACTCGCAAAGGCGTTCCCGCTCCTCTGATCTGTCGGCCGAACCTACTTTAGTCATCCGATATCCCGCAGTCGAATCTCCGTGGTTTGCATCCGGAGCGGTGCTTGGGCTGTCCGTGTGGGGATCTGCGTTAGGGGCGCTTCTTCTGGCGCTGCTCAGTCTGATCTGTCTTCGTCTCACAGGCGTTCTCCCGTGCGTCCTTCAAGGCACCAGCTTGCCAGACGCTGGAAAGCGAACGAAGCCAGAAGGACGTCAGCAATGGTCTGCCTTGCCTGCGCGGAGTGCTCTACGGGCTGTTCTTGTGGTGCTCTTGCTTGTTGCAGAGCTTCCGTAGCGGGCTTCGGGATCAGACCCGGAACCGCTTGTCGACGACAAAGGAGCGGATTAGCCGGAGACAGCCTTCTCGGCGACATCCACGGTCATTTCCAACCGGCCTTGCGGAGCGAAGTCAAACGTTACATCCGATGCGCCGAACGCCTTGCTGATCGACTGCAACGTTGCCTTCGCCGAATTCTGAACCTCGGACTGGAGGTTTTCAATCAGCTCCTTGGCCTGCTGCTCCGCATGACCTCGTGCAGCGGCCACGAGCCTGTTCTTGTCGGCTTCGGTGAACCGTCCTCCGACGAA
>CAZKPU010000094.1:0-7628 GCA_964554715.1 uncultured Thermotogae bacterium | reverse complement strand
TTCGTGTAAACCTTGAACACCGAGAGATGTCCAATAGATCTCATGTGCTGAATCGTTGAATGGATCGTGATGTTGTTTCGCGATCTCCGGCTGCGAATGAGAGCAAGAAGAGCGAGGGCCAGACCCCCAGCCAATACAGCTACGATGATCACACTGACCGTTGTTCCCACAGGCCACCCTCCTGATTCGAGTCAAGCGAAGCTTTGCGATAGACCCTTGCATGATACAAGACGGTCAAGGAAGCATGGAAGCATGGCACGGTTTCCGCCCACCTCAGAAAACGCTCGGCGTTCAGCGTTCGTCGAGGCTGCCGCCCCACTTCCGTCAACCGCCGATCAGCCCAAAGGGGCTCTTCGATACATCGCAGGAGCTACTCCTTCTCTCCCTCGATATTCTCTCTCAACCGCCCGGCGGCCACGGGAACCATCCGCGGGTTGTGATGTTGTGTGCGTTGTGCCGGGGTTCAGCATGAAACAGTTCGCGATGTAAGGGCGGCGAAGCCGCGTCCGGAAGAGGGTCACCGATGTACGCAGCGACCAGCCGGCATACGGCACATATCCGATAGAGAGCGGAACGCAAGTCCGCGCTACGTCGGCCAGCGGATCCCCCTGCAAGCGGTCATCCAATCGATGATGACCGGTCCACTCGATGTCATCAGCGCCCGATCCGGGTGGAAGACGAAGTGGCACAGCTTCTTTCCATCGGGCAGACGATCCAGCAGGCTGCATTCGCCGGGTAGAGGCTTTGGAGAGAGAGCATCTCCGTGCTCGATCGGCTCCCGGAGCGATTCGCTCAACCCAACGAACCCGCTGCCGCCTTGTGCGTGAATCCGGGTGTGCAGTTCGGTCAGCGTCTTCGCTATCCCACATGGCAGCCAAGGCTCTGTCTTGCTGATTGACAGTATCGGATCCCCGTTGACCCGCTCGTAGAGGATGCCTGCCCGCCCGTCACACGCCATCGTATCGATCGGCCGCGGCGCCGGCAGATCCATCGCTGCGACCGCTCGCCCGTTTTCGATCTCCCGCTCGATCCAGCAGAGAGGATACGGCGCGAGAAAGGGCTTGAAGACACGATCCGAATTCTTGGCAAGCAGGGCTCCCGTCCCACTCGGACTCATCGCGTTTGGAACCATGCTTCCATGATGCAGTCCCTCGTCCTCGTCGCGCAACGGACGTCCGTCTCCCTGATGGTCTAAGGGGCATCGCTCCAGAGCTCCCTCAGAGGACGTTCGGGTTCCCATTGCACAACAGAAGCAGCGGGCTTGTTCACCATCACGGGCTCAGGCTAGTCTGTGACGAGTTGGATCGCTGGATGGGAGGGGGGTTGCAGCATCGCATGAAGGCTATGATCCATCGCCGATACGGTTCGCCGGATGTTCTTCGACTTGAGGAAGTTCCCAAACCCATTCCGACCCGGAACGAGGTCTTGGTGCGCATCCATGCGTCGTCACTCAATGCTGCGGACTTGGATCTTCTGCGAGGAAGGTTCATGGTTCGCCCGGGAGGCCTGTTGCGGCCGAGATACAAGATCCTCGGCTCGGACATCGCTGGCGTGGTCGAGGCGGTCGGGCCGGATGTGACGGAGCTCCGACCGGGCGATGAGGTCTTCGGAGATCTGACGGAGTTCGGGTTCGGAGCGTTCGCGGAGTATGCCTGTGTGCCTACGCCGGCCGTGATCCGCAAGCCGAGTGTGTTGAGCTTCGAGCAAGCGGCAGCCGTGCCTTCCGCAGGAGGCGTTGCCGTTCTCAACTTCCAGGCGTTTGGGCCGATCGAGCCGGGGCAGAACGTCTTGGTCAACGGAGCGGGCGGGGGGATGGGAACGTTCGCCGTCCAGATCGCCAAGGCGGAGGGCGCGGAGGTGACGGGGGTGGACAGCGCCGAGAAGCTCGAGATGATCCGTTCGATCGGCGCCGACCATGTCATCGACTACGCCGAGCGCGACTTCGCCCAAAGCGGGAGCACCTACGACCGGATTATCGACTTGGTTACCTCCCGCTCGGTCTACGCGTGCAAGAAGGCGTTGAACCCGACCGGTGTCTACCTCGCCGTCGGAGGATCGATGCGCAGGATGCTCCAGATCGCAATGCTGGGACCGGTGATCTCCAAGGCCGAGGGAAAGATGCTGGGGATGGTTTTGGAGTACCCGCAGGCCTCTCATCTTGAGCGTCTTAGAGAGTTCATCGAAGCGGGAAAGATCACTCCGGTGATCGATCGGGTGTATCCGCTATCAGATATCGCCGATGCGCTTCGGTACCTCGAGACCGGTCGGGTCCGAGGGAAGGTTGTGATCTCGGTGGCGGGAGAGGGAGAGTAGCCACGAATGGCATCCGACAGTGAGTTCGCCCAAACCAAGCTATCCCCCGACCAAGAGAAGCTGCTGGCAGATCTTCTGTCCCAGGGGATCGAAGGCTCCACCGTGCTCGACATCGGCTGTGGGACAGGGCGGTTCCATCACCGGCTTCTTCAAGAGGGCGCGTCGTCGGTTGTCGGAGTGGAACTCTCTCCTGCTTATCTCGAGACGGCGATGGCCCTCGCTCGGGAGCTTTCCGACCAGGATCGCGTCACCTATTACGAAGGGGACTTCCTGGAGCTTGCCGAGCGGATCGGCTCGGCGGATATCACCGTCCTGGACAAGGTCATCCACTGTTGCCACGATCCGGAGCGTCTGATCCGCGAAGCGGTCGTGCATACCACACGGATCTTTGCGATCACCTTCCCGAGCAACCATTGGAGGATTCGCTGGATCATCCGGCTCATCGGCCCGTTGTCGAGGTGGCTTCTGCCGTTCCGCGTCCGCTTCTCTCAGCCGGAGGCCGTCCGCCGGTGGCTGCGCGAGGAGGGTTTCGGGCGGCGAACGTGTGGCAGCTCCGGGATGTGGCATAGTGAGGTGTACGTGCGCAGAGGTCGATAGGAAGCCGGCAACGGAGAACGGAACGGTAGCGATCGGCTGGGCAGCCGGAGCAAGCCGCGACATAGGCGGATCCCTTGGCATGGTGCCTGATGCGGGTACTATGCGTCTATGGACCGCTCGCATTGGAGCCGGAAACGGGTCATCTCCCTGGTCATCCTCCTTGCGGTTGTTGGGGGATTGATCGCCGGTTTCGTTGTGCTTCGCCGCTCAGGACGGCTGGACGTGTTCGCCTCGGCCGAAGCGCTGCAATCCTGGGTCGATGGGTTCGGCGTTGCCGCCCCCCTTGTCTTTTTCGTCGTCCAGATGATCCAAGTGATCGTCTCGCCGATTCCCGGCAGCGTCACCACGCTTGTGGGAGGGATGATGTTTGGCTTCTGGCCGGCGTTCGGCTTGTCAACGGCGGCGGTGCTCACCGGATCGCTGCTTGCCTTCGGGATCGCCCGTGCCTTCGGCCGGCCGCTGGTCGTTCGGCTTGTCGGACCGACGATCACGGAGCGGTATCTTGGCGCCATGACCTCGCGGGCGCGGATTGCCCTGCTCCTCATGTTCCTGCTGCCGTTCTTCCCCGATGATGCGCTCAGTCTCGTCGCCGGGCTGACGGGCATCTCCTGGGCGTTCTTCCTCCTCGCGGCGGCGTGCACGCGACCGTGGGGGTTGCTGTTCAGTTCGATGGTCGGATCCGGGATGATCCACGTTCCCACGTGGGGATGGGCACTGATTGCCGCTGCCACGGTCGTCGCTGCGTGGGCGGCGATGAAATGGGGACCCGCGATCGAACAGCGCCTGTATCAACGCATTACGGGGTCTGGCAAGGCGTTCGACGCTGACTCGGCGGACTGACACACGGACCGCCGAGCGAGTAAGCGCAACTCGCTCTGTTTGGAGGGTTTGACCGCGAGCACGCGCTTGCGATCCTCGCCGCGAACATCGCGAAGCGCATACAGCGTGATCACCGAAGTCACACCTTGCCGCCGGAGATTCGCGACGTACTCCAGGACCGTCTCTCGGTCGCCCCGCATGAGATCTTTCAGTGCCCACCCGACGCCCTTGCGAACCAGGTCGTCGCTGTCTCCGATCAGGCGATCGGCCGCGTCAAGCCCCTCTTTCGTGTACCTGCCAGACGCCCCAATCTTTCGAGTGAACAGCACCACGCTGGCTCTGCGCTTCCAACGGCACCCGGCTGTTGACCAGCGAGCTGTCATCGACAGCACCTCCGTGGGGAACCGCTCGAGCAGCGGCTGCAGAACCTCGATGCAGAACGCATCCGTGACCGACCATCCCCGGAAGCGATCCACGACCGCCCCCAACATGTTGGCATCCACGGAATCGACGCTGTCGATCGTGCGGCCGAGCAGAAAGACAGCGAGATGCGCGGCCTCGTCGCTCCCATACTCCAGAAGGGAGATGACCGCCTCCGTCCGTGCCTGCCATGGCAGGCGGCCGAATTGCTTCGAGAACTGCCTTGACAACTTGCGGACGATGGGAGTGACGATCCCCATGTGCCAGTACTGCTCGGCGGGGGACGCCGGCGCTCCGATCGGCCTTGGTCGTCCCAAGCTTTCCATCTCGATGATGATCCGACGGTAGAAGCTGACGGTGCACCTCCTCACAGAACCGGCCCATCATACCCCGCTGCGATCCAGTAGATGATCTGCGTCCCTCCGCGGCAGGCGATGCGGATCCGGGCGTGGTTTCGTCTTGGTGCCCGTTTCAGGGAATTGCCGACCGGCGTCACGATTCGCTAGGCTGCGGGAGCAAGACGCCATCGGTATCACGGTTACGGCATGCGGCAGCGAAGAGATCGGACACTCGATGCGGCTGGTGCTGAAGGGATAAGGAGCGAGGAGCTGCCATGAAACACCATCGCGTGGTCGTGACCCAGCATGGGGGACCGGATGTGCTGCAGATGATCGAAGAGGATGTTCCCGAACCCAAGGCGGGTGAGGTCCGGGTCAAGGTTCAGGCCGCCGGCATCTCTGGGTATGACCTCATGTTTCGGCGCTCAGGTAGGCTTCCCGGGACGCCACGCGTGCCGTTCACCCTTGGCGAGGACATCGCGGGGGTTGTGGACAAGCGGGGTGAAGGAGTCTCGACTCTGGAAGAGGGTCAGGCCGTTGCCGGACCGACGTTTCGCCTGGGTTTCGGAGGAGGCTACGCCGAGTTCGTCTGCCTGCCGGAGACCGAGTTGGTGCCGGTTCCGCCAGGTGTGGATCCCAGTGAAGCGGTGTGCGTGGTGATCAACTACCTCACCGCTCAGATGGCGTTGCATGGGACCGCCGAAGTGCGGGCCGGCGAGCGCGTGCTGATTCACGGTGCTGCGGGAGGTGTCGGTACGGCGCTTCTTCAACTTGGCAAGCTCGCCGGGCTGGAGATGTACGGCACTGCATCCAAGCACAATCATGAGCTTGTCACGTCCCTGGGAGCAACGCCGATCGACTACCGCCATGAGGACTTCGTTACGAGAATCCGGGAACTCACCGGAGACGGTGTCGATGTGGTGTTCGATCCGATCGGCGGCGCACGTCAGGTCTGGCGTTCCTACAGGGCGTTGCGCAAGGGTGGCCGGTTGGCGTGGTTCGGCATGGCTGCGACCAAGAAGCAGGGACTCCGTGTCATTCCGTTCACCCTGATGGCGGTATTCCTGCTCAAGCTGATTCCCGATGGGAGAAGGGCGCCGTTGGCACCGGACCTCTCCAAGGACAATGTCTGGTACCGGAGGACACTGGCCGATCTCCTCGAACTGCTGGCGGCCGGCGACATCAAGCCGATCGTGGCCGATCGGATCCCGCTGGCCGAAGCCGCTCGTGCTCACGAACTGCTCGAACACGGCCGCTACGCCGGCAAGGTCGTTCTCGTGACCGACACAGCAAGCGGGAACGGCGGACCGTCATGAGGGCGATCGTCTACACAAGATACGGGTCGTGGGATGTTCTGCAGCTCCGGGATGTCGTAACCCCTACTCCCAAGCGCAGCGAGGTCCTCGTCAAGATCTATGCGACCACCGTGACAACGGCGGGGTTGGCCAATGTGTCGGGAAGACCGTTCATCGCCCGGATTGCGTCCCCGAACCTGGGCTTGACCAGGCCGAAGATCACGGTCCTTGGCGTCGAGCTTGCGGGGAAGGTCGCCGGCATCGGCGAAGCCGTGACGAAGTTCAAGATCGGAGACGAAGTGTTCGCCGAACCGGAGACGGGGGCGTTCGCCGAGTACATCACCCTTCCCGAGAGCGGCCTGCTGGCGCAGAAGCCCGCGAACGCGTCGTACGAGGAAGCGGCCGCGGCGTGCGATTCCTTCCTGACGGCAATGCCGTTTCTCAGAGACGGAGGCAGGATCAAGCCGGGGATGCACGTCTTGATCAATGGGGCCTCGGCGAGCATCGGCACAATGGCCGTGCAGATCGCCAAACACTTCGGGACGCACGTGACCGGAGTCTGCAGCACGGCGAATGTGGAGCTCGTCCGCTCGCTGGGTGCCGACGAGGTCATCGACTACACGAAGGACGATTTCACCAAAGCAGACGCAACCTACGACATCATCTTCGACGTGGTAGCCAGAAGCTCGTTCTCTCGATGCAAACGCGCTCTTGCCAAGGATGGAATCTACCTGTGTACGTTCCCCAAGCTGGGGGCTCTTCTGCCCCGAACAGGGAGCAAGAAGGCAAGGTTCATCGCTACCGGGCTGCGACCGACAGCCGAGCGCGTCAAGGATCTCCGGTTGCTGAAGGAGATGATGGAGGCGGGAGCAGTTCGCACCGTGATCGATCGCTGCTACCCGCTCGAGCAAACCGCCGAGGCTCATCGATACGTGGCCGGAGGCCACAAGAAAGGGAATGTGGTCATCACGGTTTGCAGGGAGGATTCATGATGACCAATCTGTCCACAGCACCGATCCTGATTGTGTTCTCGTATCACCATCTGAACACTAGGAAGATCGCCGAGGCCCTTGCCGAGGTGCTCGGGGCAAGAATCCTGAGGCCGCAAGACGTGGACCCGGCAGAGCTTTTTGGATGCAGCCTGATCGGCTTCGGCTCGGGGATCTACAACGCCGAACATCACGCCGGCTTGCTGCAGCTGGCCGAGAGACTGCCGGAGGTGACCGGGAACGCTGCGTTCATCTTTTCGACCAGCGGGATCTACACTCGGCGTAAGGTGGCCAACGATCACGAAGTGCTGCGGAACATTCTGCAGGGCAGGGGATACAAGATCGTGGGCGAGTTCGGGTGCCGCGGATGGGACACCTACTCAATTCTCAAGTACATCGGCGGACTGAACAAGGGCAGGCCGAACGACCACGACGTCGAACGCGCGCGGGCGTTTGCACGGAAGCTGCAGCAGCAGATCGGCGAGGAACACAGGTGACAGGAGGAGAACCGTATGGCGGAAAGCGGAAGAGACATCGACCGTCGGGGATGGGCCGTTGGCGGAACCACATTGATCGGACTGGGGGTGGGACTGATCTTTGTCCAACGATCGATCTTCGTCTTCATCGCCTGTCTGTTCGTCGGGATCGGTGCGGGGCTCCTGATTGCGGCGCTTCTTCCCAGAGGAACCCGCTGATGTGAACGCGATCATCTGGACGAAGTACGGACCACCGGAGGTCCTGGAGCTGAGGGAGATTGCGAAGCCTTCTCCCGGGGTGGACGAGATCCTCGTCCGGGTTCGCGCGACGACGGTCACCGCGGGGGATGTCACGAAGGCGTATGCCATCGCCTGCGACAT
>CAZKPU010000093.1:0-8990 GCA_964554715.1 uncultured Thermotogae bacterium | reverse complement strand
GTCGATGATCTGGACGCACAGATCGTGTGAGTGCCGCATCACGCCGGTTTCTCGGAGGATGACGAAGTCGAATTGGAGCGTGAGTACGTTTCTCGACTGCGGAAGGGCGGAGCATCAATCCTGACGGCATCCCATGCCTTGAGCGGTGTCGGCCGCTCGATCAGTGAGAAGTTCGGAGGTGTCACCCCGGTGGAGATGATCGCAGCGGTCCTTCGGCTCTTCGGTCAGGGGACCAAAGTCTGTGTCGAGATTGCCGTGATGGCGGCCGACAGCGGTCTTGTGCCCACGGATCAAGACGTTCTCTGTGTTGGGGGGACAGGTCGTGGGGCCGATACGGCACTGGTTCTTCGTGCGGCGCACATGAACCGCTTCTTCGATCTTCGGATCCGAGAGGAGCTTTGCCGTCCGGTCCGGGATGGGGGCGAATCTTCGTGAACCGGACGTGTTGCCGCGCTCATGGTCCGTTGAGATCGTCGTTTGCCGGAAGGAGCGATTACGAGGGGAACCCAAGTCGGCGGACTGCGTCAAGGTAGCGCGGATCTTCGCGATTGCGGAACGGATCGAGAAGCGGCTCGATCGGGAATTCGATCAGCCAAGGACTTCGTCGATCGATCGCTTGGTCGAGCCACTTGAAGCCCTGATTGGAATCCGCTTTGGCGAACGCGATCCACGCCATAACGGCCGCCCGATCGCGCGCATCTTCGGCGAACTGTTCCACCTCCGTGGAATGAACCTCTGCTTCGGCAGGCTGTCCCGCGAGAAGATGAGCCACAGCGCGGCGGCCGGCGATCCACAGCGAAAGCCGCGTGTCTGATCGTCCCGTGTTGTCGGCGGCTACGGCGAAGAGGGCATCGGCCTCCTCGAAGTCCCGCAAACAAGTGTGTGCGACGCCCTTCTGAAAAGCGACCCACGCGATCTGCGCCGGTTTGGCGTCCGGAGGCAGCTGCATCTTGAGCAGGTCGGTGAAGCGGCGACGAAGCCTCAACAGGCGCGCGGCACGAGCCGGTGTCTTGTCGGGTGGGAGCTGGTCGATCCATCGGTCGGCCTCTACTCCTTTGCCCATGATCGTCAATGCCAGCGCTGCGGTGGCAACGGCTTTCAGATCCTTGGGATCGTCCTCCGCGGCTTGTTCGGATTCCGTAAGCGCCTCGCGCCACTTGAAGTTGAGCAGCTTCAACTGGGCAAACCGTGCACGAAGCCCTTCGAAGGTTGGGTCGATCTCCAACGCCTGCTTGTACTGGGCTTCCGCTTCTTCGATGCGGCCGGCCTTGCGCAGCAGATCGGCGCGTGCAGCCAGGATCACAGGAGAGCGCGGACTGGTTTCCACGGCAAGCTGGCTTTCGGCAAGAGCCTCGCCCGTTCGCCCCATCTCGGAAAGGAGCAGGCTGTACCAGTGGTGAGCGCTGGCGTAGCTCGGATTGAGAGAGATCGCGTGTTGGTAGATCGTCTCGGCCTTGTGTGGCTCTTGGTCGAGATACTGCGTGACCAGGCCGAGTGCGGCATGGGCTTCCGCGAGCTGGGGGTTGAGTTCCAGCGCCTTCTCCGCGGCACGGCGCGCCTTCGCGTAGGCTTCGTCAGGCTTCATGTAGCCGCGGTCGGCGAGGATGGCATAGGTATCGGACATCCCGGCAAACGCCGGGGCGAACGCTGGATCGATTCGAGCCGCCTTCTTGAACATCTCGAGCGCTCGCACAAGGCCGGCCTTGCTCCGCTTATCCCAGTAGTGCCTTCCCTTCAGGTAAGCGGTGCACGCCGATGCAGTGCATGTCGGCTTCTCCTCCCGTTGAGGGATCAACTGCAGTTTCAGCGTATGGGCCACGCACTCGGCAATCTCGGACTGAACGGCAAACACGTCTTCGACGTTCCGATCGAACCGATCGGACCACAGGTGGGTCTCCGAGGCGACGTCGACCAGTTGCACATGGATGCGGAACCGATCCTTGGCTCGGCGGACGCTTCCTTCAAGGATCGTCCCGACCCCGAGTTCGCGCCCGATCTGCGCGATGGTCCGAGGGCGTGTCTTGTAGGTCATGACCGAGGTCTGCGAAATGACATGCATGCCGTGCACTTTGGAGAGCGCGTAGATCAACTCCTCGGTCATTCCATCGGTGAAGTAGGTGTTCTCCGGATCGTTGCCGATGCACGTCAGCGGGAGCACCGCGACGCGCGAACGATTCGGCGCAATTCGCGGCGAGGTACCGGACGTGGCGCGAGCGGCTGCCGGTTCTTCCCATGGGAGAACGATGCGAAGGACCTCGATGGACTGTCGCAGGTTCTTCAGGTCGTGATATCCGAGGCTGATGAGAGGGGCTTCGATCTTGTTCCAGACCTGATCCCGGATCGCTGTTGTCAGCACAATTCCACCCGGCGGAGCGAGGGTTTCGACTCTTGATGTGATGTTGACGCCATCGCCGAAGATGTCTCCATCGCGATGCACGACATCGCCCACATGAAGGCCGACGCGGACATCCACACGCCGGCTGCCAGGAGAGGCAAGGTTGCGTTCGTGCAGGGCCGTCTGAATGTCGATTGCGCAGCGGGCGGCATCGAGAGCACTGCGGAACTCCACAAGGAAGCCGTCTCCGGTGCCCTTGATGAGGCGCCCGTTGTACCGCAAGAGAATTGCCTTGAGGAGATGGTTGTGTTCTTCGAGTAGTTCCAGTGCGAGGGGCTCGTTCGCTTGAACTTTCGCCGTGTAGTTGACGATGTCCGTCAGCATCAAGGCGCTCAGCCTGCGCTCATCCATGATGATCCTCCCAGGTGCAGGGCGTGATGATGCAATGCGCCAAGACGATTCTAGTCGGCACCCGCAACGCTGCCAAGCGAGCAGCGTCAGGATGTGCTGCGGGCGTCGGCGGATCGGCTGGAGTTCTTGGAACTCTGCACGTTCGGCGAGAGCAGAAGCGTGCCGCACCTACACTCTTGTCAGGGTCTAGTCAGCCGTTCCGTCTGCAAGCTCACGGTCGACGAAGTGGCTGATCACTGTTCGGATGGCGACGATACTCGCCAGAACGGCGATTTCCTCAAGTTCGGGATGTCGGATCGTCTGGATGATATCGGCGGCGATGAGGAACTCGAGCCCGAGCAGCAGATACGATCCGAGTTGATGTCGGATCGACTCGCGAGCAGAGCAGGCTCCTGCTTCGCAAGTTCGGCGAAACTCGGAGCGAAGAACCCGCCATCCGGAAACGGCACATCCCCAAGAGATAGTCAGCACGCCGAACGCACCGATCGTCCAAGACAGGTAGTCAAGGATGAACATGGATTTCATCTCCTACGCCCGATCATAGCCAACGTCAAGCGGAGTGTGAATCGAGGTGTGATGTGGGGGGATGGCTGGGCAACGAAAGCAGAGCACCCGCTGCTAACGGCCACGCGCGGAAGGCGGTGGGGTTGCAGGGACGATCGGTTCGGTGAAGTAGTCACTGCGCCAGACGTCGATCGTTCCATCATCGGAGATGAAGGTCAGTCCGAGGATCTCGCCTTCACGTGCGTAGAGGACCCCGCGTGAGAACGGGCCGTCGATTTCGTAGAGTTCGACATCCAGTGCGAGATCCCCGGATGTGATCGTCGCGGCAGAGCCTTTGGAAACGGCCATTTTCGGCAGAATGCCTTCTTCGTCCCCTTGCGCCGTGCCCGGGGGGCCGCCGAACAGCAACACATCGAAGCCGCCGGCGGGCATGTTCCTTGCCGCCAAGATCGCCGGGATCAACGCATAGCTGGAGAAGGTGCCGATGATGACCGTCGTATCGAGCGGGACTGGCCGCGAGGTGCGCTCTTCGTTGGCCAGCAGTTCTACGATCCCGTCCGAGAATTCGGCTTCGACAAGCATGTCCTGTCCCAGCGGGGCATGGGTTGCCAGGCGGTAGGATCGCGGGCGTCCATCGCGGCCGATGACAAGTTCCTGCTCGAACGAGATCCGCACGGTGACCAACACAACCTTGAAGAAGAACTCGCCTGTGGTCGTCAGTCGGACGTCATCTCCTTCGGCACGAACCGCAAACCGTTCTTGACCGAACGGCTTGCCGTCACTGGCCATCGTCAGCATTCCGGACGATGCGGGCCAAGCGGCTTGCTCCGCCGGATTGGGTGAGCCGCCGACAGGCCGCCCGAGCTGCGCGAAGACGCGCAGAGGATAGGGCAACGCAAGCGGCTCGATGCTCAACCCGGCCACGGGAGGAACCTTCGACGAAGGCGCGCTCAGCCAGTGTTCGGGGATCTCCTGCGGCTCGACGACCCCGGCATCCAGCGAAGGGGGATCGGGCATCGTCAACACGAACACGATGATCGCGATCGTGAGGAGAGCAAGAACAGCACCCACCGAAGAAGCGACGATGATCAGAATTTTCTTTCGCTTTCGCCGCATCTTGCCTCCTTGCTGCCTCTAGCAGTGTACCTGCGGATGTGATCAATGTAGAGAGGAAACGTGACGGATTGATAGGGATGAGATGGCTTGGGCGAATCGCGTATCCTGTGTGTTCGAACGATCGATGCGGAGGGTCACGTTGACGGAAGCCGGGCATGATGGGGTAGCGAGCTTGGAGCGAAGGGTCGGGTTGGCGCGGCGGATTCATGTGGTGGGGACATCCGGATCGGGGAAGACGACGTTCGCCAAGCGGCTTGCCAAACAGATGGAGATCTCCCACGTGGAACTGGACAGCCTCTTCTGGGGGCCCGGCTGGTCGGAAACGCCGGACGACGAATTCAGGCGGGAAGTGAGGGCCGTGGTTGGTGGGTCACAGTGGGTGATCGACGGCAACTACAGCCGCGTCCGGGATCTGATCTGGCGACGTGCCGAGATGGTGATCTGGCTCGATTATCGGTTGTGCGTGATCGTGTTCCGCGTGGTTCGACGCACGCTTCGAAGGAGCTTGACGCGTGAGGAGCTCTGGAACGGGAATCGGGAATCGTTGAAAACGTCTTTGTTCTCAAGGGAGTCGATTGTCTTGTGGAGCCTTCGGACCTATCGACGGCGAAAGCGGGAGTACGCCGGGATGGCAAAGCAGCCCGAAAACGAGCATCTTCGTGTGCTCCGCATGCGAACGGTGCGGCAAGCGAGGAAGCTGCTGGAGGACCCGACTCGTTATCTGAGAGTGGTTAAGGGATGAGACAATCTTGCGAACGTAGATCGGGTGTCGGGTTCGTGCTGCTTGCGGCGGGGTGCTGGTCGATTCTCGGATGGATCGGAAAGCTGGCGTTCTTGTCCGGGGTGGGTCCGCAAACGCTGGTCTTCTCACGGGTCTTGGTTGCGATCCTGATCCTTGGGGGCGGGATGCTCTTGCTGCGCCCCCAGCATCTTCGCTTCCGTATCGCTGATCTCAAGATCATCGTCCCGATCGGCGCCGTGGTGGCGATCAACTACAGCACGTACTACCAGTCTGTGTTGCATCTGGGAGTCGCTGTATCGATCGCTGTGTTCTATGTGTTCCCGGCGATGACGGCTGTTGCCGCTTGGGTGTTTCTCGGCGAGCGAGTCGGGAAGAAGACGGTGGTCGCACTCATCGTTGCGGTGTCCGGGTGCGTTCTTGTGTCGGGGCTGTTGGGAGTGAACGTGCAGATCTCGGCGATCGGTGTGATGTTCGCGCTCGTGTCAGCGGCGAGCTACGCCGGCTATGCCGTGCTGGTTCGTCGGGTCGTGCGAGAGCGCCCGCCGAGCTGGTTGCTGTTCTACTCGCTGGTATTTGCGCTTCCGGGATTGGCGATTGCCACAGCCGTTGTCGGGGAGCCGTTGCTGCCTCCGCTGGGAGGAGGCTGGTTGTACGTCGTGATTCTTGCCGTGATCCCAACGCTTGCCGGATATGGACTGTACGCGCATGGATTGCAGCGGCTGCCGGCGGCGAGAGCGGCGATCCTTGCCACGACCGAGCCGGTGCTTGCTACGGTTTGGGCTGTTGCCTTCCTGGCGGAGCGACCTTCCGGATGGCAAGTGCTGGGGTTTGCACTGATCCTCGCCTCGGCGTGGCTTGCATCACGCGAACGGCGACGCGAGCCCGGTCGGGTGTAGACGACCCGGAACGGAAGACGGCAGGTCGAAAGCTAGGAGCGTGAAGAGCAAGTTTGTTGGGCAGGCAAGAGATCGAGTTTGGTCGCCTCGGGACGATGAGCGAAGGAGCAGGAATGAGCGATCGTGCCAATGAGTGGATTCTGAGCGCCGTCAAGGCGATGGATCAACTGGCGGACGAAGAGATCTGCGTTCGAGTTCTTGAGCAGTGTGGGCGGAGCTGCCTTCCGGAAGAGATCCGCGAGGTTGCCGCCAAGGCAAGAGAGGAATGCGTTACGCCGAAGCAGGCGTTCGAACGTCTGGCGGCGAAGCTGGATGTGACTCGGATCGAAGACGATGCTGTCTATGTGGAGTATCCCAGGTGCTACTGTGAGCACCTCAAGGGTGTTTCGCCCGAGGACGTTCCGGACCTCTTCTGCGCTTGCTCGATCGGCTGGCTCAAGGAGCTGTTCGGGACTGCCACAGGACCGGAATGCGTTGTTGATGTGGTCTTAGAGCGGTCCGTGGTCCGCGGCGATGATCAATGCCGGTTCAGGGTGACGATCAGCCAGGCCGGCAGAGCCCGGTCGAGGATTCAGCCGGCGTGAACCGAGGAGACGAGGGCGGGCAGGTCGGTCACTTGAGCGAGGTGGAAGTCCGCTGACGCCATTTCTTCCGTGGTCCCGTAGCCATAGGAAGCTGCAGCAACGGTACAGCCGGTGTCTCGGCCGGCCTCCAGGTCGTGATAGCGATCGCCGATCATCCATGCGCTTCGATGCGGGAAGCTGCGCCGCAGCTCATTGATCATGTCCGCCTTGGTGCGTGCGTTGTCCTCGAGAGTCTGGATGGCATCGAACAGGTCCTGAAGGTGGAAGCGGCGCAGAACCGCGCCCGCATACAAGCGGTCGCCGTTGGTGCAGATGGCAAGGAGATGTCCTTGCTGCTTGAGCGTCTGAAGCGTTTCGAGCGCACCGGGGAACAGGCTGCCGTTTCGGTCGATCGACTCCCTTTCGTGACGAGCGATGACTTGCGCCAACTCGGCGCGATCGCGCGATAGGCCTTGGCCGGCAAGCCAATCCAGAAAGGCATCAAACGGCTCACCGATCAGCGACAGAATGCGAGCGTCTTCCGGGGCTTCACAGCCGTACGTGCGGTAGACGGCACGCATCGT
This sequence comes from uncultured Thermotogae bacterium, assembly GCA_964554715.1. Lineage (GTDB taxonomy): Bacteria > Bipolaricaulota > Bipolaricaulia > UBA7950 > UBA9294 > RXOA01. The sequence goes on along the minus strand of CAZKPU010000093.1, from coordinate 1,839 downwards.
TGGCAGGAAGGAACTCTCCGTTTTGTAGAGGGTTCCATCTAGATCGAAGATCAGCAACACCGGCAAACGGGCTTCCATGCGATCACTCATTTCGGGTCATAGGCTCGGGATGGACGGAGTCTGCGAGGTCGCGTGATACAGCGAGTTGCTCAGCAAGCCACACCGTTGTCTGAACCGTCCCGGCATCGATGATGATAGCGAGGCTGTGTGAGGCTCTCCAGGGGGAAGGGCAGGAAAGAGGGCTCCGGTCTCAATGGGTGCAGCGGGATGCCCCCGCGGACACCCCGCTGTGCAGGTAAGGCTGACGAAACAGCTTCTTGTGCTCATGGCGGTGACCCAATGCACGTCATCGCATAAGGATTCTCCATGCGAATCGTCTCGGCTTCGTCTCCCGATCAGGTCGTGGACAAGAGGATTCGACGGAGATGAGGGGGCCATGTCGGTGAACAGAAACGTGCGCGGAGCGGTCGCGACATTGGTGATGCAATCGGATGGGACGCAAGTCTGAAATGGAGCGTGAAGCTGATTCCAACAGAAACCGGGCCCCTCACCTCGTTGCAACAGGGAAGAACAAGAAAGAGGATGCAAAGGACGGTTCAGAAGGGGAAACAGTGATATGTCGATGTCGAGACATGGGCGTCGACAGCATTACATCACCACAGGGAAGCACCTTTTGCCGCACATCCTAGAGACACGTCCTATATATCCAACGCAACGATCAGGGTATTGACGAGACTCTCCGAACTGACTAGACTGGTGATGCTTAAGGAGCATGCCGCTAAGGGCAAACTGCCCGGAAGGGCAGGACGCAAAGCCATGGGCCTCCACAGCGAAGGCAGCCAGCTGCCGGCATGAGAAAACTGGGAGTGGAGACCATGGCGTGTGGTGGCTGGTACCGGAGATCTGTAGGTTGCGAGGCCTACAGCTCCGTTTTTTTGTTGAATGCGCTTCGAACGCCTCTCATCACTCCCGCCTCAGGAAGGAAGCGACTGCAGGTAAGAAAGATTTTGGCGTGGGGATAGGGCAAGGAGGCGCGGAATGCACCTGGCGGAAAGGGAAACAACGAGTCGAGGTCAGCGGAACCGACCCCGAATGTGGGTAGTGCTGATGCTGGTGTTCGCTGGCTGTGTGGCGACGGCAGGTGTTGCTCTCGGGGACTGCAACATCAACATCACGTCGAACCCATCCAACACTGGTGAGGTGCATCTGTGGTGGCACGGCGCAAATGGCGTTTGGGACGGAGGAACCGGAGACGATCAGCGACTCGGTTACCGTGTCGTGCCGGGGCAAGATTGGCCGACCGAGCCATGGGGTTGCGAGCTTGTTTGCGGAGAAGCGTATTCGGTGTGGCTGACCAAGAGCACGCACACCTACGCCGTGAAGAACTCTCACGGGTGGACCGTGACGCCAGAAGGTGATCGTGCCTACGGAACGGCAACGGCGCAGACTCAGAATATCCATTTCGCGGGCGATATCATTGTGTTGAACAGCCCGCCTGTGGCTTGCGTCCCTGGGGGGACGATTTGCCGGGGAGACAGCTTCACACTGAATGCGGGCTGTAGCGATGATGCTGATCCGGATGATGTGTTGCAGTATCGCTGGGACCTCGACAACAACGGAACATGGGATACCTCCTGGTCAACTGACAAGACCTATGCCGTGGGCACCTTCGACACGCTCGGCACCTACACTGTGAAGTTGGAAGTGCGTGATTTGTACGACGGAGTTGCGACAGGCGATTCCGATACAACAACCGCCGACATCATTGTCATTGAATGCTGCACCCTGTTGTTGGATCTATCGAACACGGATGTGAACTGTCACGGAGGGTCGGACGGG
>CAZKPU010000092.1:0-9182 GCA_964554715.1 uncultured Thermotogae bacterium | reverse complement strand
GTCAGACGGCTCCTCCTAGTTGTAGGAAGGAGCTGCGTATGCGTAATCCGCAGTTGTTGTTTTTTCCACCAGTTTAAGGAGATGGAGGAAACTCCGCTTGCAGCCTTCCTTCGATAGCTCCGTCGAATCCGGAACACCCCCATGTCAAAGATCGCTCCCTAAGTGTACGTCAAGCTGACGGGCGCGACAAATGACCGCACAAGACGTTATACTCAAACACAAGACACGAGAATCATGTGGAGAATCTTGATCGGGTACGAGGCCGGAGTGTGGATCGCTCGCGCGAGCGGGATCTCCCTGACCGGGGCTTGGGGGATCGCGGCGGGAACCACCCTGCTTGCCGCGTGGGTGCGCCACAAGCGTGGGACAGCTCCGTGGGTGGTGCTTGCTGCATGCCTCATGGTCGGAACGGTTCGTGGAGCGATGCCGGAGCCAGACTTCGAGGGGTTGCGACAGCGCGCGCCTTTCCTGCGTGAGATCACGGGAACGGTGGTGTCATATCCGGACATTGGCCGCACTTGGCAGTCGTTCGATCTGCGGCTGGCGGCGCTCGAGGGAACGATGCGGGTCACGATCTGGAACGGAGCCGACGTACCGGAACGGATCGTGGTCGGAGACGTCCTCCGAGTGGAGGGGGTAGGAGAGATCCCGGAGGTCACAGACGAATTTGATGATCTCGCCTACTTGCAGCGGCAAGGCGTGTTTGCGCGGTTCTCGGCCGGAGAGGATGACACGGTGGAGTGCATCGGGAGCGAGCCGTCGGTCTGGCGCGCCGGGGACGCGCTACGGCAACGAATGATGGCGCGGGTCACCGACGGGCTCCCGCAGGACGAAGCGGCGATGGCGTTGGGGCTGCTGTTCGGGATGGACGGGCTCCTTCCCAACGAAGATCGGGAGGCGTTTCGTGCGACCGGAGTGGCGCACCTGTTGGCCGTATCCGGGCTTCATCTGGGGCTTCTTCTCGCCATCGTATGGGCGGCGCTGCGGGTGTCGAGATTGCGGCCGGTGGTGGCCTACGCGTGCATCATGCTGGCCGCGGCCGCAGCGGTGTGGATCATCGGTCCGCGGACAAGTCTTGTGCGGGCGACACTGATGGTGGTGTGCTCGGGAAGCGGGATGGCGCTTGCCGACCTCGGCGTGATCAGCCGCCGCTGGGTCGATCCGCTCCGCGGCATCGGTTTTGCCGCCATGGTGATCCTTCTTGTCAACCCCGATGCGTGGCAGGACGTGTCCTTTCAGCTGAGCTTCGCGGCCACGGCGGCGATCGTCGGCGGGTGGCGCCTGAGAGCAACAAGGGAGGAGGGCCTGCACCCTTCCGGTGCCGCTGGCAAGCTCTGGGGATGGATCCGCAATCTGGCCGTGGTCTCGGTGTGGGCGCAGGTGGGAGTGATCCCGGTGGTGGCGTTTCAGTTCGGAACGTTCCACCCGATGGCGGTGGCATGGAACCTGGTCGTCGTGCCGTGGGCTACTGTATGTCTGTGGACGGAGGCGGCGTTCGTTGCGTTTGCCCGGACTCCGCTCGGATCTCCTGTGACTACCGTGTTGGAGTGGGGCTTGGCACGGTTCCGGGGGCTGATGCTGCTATTGGGACAGGTCTCGATCTCGCAAGTACCTGCGTCCCCGGCCATGGCGGTGTGGCTGACAGGGTTGGTCGCCGTAGCTGTCGGCGCCTATTTCTACGAGTCGTCGTTGTGGTCGAGCACTTGGAAGTCGACGTCGATCGTCTGCTCCTGGCGGCGTGTGCCGCTTCGCGAACGAGGTCCTTGGTCACGAGGCGACCGGCGACGCCGGAAGAGGTAGCGAAGAAGCAGGAAGGCGCCGGCGATGTCGGTGAGCACGCCGGGGAGAACCAGCAGGAGGGCGCCGAGGATGAACTGCGACTCGCGTGCAACGGACTTATCGTGTCGGAGCTTGCCGGCGAGTGCGGAGACGATGATCTGCGGGATCTCGCTGGCATGGCGCGAACGCAGCAGAAACCAGCCGATCGCTCCCGTACCGAGAAGGAGGAGCAGGACCAACGGACCGCCGATGAATGCACCGAGACGCACAAGCAGTACGACTTCGGCAGCGGCAACGAGCAGGATCAGGATGGGCACGGCAATCACCTGCAGGGATCGTACCCTGTTGCGGCGAGCGGCTCAACGCTGCCCTGTGCGGCTTTGCGTGCGGATGGGGAGGCTGGAGTGACCGAACACATCGACAAGCCGCCGAGCGAGCGGGAGTGCTTGATCGGACTGAATCTAATCCCCGAAGTCACGCCCCGTCGGTTGCAGCGGTTGCTGGCAGTCGGGGGAACGGCGAGAGGGATCTGGAGGATGTCTCCCACTCAGATGCGCGAGACGATCGGGCTGAAGGCTGCCGAGAAGGTTCTGCCGCACCTTCGCACGGATTCGATCGCCAAGGAAGTGGATCAGGCGGAATCGTGCGGGGTCCGGATCGCCACCTGGAATGATCCGGAGTATCCCCGGCTTCTCAGAGAAATCGCGCAGCCACCCCCGGTGCTGTACATCCGAGGAACCCTGTCGCTGAACAAGATGGCGCTTGCCGTGGCTGTTGTGGGGACACGCCGGGCAAGCCGCTACGGGAAGCTGATCGGCCGGCGGATGGCAAACGGGCTGGCCCGGGCGGGGATCTGCGTTGTGAGTGGCCTTGCGATGGGGATTGACGAGCAAGCGCACTGCGGTGCGCTCGAGGCAGGGGGGCAGACCGTGGCCGTACTCGGAGGCGGGATGGAGCGAGCCATTCGAGAAGCACGTGGCGGCCTTGCACGGCAGATCGCCGAGAACGGCGCGGTGATCAGTGAGTTCCCGATGGTGTTTCCGCCTGCCAAGTGGACCTTTCCCCAACGGAACCGGATCATCGCCGGTCTGTCGCGAGGGGTGGTGGTTGTCGAGGCACCCGAGCGGAGTGGTGCGTTGATCACGGCACGTGCGGCGTTGGAGGAAGGACGAGAGGTCTTTGCCGTTCCCGGGGATGTCGTGCGCCGGGGCTCCCGCGGAACCAACCGGCTCATCCGCGACGGGGCGAAGCTCGTCGAGTCCGCTGAGGACGTTGCCGAGGAGTTTGTGTCGGTGGTCGTGCGCGCAGGAGCGGATCGCGCGATGCGGATGGAGGCGCTTGCACGGATGTCGGAGGAGCACCGGCGGGTCTACGAACGGATCGGGGTTGATCCCGTTCATGTAGACGCTATCATTGCGGTGGGCAATCTCACGCCCGCACGCGCTGCGCACGTCTTGCTCGATCTCGAGTTGGCGGATCTTGTTGCCGAGGTCGGCGGACGGCGGTATATGCGCGTTATGTAGGAGGTGTCGCACCGAAGATGAGCGTGCAACGAACACTTGTTTTGTGTAAACCGGATGCTGTGCAGCGAGGACTGGTCGGCGATGTGATCGCGCGGTTCGAGCGCAAAGGCCTCAAGCTGGCCGGGCTGAAGATGGTGTCTGTGGATGCCGAACTCGCGAAACAGCACTACGAGGAACATCTGCAGAAGCCGTTCTATCCGGAACTCTCAGAATTCATCACATCGTCTCCCGTTATCGCGATGGCGATCGAAGGCGAGAACGCCGTCGAGGTTGTCCGCGGGCTGATGGGAACGACGAATCCGCAACAGGCGGCGCCGGGCACGATCCGCGGGGATTTCGGGCTGAATCTGACGAAGAACATTGTTCATGGTTCGGACTCCGTGGTTTCCGCCGAACGCGAGCTGTCGCTGTTCTTCACACCCGGCGAACTGCATGACTATCAGATGACCATGAGCGCCTGGAGGTAGAAGCGCACACGGGTCGACTCGAAGATCAAGGCGCAAGAGGGGCAATCGAGGGACGGAGGTCGTCATGGAACTGTCGAAGCGGTATCAACCATCCGACGTGGAGGCGAAGAACGATCGATTCTGGCGAGAAGGCAGCTTCTTCCAGGCCTCCGCGGGCGTTACCGACAAGGTTCCGTTCTCCGTCGTCATTCCTCCTCCGAATGTCACCGGGCGCTTGCACATGGGGCACGCGCTGAACAACACGCTCCAAGACATCGTCATCCGGTATCACCGCATGAAGGGCGACGAGACCTGCTGGTTCCCCGGAACCGATCACGCGGGGATCGCGACTCAGAACGTGGTGGAGAAAGAACTGGCCAAGGAAGGCCTTACCCGGCACGATCTCGGACGCGAGGCGTTCGTCGAGCGTGTTTGGGAGTGGAAGGCGAAGTACGGATCGGAGATCATCGAGCAGTTGGAAGCGCTCGGTTGTTCATGTGATTGGTCGAGACTTCGCTTTACCCTGGACGAGGGGCTTTCCAGGGCGGTTCAAGAGTCGTTCGTCACCCTATACAACGAAGGCCTCATCTACCGTGGCGCGTATCTGATCAACTGGTGCCCGCGTTGCGAGACGGCGCTTTCCGACATCGAAGTGGAGCATCAAGACGTGGACGGCGGGCTGTACTACGTTCGCTATCCCCTCGAGGGTGGGGGCGATGTGACCATCGCCACAACCCGTCCGGAGACGATGCTCGGCGACACGGCGGTGGCCGTGAACCCCAACGACAAGAGGTTTGCACACCTCATTGGACGCACGGCCCGTCTGCCGCTTCTTGATCGAGCTCTGCCGGTCATCGGTGCGGAGCAGGTCGATCCGGAGTTCGGGACCGGTGTTCTGAAGATCACGCCGGCCCACGATCCGATCGACTTCGCGATCGGAGAGGCCCACGGACTGGAATCGATCAGCATCCTCAACGGCGACGGGACGATCAACGAGAACGGCGGTCCGTTCGCGGGGATGACGCGCGAAGAGGCAAGTCGTGCGGTCATCGAGCGCCTGGAAGCCGAGGGGTTCCTCGAGCGGACCGAGCCGTACCGACACGCGGTGGGGCACTGCACGCGTTGTGACACTGCGGTGGAGCCGATTATCTCCACCCAGTGGTTCGTCAAGATGAAGCCGCTGGCGGAAGAAGCGATCCGGGCGGTACGAGAAGGAAAGATCGAGTTCATCCCCGACCGCTGGAACAAGGTCTACTTCGAGTGGCTCGAAGGGATCCGGGATTGGTGCATCTCTCGGCAGCTGTGGTGGGGGCACCGGATTCCCATCTGGTACGGCCCCGACGAACACCCGTTCGCCGCTCGCGGTGTGGAAGAAGCCACCGCGCTTGCCCGAGAGCACTACGGCCGGGATGTCGAGCTTCGCCAGGATGAAGACGTGCTCGACACGTGGTTCTCGTCGTGGCTGTGGCCGTTCTCGGTGATGGGATGGCCGGAAGAGACGAAGGATCTGGAGACGTTCTTCCCTTCGTCCTTTTTGCTGACAGGGTTTGACATTCTGTTCTTCTGGGTCTCCAGGATGATAATGGCGTCGCTCCACTTCATGAACGACGTCCCGTTCGGCAAGGTGTTCATCACCCCACTGATCGTCGACGAACACGGCCAGAAGATGAGTAAGTCCAAGGGCAACAGCGTCGATCCGATCGATCTGATCGAAGAATACGGTGCTGACGCTCTTCGTTTCGCTCTTGCCCACACGACCGGCAAAGGACGGACGATGCGCATGCCGTGGTCCCAACTCGCCGAGGCGCGGAACTTCCTGAACAAGGTCTGGAACATGTCGCGGTTCGTGCTGATGAACGTGGGCGAGGATCGGCCTGAGCTGCCGGGTGAACTCCCGAACATCGAGGATCGGTTCATCCTGTCACGGTTACATCGCACCGTCGGTCAGGTTTGCGGACATCTCGAAGCGTACAACTTCAATCTGGCGGCGGAGTCGCTGTACGACTTCGTGTGGCACGACTACTGCGATTGGTACTTGGAGATGGCGAAGATCAGGCTGCGAGCCAGCTCTGATGATGGGGTTCGCGGGGTGCTCTACCACGTGCTGCGCGAGATCGTCAAACTTCTCCACCCGTTTGTGCCGTTCATTTCGGAAGAGATCTGGCACGTGCTCGGCGAGACGCCGGAATCCGTTACGGTTGCTGCATATCCGGACGCTGCGGACGGAGAACAGGCGGATCCTCAGGCGGAAGCATCGATGCAGAGGTTCCAACAGGTCGTTTCCGCCGTGCGATCGATCCGTGCTGAGCTGAACGTACCGGCGACGGCCAAAGTCGAAGTCCTGATCAAGACCGGAAGTGCGGAACTCGTTTCGATCGTGGACACGAAGTGCGATGTGTTGCTCGACATGGTCGGAGGGTCGGCAGTACGTTTGGGCGAGGCACTTCAGGCACCGCACGGGTCGGCACGCCAGGTTGTCGAGGATGGAGAGATCTACGTTCCTCTAGCAGATCTGATCGATATCGACGCCGAACGCGAACGGCTCGCCAAGGAGCTTTCCGTCGTTGCCGGCGACCTCGACAGAACCCGCGGCAAACTCGACAATGCATCCTTCCTTGATCGCGCTCCGCAGGACGTCGTCGAGAAGGAGAAGGCGAAACTGCAGGAATTCCTTGCCAAGGAGAGCCGACTGAGGGACAACCTCGCCAGCTTGGGCTGAATGAATCTCCGACGAGGGCTCGATTACCCGGCTGCGCTTCGGATCCTGGAAGCCATTCCCTCACGCACGGTCAAGCCTGGATTGCAGCGGATCTCCGCCTTGCTCAAGGCGATCGGTTCTCCCGAGCGCACGGTTCCCGTGATTCACGTTGTCGGCACCAACGGCAAAGGATCTGTCGCCGCGATGCTCGATCGCGTGCTGCGTGAGGCAGGCTACCGCGTCGGACTGTACAGCTCCCCGCACCTGTCGGACGTCCGTGAGCGGGTGCGCGTCCAGGGAGCCTGCATCAGCCAGGACGACTTGTGCCGCCATGTCGGGGTGCTCGATGGCGCGATGAGGGTTCTTCCTGACCCGCCTTCGTACTTTGAACTGCTGACCGCGATGGCGTTTCGGCACTTCTCGGAGTGTGCGGTCGATGTGGCGGTCCTTGAGGCGGGGATGGGCGGGCGTTGGGATGCGACCCATCAGGGGACTCCCCTGTGCTGTGTGCTGACCGGGGTGGCGCTCGATCACACCGAGTTCCTCGGCCCGACGCTCGCGGACATTGCGCGGGAGAAGGCGGGAATCGCGACGGCGGGGGTTCCGTTTGTTGCCGGAGTGCTCACGCCGGAAGCCAAGAACGCGGCACAGCAAGAATGCAGCGCTCGGGGTGGCAGGTGGATCTCCACCGAAGGCATCGACGCGGCTGCGATCCGGGAGCGATGGGACGGCACGCAGTTCCGGATTGAATCGCCGGCCTACGCCGGCTTGGTCGATCTCTCGCTGCCCGGTCTTTGGCAGCAAGGCAACCTGTGCACAGTGCTGGGCGCCGTCGATTCACTCCGATCCATCGGACTCGACATCGAGAAGAGCCACCTGATCGCCGGACTGCGGAACGTCCGATGGCCGGGAAGGTTCGAATCGGTTCACCGTGCTCCGCGGATCGTACTCGACGGTGCTCACAACCCGTCGGCGATTTCTGCGATCTGCGGGGGGCTTCAGCGATTGGTACCGCAGAGTGAGAGGCGTCACGTGTTGTTTGGCGCGATGGCAGACAAGGCGGTTCCGGAGATGTTGAAGATTCTCCTGCCGGTGGTGTCTTGCATCACGACAACATCAAGCGGCGATCCGCGAGCGATGAGCGCGCGGGAATTGGCGGAAGCAACGAGCCGACTTGGAGTTCGTGCGAAGATCTCCGATACTGTGGCGGATGGGGTTGCGATGGCATCAGCGTCGCTTGGTTCGGGCGACGTTCTTCTTGTCACCGGGTCGCTTGCCGTGGTAGGGCAGGCAAGGGTGGAATGGGTGGAGGCGGGATGCGGGAAGATCTAGGGAAGTCAGATCCGCGTCACATCGCTGTGATTATGGATGGGAACGGCCGCTGGGCGCGAAAGCGCGGGCTTCCCCGTGCGGCCGGCCATCGGGCCGGCGCTCGCGCGGCGCTGAGGCTGATCCGGTACATCGGAGAACACCGATCGGCTTCCTACGTAACCCTGTTTGCGTTCTCCACCGAGAACTGGCAACGCCCTCCGGAAGAGATTCGCTTTCTGATGAAGCTGTTCGCGGAGTTTCTTCACGACAACCGCAAGGAGATGATCGAACAAGGGGTGCGTCTGCGTGTCACGGGGCAGCTCGAGCGCCTGCCGGAAGGCGTGCAAGATGCGGTTCGCGCCGCCGTGGAACAGACACGCGACGGCCAACGGATCGTGGTGAACGTGGCGCTCAGCTACGGCGGCCGTGAGGAAATCCTTCATGCCACCAAGAGGCTCGCACAGCGAGTGGAATGTGGCGAGGTCGGAGCGAGCCAACTGACAGAGGCGGCGTTTGCCGCAGAGCTGTACACGGCAGGGATGCCCGATCCCGATTTGATCATCCGGACGAGCGGGGAAATGCGTCTCTCGAACTTCCTGTTGTGGCAGGCGGCGTACGCTGAGCTCTACTTCTCAGACACCCTTTGGCCGGATTTCGGACCGGAGGAGTTGGAGAGAGCTCTGGAAGCGTTCCGGAGCCGTGAGCGAAGGTTCGGGAGGCAGTAGGCCGTGAGAAACTTGCTGATTCGGATACTGAGCGGATGCGCCGGCGGCGGGGTTGTCGTGGGGATCGTCTACGTCACGGCGGCGTACGATGCGTTGTGGGCCCTTGGGCTGCTGTACTTCGCGATCGCAGGAATGGCCACGGTCGAGTACGTCTGCCTCCTGAAGAAGATCGGCCTTCGTCTCTCGCGGATCGAGAACCTGTTGCTGGTTGCTCTTCTCACGGTTTGCTTTGTCGCCTTTGACGGCCGGTATGCCGAAGTGGGGATGATCTTTGCCGCTGCATTCCAGGTCCTTCGTCACCTCCGAACGTTGCCGCAGCGAGAGGGGTTCCTCAACGTGGTTGCGGGGTTGTTCGGATTGCTCTACGTCCCTTGGCTGCTTCACTACTTCATCGCGCTTTTCACCCGTGAACCGGCCGCGGCGGTCGACCTGCGTTTGGCCAAGGCGGTGATGGTCCTGCTGATGGTGTGGGGCTACGATGCGGGAGCCTACTTCGTCGGGTCGCTCTTGGGCCGGCACAAGGCGTTTCCGAACGTCAGCCCCAACAAGACCTGGGAAGGGATCGCGGGCGGATTGGCGGTCGCCGTGGCCGGAGGAGTCATCGCGGCGCAGCTAAGCAGTTCCTGGAAAGCGCTGATCTCCGGACCGGGCTTCGGCTGGTTGAGCCTGCTTGCCGTGTTTGTTAGCGCCGCGGCCCAAT
>CAZKPU010000091.1:0-9247 GCA_964554715.1 uncultured Thermotogae bacterium | reverse complement strand
AACCCTAATATACCTAATAGACCCCTCATAAATAGTATATCTTGTTAATCCTGTCTCGGCTCCCGAGGTTGTGAAGAGGACGACGTTCTTGCCCTTGAGTTGGTGCCAATGCTTCTGCATCCAGCCTAGCAGAGTGGGCTTGTTGGCGATGATCGGACAGCCGACCACCACGGTGTCCGCGTCCCACGGGATCGAATCGTCGCGAGACTCGTAGACCGGGAACCCGGTTTCGTCATGGATCCACTCCGCATACTGCTTGGTGCTGCCGTACGTGCTTCGGTAGACGATAATGCCGCTCACAGTACCTCCCCTTCTATGGCAATGCAGGAAGTCAAGTGACACCTGGCACATGCCATCGAATCAGTTTGCCGATACCGCATGCATTGACACGTTTCTGACGGTCCATCACAGATGCATCGGTTCACCAACTGTGCCATGAATGCCGCGATCCATCCAAAAATGGTTAGAACTCCCGGATGCACTACTCAACTCCCGGCCAATACAAGTGAGTTAGGGTATGATGTCCCCGGAATCGACTACGTTCTCTTGACCCACACACGCCCCCTGCGCTCGTCGCGGAAGCCCACCGACCGGTAGAGCGCGCCTGCCGGGGCCTCGTACCACGAAACGTAGGCGGTATGCGCGCCAAGCCACTGCAAGCGCCGAAGCGCCTCGGTCATCACAGCCTTGCCGAGTCCCATCCGCTGGTATTCGGTGGCCGTTCCGTCGAGCACAAACACGCCGGTTTGTGAGACATCGTCGAAGTAGCACACGGCAAACGATGCGATGTCGCCGTTGGGCGCGATGGCAACGATATCGAGATCGCGCCGGTAGAGCGGTGCGCGCTGAACGTTGCGGTACCACGCTCCGGTCGGATCACATCCCTCGTCGGGTTCTCCGGGATGGAACGCACGCCACGAAGCGAGGCTTCGTTTGGGAAGTTCTTCGGGACCGCCCATCGAGCGCACCATGAACCCCCTCGGGATCGGGACAACCGGAATCTGCTCGGCAAGAGAGCGGCGTCCGTTGTGCTCCACCGAATGCCCGCCCTCGGGCTGCATCTCAAATCCCCGCCCACTCAGGACTCGTGAGAGCAGTGGGTCGTCTTCCATCGCCCACACCCACACAACGCGCTGCCCGTCATCGAGAGTCACCGAGCATTCACGTTCGGCGACCTCCACCATCTCGGCGAGCAGTCCCTCGGTTCGAACATCGGGATGTGCATGCAGATGGCAAACGCCGGGGTCTCCCTGGTTGAGTACGCACCGGATGCGCCCGTCTTCCTCTTCCCAAAGTGAGAGTTCGTCCGGCGTTCGCTCCACGACGGTCTCCAGCCAGTGCCAGCGCCAGTAGTCGAATTCGCCGACGTGCCAATAGCCCGTCAACCGGTCGCCGAACGAGAACAGTTCGCGGAAGAACGCCCGCGCCTTCCAGTAGTCAGCGGGACTTGTGTAATGTCTGTGCTGAAGTGTCATGCAGCTCACCTACAGCGTAGCTTCGAGACGTGTGAGACCAAGTCTGCATACTGCTTACCTCTGGTGCACGCGGCGCCGGGGGACCTACTCAGCCTTGCCGGACGCGTTGTCTCCTTTGCTCCCCGGTCTTCGTCGGCTTCTGCGGGATAGGAAATCGGCAAGGGGAGCGGCGATCGCTGCCGTGATCGCACTGATCACCAGCCATGGTGCATCCCCCACCGGCTGTCCTCTGATGAGCGGATAAAGGATGGCCATGAAGATGAAGAGGACGATGGCTGCAGCAGCAACGCCAAGGATTCTACTCTTCCAAGCTGTGGAGCAACGGTCTTCATGCTTTGCATGGGGGCGATTCGAATGCATCGCGGAACCTACTTCACGAACGCTATGAACGCTGCGGCCGTTCCTCCACAGGACCCCCCAACTCCACATGCAAGAGCCGTTCCTGCGATTTCTCTTCCGTCATCTCGATCGATTCCATAGTCTTCATCAAACCAATTCTCGTAGACTGCCCGTGCTCCACCGCCCAACACCATCGCAATCACAAACCACCACAACTCGCCTTGTGCTGCAAGCAATTCCTCATCTGAGAGTTCATCTCCAACAGGAAGAGGACTGCATGTTCCCGCTGTTGTCGCTTCCGCGTCTGCAGCCAGCGTGATCGGAAGCACACTTACTCCAACCAACATCACAATGACAAGTCCGACGATCGCTCTCACAGCTGCCTTCATTGTTATACCTCCTTCATCTGTGCTCTTTATGCGTATGATAGTATATATGTTTTCTACCTACAGGCCAAACATCTACGATCAGAAGAGAGCCAAGCTCTCCCCACATCGGTGCCGCCCTGAGCAGGTTAGCAGAACGATCTGGATCCGCCACATCTCCTAAGGCATGCAGATAGCAGAGGGCGATGTTTCGGAGTCACTCCATTAATGATGCTGGTGGCAATGTGTTTGCCGATGATTGGAAGTCGTCTCCCCTATCCAAGCAGGGGGGAACTACTATGATGACGGCGATGGAATAGGTCTTCCCTCACTTGAGCAGATTCCGGAGCCACGTGCGCCATAGATCGCGAGGCAGCGTGTATATCTTCACGCTTCTCGACCACACCGCACAAGCTGCACACCCAGGATGGTAGCGACAGAAGCTTGATGCTACGTATCTTCTCCGGTGTCCCAGTTTTCCAGCACGTAGTCGAGGTCCTTGTCGCCGCGTCCGCTGAGATTGACGAGGATCGTCCCTCGCTTCATCTCGCGTGCTCTCTTCAAGGCATAGGCAACAGCGTGCGCGCTTTCGATCGCAGGGATGATCCCCTCCAACCTCGAAAGCTTGAAGAACGCGTCCCGGCATTCGTCGTCCGAACAGGTGACGTAGCTGACTCGTCCTTCGTCCTTGAGGTAGCAGTGCTCAGGGCCCACCCCCGGATAGTCGAGACCGCTGGCACAGGAGTAGACAGGCGCAGGCGATCCGTCTTCGTTCTGCAGCAGGTAGCACCTGAACCCGTGGACGATCCCCTCATGCCCGTAGGTCATCGACGCGGCGTGATCGCCGAGCTTCTCCCCGCGGCCGAGCGGTTCGACCCCGACGAGCTCACACGGGTCTTCCAGGAATGCACTGAAAATCCCGATCGCGTTGGATCCACCGCCGACGCAGGCGCAGACCGTATCGGGGAGATAGCCGGTCATCTCGTGGAACTGCTCTCGCGCTTCGATGCCAACGATCTTCTGGAAGTCGCGGACCATCAACGGGAACGGGTGCGGGCCCACGACCGATCCGATGCAGTAGATTGAGTTCTCATAGTCGGCGAGGTAAGCCTCGAAGGCCGAGTCGACAGCTTCTTTCAGCGTCCTCAGCCCATGCGAAACCGGCACAACCTTGGCGCCAAGCAGTTTCATTCGGCTCACGTTGGGGGCCTGCTTGGCAATGTCGACCTCGCCCATGTGGATCTCGCACTCCAAACCGAAGTACGCCGCCGCCGTTGCCAATGCCACTCCATGTTGCCCGGCTCCCGTTTCGGCAATCAGCTTCTTCTTCCCCATGTACCGTGCCAGCAGGCCCTCACCCATGCAATGGTTCAGCTTGTGAGCCCCGCTGTGATTGAGATCCTCACGTTTCAGGTAGATCTTCGCCCCACCGTTTGCAAGCGAAAGCGAGCGCGCATGATACACCGGCGTCGGGCGGCCCTGGAAGTGTCTGCGGATCCATCGAAGTTCCGCGATAAACGCCGCGTCGTTCTCGATCTCGTGATAAGCCTTGGTGATTTCGGCGAACGCCTTCTCCAGCTCCGGGGGAAGGAACTGACCGCCGTACCGCCCGAAGAACCCTTGTTCGTTGGGGACCGTCATCGACCTGAGGTGTGCTGTCATTGGATCTCCTATCGGAATGCTGATCGTCTCCTCATACGGGGCGGCACAAGCACATCCCCAGCGCCGGATGACCTCGGCCACCCAAGCAAGCGAGATCCTACAACTGCCACCTCTCGACCACAACCGGGGCGAAAAGTGAGAGATGCGGACGCAAGCAGGGGGAAAGCCGCTAGCGATTTGCCGGCACAGGGTGGATCATCGACAGCATGATGAGTCGATGGTGGACTGCGATCCGACGGGAGGTCAGTGGAACAGAGCGGTGGCTCGGCCGGCAGCCCAGAGTGAAGGGCAGCGTGATTCTTCTGTTTCTCGCCACCTACGTGGGGCTTTCCCTGCTGATCAACTTGGTTGTGTTCCGATCGCCCTGGCTCGATCCGGTCGCCCGCAGCACCCACGGATGCATTCAACCCACGCTTGTCGTAAATCTGGGCTTGATCGTCCTTCTGATCGGCGGGGTGCTCGGACTCGGCGGGCGCCTCTCCCCTCGAAGACTGTTCGGATCCCTGAGACAGGTCTTCCCCGCCATCCTTTGGACCTGCGCTTTGTGGGGGATCACCCAACTGATAGGCGTTGTCGTGCTCTCGATCCAGGGCGGGTTGACCCTTGATTCAAGCTGGGACCTGTACGGAGTGTCGTGGGTTCTCGGCGGGCTGCTAGCACAGCTTGCAGGGAATGCGTTGCTCGAAGAGATCGCCTACCGCGGATTCTTGTTGCCACAGACACACCGGCGGTTGAGCGCAATCCGCCGCCCGGCGTTGCGGATCTTCGCCGCCGTCCTCATCTCCCAAGCCGTGTTCGCTCTGATCCACATCCCCAACCGCATGTACACCGGTCTTCCGCTCGCCTCGTATCCGATGGATCTCGTCCGCTTGCTGGGGCTCGGGGCACTGTTTGCGGTGATCTATCTTCGAACCGGCAACCTATTGCTTGCCGTCGGCATCCACGCGCTTCTCAACCGTCCAACATCGCTGATCGACTTCCCATCCTCATCGACCGCGCTGTTGATATTGACTGCGTTGCTGCTGGTCGCGTGGCCGTGGGTATCCAGACGTCATGGGCGGAAGTCAACGTCGGAATCGTTCATCACCGTTCCGCCGCGGGAGTGAATCTAGCATTTCTTACAGAACAGGTCCCGCGCCAGAAATACCACTCCGACGCCGATCACCAGCAGAGCCACGATGTAGTAGCCGGTGAGGTTCAGTTGATAGTCCGCGGCAGTGTATGACCCTGCCGCAGCAGCCTGATACGCCGCACGCCCAAGAAGCGGCATGATCTTCTGCGCCAGCATCCCAAACGCGATCAATACAAGTCCCGTCACGATCCCGATCACCGGTGCGTTCGTCTTTGCCATGTGCGTTCCTCCATTTCGTGAGGCAAGGATGATACCAAACCACCCAATTCGAGTCCTGGATTCCAGCGTGGCAGCATGGCTCTCAGTCAACACAGCCCGTCATCTCACAGTGAAGACCCATGCAACTTGCCCGCCTCGCTGAGACGTCCATGAGACACTCCGACTGAATCATGACACGATAGGACTTTCGGAGGAGGACGTTGTGACGGCAAAGCAAGGGAATCAACCGGTTCGGATGCTTCTGTTGGTCGGAGACATGATCGGAGCAAACTGCCTTTCGGGCGGGAAGAAGCTCTCGATTCTCGAGAAGTTCGATCGCTACGGCTGGGACTTGACGATCGCCGGGACGGCGGACCACGTAAATCCGTGCCCGTTCGCTGCACAGCGAGGCCTAGAAGCACCCAAGGTCGACTGCTTGATCGATGCCATCACCGACATCACGGAGTTTGACGCTGTCTCCGTCCTCCCCGGGCCGGCCCATACCGGCCTGATCGAGTCCGAGCACGTCCTGCGTCTTCTGCATCAAGCCGTTGATGAGGGCCTCGTCGTCAGCGCCTGGTGCCGCGGCGTCCGAGTTCTAGCGGCTGCCGACATCGTCCGAGGCAAGCAGATCGTCGGCCACGAGGATGACAAGGAGTTCATCGAGCAAGCGGGCGGCGTCTTCATCGGCCAGGATCACCCACCCGTCACCGACGGAAACCTCGTCACGGGTGCCCGCAGCTACTACTACCGCGCCAAGAACGCCGACGCCATCAAGAAGGCGGTGCAGGCAAGACAAGAGCAGTAGGCCGAGGCAAGCCCCACGGCGTTCCGCCTGGCGTTCTCGGCCCCACGGGAACCTTCTCTGAACCCGTTCGGACATGTCCGACTCCGGGCGGCTTGACCCAACGGAGAAGATGGGGCAGAAAGGGTGTATGAGCGAACGACCGATCGTTATCCGCCCAGCCAAGCCTACGTATGAAGAAGGCGTTGTCTTCGCTCGATTTGTCGATATGGCCGCCGAGGGACAGTTTCGCCTTCTGCTCGGACGGCGGGCCACAGAGATCCTCACCTCGGCGTTCCTCGTCCCCGATCACGATCTATCGTACGAGCGAACCCTGTTCGCGGTGTCAGATGAGGGCATGGTCGGAATGGCATCGGGTTATACGGAGGAGCAGCACCGCCGTTCCAGTACCCGGCCGCTCAAACAGGCTGCGGGAGGGCTCGCTCTTCGCATGCGGTGCATGTTCGTGCTGGCTTCGCCGATCCTACGGTTCCTCCACACATACGAAGAAGGAGACTTCTACATCCAGTTCCTCGCTGTCGATAAGGAGTATCGCGGCCAAGGCATCGGCTCCGCGTTGATCCTCGAGATGGAGAACCGCGCACACGACAGCCAATCCACACACCTTGCCATCGATGTCGCCGCCCGCAATACCGTCGCTCGCCGGCTCTACGAGCATTTGGGGTTTGCCGTGATCTCGCAGTGGCCGACGATCCGGTGGGTTCGACCCAACGCCCTTCGCTTGGCCAAACCTCTTTGAAGCCTGAGGCGCCCTCGGGTCATGATGTGCATTCCAGACGACTTCGCTACTTCAGCAGCGCCGTCGCTATCTCCTCCGGGAGCAGTCCTTTCCGAGCTTGCTCTTCGAGTACGACGCGAAGCGCTGGGTTGATTGCCAGGTACCGTTCGTAAGCACTGACAGCTCGGCCCACTTCGCCGATCTTGTAGTAGTCCTCGGCGAGCATCTCCCACCAATCGAGGTAGCGGCACTCGGTTCTTCCCTGCAGGATCTCTTCCGCTTGCTGGAGGATGGCCGGTTTCTCACTGTCCGAGGCGCCGGAGAACTTGCCGAAGAGCCCAAGGATGGAGGCAAGCGTGCGCCGGACGCCGAGGATCCGCCCCATCTCCTGCACAGGATCATCGTGATCCTCGATGCGGATATCGATCATCGAATCAGTTCCTGGATCTCCCCAGCCCTTCTTCTTCACGGCAAGCCGGGCGCTCTGCTTACCTCGTTGGTCTCCGCCTGCCGCGTCGCCCGCCTCGAGGGTGGCGTACAGCCGCTCGAACAGCGGTCCCTCAGCCACTTGAAACGCCTCCACCATCGCATCGATCACGTTCGACCCAGTGAGGATATTGCCTTGACACGCGAAGTCTTCACCAGTCCGATGCCCGGCCCAACGGCTGCATTGCTCACCGGTGAACGCCAATGCCCCATGATCAAACGAGACCATCCCGACCTGACGCGATTCGATGCTGTCATCCGATGCGTGAAACGCTTCGAGGATCGCTGGAAGGTCCATCCCGCTCTCTAACCTATCGAAGTACGCGGAGAGGAAGGAGAGATTTCCCTGCGCCTGCGAGGCGATCGCCCCAACATCGGCCGAAGCGAAACAAACCTGCCCGGCATCCCAGCAACAGGATGCAATCGCGAATCCGGTTTCCTTGGCTTCTCGGTCAACCGCCACAATCGAGAACGTCATACTCTTCCTTTCATGTCGTAGAGAGCTGGAGCCGTCAGATGCCTGGCAACTCTGGGATCGAAGCGCATCACTCAGCTGGCATGGTGCACCGGGATCGCCCTTAAGGGCGGGATCGCACCGGAAGCACGACCCCGCCTAGGGCGGAACCGTCGCCCGCAAACGAGCGACGTCTTCGAGCGGATCATCCTTCCCGATAATGAGTCAAGACCGTCGCCCACAAGGGAGCGACGCTACAAGTACCCTGCGGGAATCTTCACCGCGAACACGCACGAATCGGCACCATCGAGCATCGTTTCGAGGAGGCGAACCTCGGGCTTCTCCCCGAACACGTTCTCCCATTCCTGCACATACCATCCCCCCGAACAGTGGCAGAACGTGCGCGAGACGCGCTTACCCTCGCGGATCGCATCGCGGACCAGCGGGCAGAAGCAGGCGTGGTAGCGCTTCTCCGCCGGGTCGGTCGCCTGATCGTACGCCTCTTTTCGGGCAGGTCGCCGCTCGATGATCAGCAACGGCTCGTCGCCCGATTCGTCGATGCGATAGCTGCTGCCTAGGAGGGCCTCACTGGTGATCCGCTCCGCCAGCTTGCGCAAATCGTGTCCGGAATCCTCCCACGCTGCCCGAAGGATCTCACCGCTTTGCACGATGTAATGATGTGCGCAGCCGTTGAGGATGCACGCGAGCGTTCGCTCATCGGCGATTTCGTCATCCAATCGGCCGATCGCCGCTTGGACCCACTCTGCGGCCTGACGTCCATCGAGCGCATCCGCAAGGCCGTCACTTCCCGCAAGGATCCGTTCGGCCACGTCGGAAGGCGCGCACTGCGAAAGCCCCTCATTGAACGCCTCGAGCCACATCGGTAGGTGGTATGAGTAGAGAACCTCCAGCCTGACGCACTCATCCGCTGTGCCGACGGAGTCTAGACCGCTGTGATACACGTATCGTGAGGGATCGTCGCCAACAAGGATCTGCTTCTCGAACACGAATTCGACGAAGCGCTTCCACGAGTCGGCGAAGTTCCCGCCCTCGTCACCACCTGTAAGCGAACCATCATGCACAAAGGAGAGGACCGACAGCCCGGGAAGCGTCTTGTGCGTGAATCCATCCCTTTCGATCCCTTCACCTACGGGGAAGGCGAGTTCGAACTCGATCTTCCCGTCACGCGGAAAGCCCAACTGGAGTGCCATCGGAGACCCGGTGACGATATCCGCAAGCTGCGGGAGGATCTCGGCAAGAACGCCCGCGGTCTCTTCCTTCGTGGCAAGAGACCGCCTTGTTGTCAGCACATGAAGGGACGGAACTCGCTTGATGCGGACAGAGATCTCATTGGTCATCGGATCCTCCTATGAAGATTCCACTTGACGCTCTGGTCCACAAGAAGCGTAACGTTCCGGCGTCACAGAATCGTCTCGTACACGGCGTGTCGCCTTCGCTACTCGATCCAGCGAACAACCTCGTCCATCGGCTTGCGCGGCGGAGCACTGGGAGAGATGTCCGCGTACCCCAAGGAGACGGCTGCTACAAGCTGATCCTCGACTCCGAGCCACTTGTTGATCTCCGGATAGGCGTCCCAGATGTCGGCGATCCAC
>CAZKPU010000090.1:0-9282 GCA_964554715.1 uncultured Thermotogae bacterium | reverse complement strand
TCGATCCCGACTAGATCACGATCGAATCCATCAGTCCGTTTCGGTCCCGAATCGGCCGGGAGTCAGGCCATGCTTCAGGAATACCCTTGGCCAGCAAGAGACTCTGCAGATCCAGAGATCGGCCTGCCTGTCGGAAAGCGTATCTTGACCGCTCCGTCTCCGTCGGCGGTACTCTTGTGTCACTGGCTCAGCCCTGCTAGACTGTGTGTGTTCCTGCAGAAAGTGCTCGTTTGGGTGTGGTGCGCGTTTGCGTCATGCTGTTGTGCACGGACGAGGTATACGCCTCGACTCTCTCGGAGCCGGCGGGAAATCCAACATCCAAACGGGGAGCGTTATGGGATCATCCTTCTGGCGCTATGTGGGAACGAGGATAGTTCACTTCGTTCTCATCTATGCCGTTCTTGTCTTCGCCTACTCGGTTCTCCTCAACGGACAGATCGAGTTCGTCGTTCATCAGACCCTCGGTTGGAGTGCCGCCAGGGCCGTGCAGGGAGCGCTCGCTTCGGGGGCCATCCAGCCCGAGGAGGCGGAGGCCTACCGGGAAGAGGTGCTGCTGGGGCTGGAGCGGGCGTACGGATTCGACAAGCCGTTTCTCGTCCGGGCCGGCAACCTGTTCCTGAGAACGGTGCGGCTTGAGTTCGGCAACTCACATACGCAAACGGTTATCCACACGACCCATACACCGAAGGATACCCTTGTGATGAGGATCATCGCCGAAGCGATGATCCCTACCGCCATCCTGTTCGGTGGCGCGTTTCTTGTTCAAGCGCTCCTCGCCGCGTTCCTTGGCCTTCGAAACGGATCCAAGCCTGGAACGGCCCTCGATCGGACAACAACCGCCCTCTCGATCGTGCTCGCCGGAGTCCCTCCATTCGTATTGGCGATGTTCGCCGTCAGGCTCTTCGTCTACGACATTCCTATCGCCCCTTCCGATCCGTGGGTCTACACGCTTCCCGCGACGTGGGCTGAACTCGGGCCGTGGGCGAAGGAGTTCTTTCCGCACTTCACGTTGCCGTTCCTGACGTTGGTGTTCGCGAGCATCTGGATCACCGCCCATAAGGTGAGGAACATCTCGCTCAACGCATTCAGTGACGACTACTTCGACGCTGCGCGAGCACGAGGCCTTTCCGAGCGGAGAGTTATCTACCGCCTGGGCGGGCGCGTGTCGTCACCGCCGACACTGACACTGATTGCGGGAGGCTTCGCAGCGTCGCTGTGGGGCGGCTTCCTGGTGGAACCGATCTTCCAGTGGCCGGGAATCGGAACGCTATTCTTCACGGCAACCAACTATGCGGACACGCCACTCATGATGGGGCTGCTTGTCGTGATCACCGGCATCTACCTGTTCTCTCTGATGATCCTCGACCTCTCGTATGGGCTGATGGACCCTCGTATCAAGGTCGGGAGTCGGGCCACGCGTTAGGCTGCCCGATCCCGAGCGGGTGGAGATCCCCGCGGCAGAGCCGGTAGAATCCGGACACCATGAAGATCGGCATTGTTCAGACAAGTCCTGTGTTCGGCGAAGTCGAACGCAACCTAGAAGAAGCATGCGGTGCCATGGCGTCTTGCCGCGCCGATCTCTGGGTGCTTCCAGAGTTGTTCGCGACCGGATATCAATTTGCGTCTCTCAGCGAAGTTGAGACGCTGGCCGAGCCCATTCCCGGCGGACCAACCATCCGGAGGCTGACCGACTTCGCGCGCACGAACCTTTGCACGATCGCCGCCGGCCTACCCGAAGCGGACGGTGCCGGAAGGTTCTACAATTCGGCGGTTCTTGTCGGACCAGAGGGTTTGATCCTCCGCTACCGAAAGATCCACCTATTCTCCGAAGAGAAGCGATGGTTCGTCCCCGGTGATGAGCCGTTCAACGTCGCCGATGTCGGTGGCGCACGAGTCGGGCTGATGATCTGCTTCGATCACTTCTTCCCCGAAGCGGCCCGTACCCTGGCGCTTCGTGGCGCGGAGATCATCGCCCATCCGGCCAACCTTGTGATGCCGGTCTATGCCCAGCTCACGATGCGGGCGCGTGCGCTGGAGAACGGCCTCTACACGGTGACGGCGAACCGTATAGGATTTGAGCACCGCACATCCGACCGGCTCACTTATACCGGATGCAGCCAGATCGTATCCCCGAACGGCGCGTTGCTGTATACCGGGCCCGCCGATGCAACGGATACCGCCGTCGTGGAGATTGACGAAGCACGGGCGCGCGACAAATCACTCAGCCCGTGGAACGATCGTTTCGCCGACCGGCGCCCGATCCTCTACGATACCCGGCTCGGCCCCGGCAATTCGAAGGCTCCTGTCGATCAGGAAAGCTGACACCGATCGGCTGTCCCTCTACGACCGGGAAACATACCAAGACAAGGGGTGCTCTGTGACCGATCAAGCGAAACACGGGATCCTCCCAGGGATCACAAATTCCAAGCAGTGGGTCGTATCCAGCCAACATCTCGCCAGCACATGGGGAAGCGGACTGGCGGACGTGCTTGCCACTCCCGTCCTTGTCGGCTTCTGTGAAGAGGTCGCGCGTCAATCCGTGGACCGGCTTCTCCCGCCTGGTCAGCAGACCGTCGGGACCAAGGTCATCATCGACCATCTCGCCGCGACCCCTTGCGGCATGAAGGTGTTTGTACGATCGACTCTCACCGAGGTCGACGGCCGGCACCTTGTCTTTTCGATCGAGGCGACAGATGAGCAGGAGCGTGTCGCTCGTGGCGAACACCACAGGTTCGTGATCGACGAAGACCGGTTCGCAGCTCGAGTCGCAGAGAAACTTCGTTCCCAAAAAGACTGCGGAGCATCCACAGAATCACCGTGATCTCTTCACACTTCGTCCACAAATCAGGCGTATGGTAGCAGTGTGCAGCCGCGAGGCTGGCGGCTGGACCTCCTTACAGTAAGCCCACCACACCAGCAGGGAGGGGCTCCCGCAAGGGAGCTTCTCCTTTTTCCCGTTTTCCGGATCGATCTCTCATCCCCCTCCAACGGGGGGAAGAATGGTCAGACGGTCACCTTCCCTGAGCGGCGTGTCGAACCCCTGCCGCAAGATGACGTTGCCTCCGTTCACCAGCACATGGATGTGGCGCCGCACATCTCCCTGTTCGTTGAACAGCCGCGCAGCAATCGCAGGTACAGCATCCGCCAGGGTCTGAAGGGCCTGTCGTACCGTGGCGTCCTTCTCGACGACCAGCGGATTCAAGTTCTCGGGCAGGTCTCGCTTGAACGAGAAACCGATCTCGACATCGACCCGGATGCTCACGGTCTATCCCATTCCGATGAGTCGGGCGGAGATACGGTTGTGCCGATCGATTTCATCGTACAACGACTCGTCGGTCAACCGCCCTTCCCGAACACGAACTTCGCCGTCGATCATGGAAAGACTCACCCGATCGGCGGCGCAATGAACCACGGCGGCAACCGGATCGACGCGGCCGCCGGCAAACGGAAGCGCCCTCATGTCGAATGCAATGAGATCGGCCGCCTTTCCCGGCTCGATCGAGCCGATCTCGGCATCCCGTCCCAGCACGCGGGCACCACCCATCGTTGCCGCATACAGAGCGTCGCGTGCGGAGAGAGATGAGGCTCCATAGCGAACCCGCTGCAAGAGCATCGCTTGACGCACTTCCCGCACCATGTTCGACGTGTCGTTGCTTGCCGATCCATCCACAGCGATCCCAATCTTCACCCCGGTATCCATCAGCGGCACAACCGGCGCGATTCCGGAACCGAGCGTCATGTTCGAACTGGGGCAATGGGCCATGCCGACCTTCGCCGCAGAGAGTTTCGCCATGTCGCCCTCACTCAGGTGAACCATGTGGGCAAACCACGCGTCTTCACGAAGCCACCCAAGTTCCTCCATCAGGTCCACCGGGCGAGCGCCGAGTCGAGTTAGGCAGTCCGCTTCTTCGTCACGAGTCTCGGCAAGGTGGGTGTGGAGAAAGACGCCGTACTCATCGGCCAGCTTCACCGATTCTCGCATCAGATCCAGCGTCACGGAGAACGGGGAACACGGCGCAAGAGCGATCCTCAGCATCGCAAACGGAGCCGGATTGTGATACCGCTCGATCACGCGAACGCAGTCAGCGAGGATTTCCTCTTCGGTCTGCACCACGGAATCCGGAGGAAGCCCGCCCTGCTTCTGTGAAAGCGACATCGATCCGCGGCACGGTTGGAACCGGATTCCCGTGCGCACGGCACCGTCGATCTCCGCATCCATGATCCCGCCATGTCCCTTGGGAAAAAGATACAGGTGATCCGTTGTTGTCGTTGCACCGGAGAGAAGGAGCTCGGAGCAGGCGATCGATGCGCTGGTGCGAACCGCGTCTTCGTCGATGAGCTTCCATCGCTCGTAGAGGAAAACCAGCCAATCGAACAGCTCCATGTTCGCTGCACCGGGAACGTTGCGAAACAGCGTTTGATAGAAGTGGTGGTGGGTGTTCACCATGCCCGGCAGCAGGACCATGCCTCTGCCGTCGATCTCCCGATCCACGCCAGACGTATCGATGTTCTTCCCGACCGCCGCAATGCGGTGATCCTCGACAAGTACGCTTCCGCCAAGGATCTCCCGACGCTCCTCGTCCATGGTCGCTACAGCGTCAAACCCCTTCAACAGCGTACGCATGGCTTCACTCCGCAAGCTTCACTTGATCGGCCGTCTCCAGGAACGCTGCCAACAACGCGATCGATGACTCAATGTCATTCACATGAGCCGTTTCAACGACCGAGTGGACGTATCGAAGCGGAAGCGACAAGGTGATGACCGCGGCCCCCGCCTGCGCCGCCTGAATCGCACCCGCATCCGTTCCGCCCCGGGGCAAGATCTCCATTTGATGTTCGATCCCGCGCGCTTCGGCAAGCCCTCGCATCGCTCGAACAAGCGCCGGATGAGAGATGGATGCCGAGTCACGCAGCTTGATCGCGACCCCGCCGCCAAGCCTGGTAATCCTCTCGTGCTCGGCAACCCCTGGTACATCGACCGCCAACGTCCCGTCCAATGCCACCCCGATCTGAGGGTTCACGGCGAACCCCGCTGCCCGCGCTCCGCGCAGGCCGACCTCTTCTTGCGTGGTTCCGACGATGGTCAGATCGCATGCCGGCTGCTTCACGCGCCGAAGCGCCTCGATCGCGATGTAGACACCGGCCCGGTCATCCAATGCCTTACCCGAAACCACATCTCCATAGCGAGCGAACGTCTGTACAAGCGTCACCGTATCACCGATTCGGACCTGCTCATGAACCTTCGGTGCCGGAAGCCCCACATCCACAAACATGTCCTTGATCTTGGGCCGCTTCTTCATGTCTTCTTCGGTCAGGATGTGGGCCGGCTTGGCTCCGATGCAACCGGGAAGGTCGCCGGAATCGGTGTGAACCATGACCCGCTGGGCCACGATCGTGCACGGATCGAAGCCGCCAAGCGGCTGCAACCGGAGGAATCCTGTCTTCTCCTCGATGTGCGACACCATGAACCCGATCTCGTCCACGTGCGCAGCAACAAGCACCGAAGGACCGCGGCCCGCCTTATGCGCGATGACATTCCCGAGGACATCCACGCGAATCTCGTCGACAAGCCCGCTGAGTGCCTCCACGACCACTGCCCGCGCCGGCCGTTCATAGCCCGGAACACCACACGCCTCGCTCAACCGTTTGAGAAGATCCATCTAGCCTCCCCTGTTTTGTGCGGTTACATCATCCTACACGAAAGGTCGCACAGAACCACCTTGCTCCGGCTCGTGCCGCTTGGCTATCATCAGGTATGATTCCGCTGCGCGACTACCGCACGAGCAGATCCTTTCCAACGATAACCGTGATCCTGATCGCCATCAATCTTGTCGTGTTCCTCTATCAGGGATACCTGGCAACACGACCGACGGAATTGAACGACGGAATCGCGTGGCAGGACTCCGGTTTCACCCCTCCCGCATTCGATCCGGACAGCTACGTAACACACGTCCGCAACGGCGGCGATCCTGCACTCTATCCGATCTCGGCCGATGACTACTTCTTGCTTCAGTACGCACTGATTCCGGCCGAATTGATCGGCGGACAGGATTTGCCACCCACTGTGGGGATCCCGTTGTGGCTGACACTCCTCACGTCAATGTTCATGCACGGCAGCCTGTGGCATCTTGTCGGCAATATGCTGTACTTGTGGATCTTCGGCGACAACGTTGAAGATGCAATGGGACACGGACGTTTCTTGCTGTTCTACATCCTGTGCGGGCTCATCGCCGCCTTCGCCCAGATCGCCACCGGGGTTTCCAGTGCCGTTCCGATGATCGGAGCCTCGGGAGCGATCGCCGCGGTTCTTGCCGCCTATTTCATGTTGTTCCCAAGGTCACGCGTTCTGACCTTGGTCCCGATTTTCTTCTTCATCCGCCTCATGAATATCCCCGCCGTTGTCCTTCTCGGCGTTTGGTTCCTGTACCAGGTCTTGAGCGGCGCCGGATCGCTCGGAGCCTCCGTCGGCGGAACCGCCTGGTTCGCGCACATCGGGGGGTTCGTAGCCGGACTCCTCCTCGTGTTCGTGTTCAAGAAGCGAGGCGTTCCGGTTGTCCTCTGGCAGATGGTGACAAGTCGCCGCCGCATCTGAGGGAATTTCGCTGAAGCCGAAAGGACAACCGTCTTCACAGCTGTTTGGGTTGCTGGTATCATGGAGTGAACTCTGTTTGCAGTCCTAGAGGGAGGATTCGTCATGCGAAACGTCGTCACAATGTGTTGCCTGGTCTTTCTGCTGGTCAGTTCTGTCGGTGTCTTCGCATCCGAATGTGATCCCGATGTTCGGGCGCCCATCTGGATTAACGGAGACCACGAGTTCACCGCAGAGAACGGTGTTGTCGGAGGAAGCGGAACACCGAGCGATCCGTTCATCATTTCGGGGCTGAAAATCGATGCCGGACCGTGCGATTACGGCATTCGAGTCGAGAGAACGTCGAGCTACTTCGAGATCCGCGACATCGAGATCAGCGGGGCCGCCAAGGCGGGGATCTATTTGAGCTACACCGAGAACGGCGCCGTCATCGACTGCCGTTTGGTCGCAAACTGGTCGGGAATCGTCATCAACTTCGGGTCGACGAACTCCGTCTCGCAGTGCACGTTCGAGAGCAACACCGATGCGCTTCACGCTTATTTCTCCCACGATAACCACATCGCCGACAACGTCTTTACCGAGAATCGGACGGCGTTGTGGTTCGATGCCTGCCACGACAACACCGTCACCGCCAACGGCTTCCACGACAACCATACAGCCGTGTTCCTCGATCTCGGATCGTCGGGAAATACCCTCAGCGGGAACGCTTTCTTCGAGAACCTCCACCATGCGCAGGCTGCGACTCCCAATCGGTGGAGTTGCGATGGTGTCGGGAACTACTGGGACACCTACTCGGGGCTGGATATCGACATGGACGGAGTGGGAGACACGCCTTATGTGATCCAGGTCCAAGACAACGAAGATGACAGCCCGATGATGGCCGATCCGAGGGTCACCGACTGACCTCTCGTCCCGGCGCGGGGCCGTCGTTGCCGCTCACGGAACAAGGGCGGAGTTCGCATCAATCGAGCGGAGAGAACCGGTTGGCCTGCCAGTAGTCATCACGGAGCGCTTCATCCTGTCGAAGAAGCGCCTGATAGTGACGGTTTTCCCACTCGGCCAATCGCCCGAACAGCGCCCGGACTTCCTCCGGAAACGGCTGCTTCGATTGCTCTTCGTAGAAGAGGTACGAGTTCTTCTCGAGCAGGATGCCGATCGAGAGCGCCGACATCGACACATGTTGCCTCTGAAGACGATCGTGAAATCGCGTGCCGAACGGAGGGGCGCTGTCGTCTTGTCCTGCTTCGCGCATCCACTGGATTTCCGATTGCCACGGGGAACCCTTGATCACGTTGCGGTACTGCTGCTGCAACGTGTCGAAGTGGATCCGCTCGTCCTCGGCCAGCCCTGCGAACGTTTCACTCGCGCCCGGATCCTCGCTGCGCTCCGATGCAAGCCGATAGAAGTGGTATCCGTCTCGTTCGATGCCAAGCGCTTGAAGAAGAACATCCGTAAGCCGCTGTCGATGCATCGGACATCTCACCGCCTTCGCGTCCATCCTACGGCAGGCTCTGTCATGCTGCCAAGCAGCAACCGGTTGACATGAGCTCCTCCCTCCCTACACTCTAGATGGATCCTCGCTCGGATTCGAAACAGAAAGGGGATGCTGGTGTCCGATCGTTTCTCCCAACAGCTACGCGATGAACTTCCGTACGCACTGACACACGTCCAGGTCCAAGAGCTTCGCGAAGGGCAGGCTGTGTCGCAGTGCTTCCTTGTCAGAAGCAAGATTCACCGTGTCACCCGCAACGGAGATCCCTACTTGGAGATCATCCTTGCGGATCGCACAGGTACGATCCCAGCACGCGCATGGTCCGATGCTACGCTTCGCTACGGCAACGACTTCGAGCACGGGGACTTTGTGTTCGTCGAGGGACGAACCGAGAGCTACCGTGGTGTATTGCAGGTGAACGTCTCCTCGATCCGCCGTGTTGATCTTCATGAGAGCGAGCAAGGGAAGATCCGGGGCTTCGACGTCGCCCTTCTGACGCCCACAACGGAGCATGATATCGAGGAGATGTGGGAAGAGCTTCGGCGCCTCGCTGTTGACGTGGCACCGGCAGCGCTCTCACGCCTGGTTGTCGGTCTTCTCGACGAAAACAAAGAGGAGTTCTGTAGGTTCCCCGCAGCCATTTCGTTCCATCACGCGTACATCGGCGGCCTTCTCGAGCATTCGCTCGAAGTCGCGCGAGGCGCCTCCGAATACGCCAAGACCTGTCCCCTGCTGCATCGAGGGTTGGTCACAGCAGGAGCGATTCTCCACGACATCGGGAAGATCCGCGAGATGTCGCGTCCGGCAAGTCCCCAGTTCACCTTCGACGGTCAGCTGTTCGGCCATCTCCTCATCGGGCGGGACATGGTCCGCGCGTACGCAGCGGAGATCGGATTGGCGGACTCACGCCTCAGTGGGCTGCTGGAGCACATCATCGTCTCTCATCACGGCGAACGGGAGTTCGGGGCGGCCGAACTCCCCAAAACCGCTGAAGCGATGGCCGTGTACTACTTCGACAATCTGTCGGCACGGCTCAACATGATTCAAAGCCAGCGCACCACTGACGGCAACACGAGCGACTTCACGGATTGGCAGGACCGTCCGCTTGGCCGTGCGATCTTCAAAGGCGAGATCCCCAACGACTAGATCGAATCAGCCGGGCAGAACAAGGCGATTTCGCCGTCCTAATGGCAACATCACC
>CAZKPU010000089.1:384-9463 GCA_964554715.1 uncultured Thermotogae bacterium | reverse complement strand
TCGCTGCTTCCTGGAAGCGATGCCGATCTCGTCGTTGTCGACCTCCAACGGGAACGGACTGTGCGATCGGCCGAACTTGCGTCGAGAGCCGATTTCTCGCTGTACGAAGGGAAGGCGGTCCGGGGTTGGCCGAGTTTGGTGATCAAGCAAGGACGGGTCGCCGTTGACCGCGGGGAACTGCGCCCGCTTCCCTCGGTTCCACCAACCGGTAGATTCCTGAACAGCCTGTAACGCACATGCATGTGCCACATGCGGCACGGCTTTCGGAATTTGGTGTTGGCTGCGACTGAGTCCACCCCACTCCTTGGATGAAACGGCAGCTTGATATATAGGAGTGTTCTCCGGATCGTCGTTGGGAAAAGCATTGAAAGAAGGGCATTTGACTGCGATGTGCGGATGGGTTGAAAGATACGGAGAGATAGCAAGATCTACTCCCAGTGACGAAAAGAACCTACTAAAAAGGGTTCGCATGGTTCATGCTTCTTGACAGCGACGGCCATTCGTAATATATTAGAGAACAAACCCTCTTTTGCCGGATCCGATCATCGATCGGAAAGGGTGATTGGGATGGGATTCATGAGGAGGCATCTGTGAAAGCAGCAACACAAGCGGAAGGTGGGCGAGAGTATCTCCATTGGGAGATCTTCCAAGCGGCGAAGAAAGTCGTACGTGATATCATGCTTGTCAAGCCTGGGGAGACCGTTCTGATCACCGCAGACACGACGACGGATCTGCGAGTGGCACAGGCGATTGCGACTGCCGCTTTGGATGCGGGAGCCACGCCGTCCGTATTGACATATCAGGCCAGTCTGCACAAAGAAATCATGATCGAGCCGTCGGCGCCCGTGGCTGAGGCGATCAAAGCTGCCGATGTGTGGATCGAGCTGGACTATCAGCTTTTCTACACACGTGCGTGGAAGGCGGCGATGGACGCCGGGACGCGCCAGCTGACCGCTGCTGCCATGGATATCAATATGCTGATCAACACGATCGGCAAGGTCGATTACCCGAAGATGGTCGAACTCGGGAACACGATCTGCGAGCTGATCAACGCGTCGAGCGAGATGCGGATCACCAGCCCGGCCGGTACGGACCTCGTGATGAGTACCGAAGGGCGGGTTTGCGAGCAGAGTGGAGCGTATGCAGACAAGCCGGGGGTCTCCGTGATGCTCGGAGGGCAGACCACACTGTGCCCCGTGGAAGAGACGATCAACGGCACGCTCGTCTTCGACGGTGGCATCTTCCCGCCGGGTGAGATCGGCGTGATGAAGTCCCCGGTCGCTCTGACGATCGAAAAGGGCGTCTGCACCAAGGTCGAGGGATCCGGACGCGAAGCATTGCTGTTCCGGAAGTGGCTCGAGAGTTGGAACGACGAGAAGATGTACTGGCTGGCTCACGTGTCGCAGGGGTTCAATCCGGGTGTGCCCGAACCGACCGGGAGGATCGAGGAAGACGAACGGATCTTCGGTTGTGTCGAGTGTGGCTTCGGAACGCAGGGTGAAGGACTCGGAGGCAAGAGCTGGGTCGCTTCCAGCCATACCGACGGAATGGTCCTCAATCCTTCGATCTATCTCGACGGCGAGGCGATCGAGGAGCAAGGCTTCTATACCCATCCGAAGCTTGTCGAGATCTGTCGGGATCTGAAGGTCTCGGGGTATTAGGCCGCGATGACACGCGATGAACTCACCATGCTCGATCGGATCGTGGATCAAGATCGGGACGAGCTGCTGGCGACCGTTGCCGAATCGGTGCGGATCGAGAGTGTCAAGGCCGAAGCGAGCCCCGGGATGCCGTTTGGCGAAGCGGTCCATGAAGCCCTTGAGCACGCGCTCGGCGTAGGCGAGCGGCTTGGGTTCGAGGTCGGACGGCTCGGGGGCTATGCGGGCTGGATCGACTACGGACGAGGGGAAGAGTTGATCGGTGTCCTCAGCCATGTGGACGTGGTTCCGGTCGGGAAGGAGTCCGACTGGAACCACCCTCCCTTCGGCGCCGAGATCGCGGACGGCTTCATGTACGGCCGGGGAACGGCCGATGACAAAGGACCGTTGTTCTCTTCGTTGTACGGGTTGAAGGCGATGCGCGATGCGGGGCTGAGGACATCCAAGCGCATCCGTTTCGTGCTCGGAACCGATGAAGAGTCGGGGTGGGGCGGGATCAAGCGCTACCTCGAAACAGAGGAAGTCCCAACCTGTGGGTTCTCGCCGGACGGGATGTTCACCGTGGTCAATCGCGAGAAGGGCGGGAATGTCTTCCGTTGGGTCGGCACCGATACGAGCCGAGCTGCGACAGGGTTCCGGCTGAGTGCACTCCACGGAGGAACGGCGCCGAACAACGTCCCCGACGAAGCGTCAGCGCGTTTGTGCGGAGCGGGCGCGGCTCACGAGCGGATCCGTGCAGCAATCGTCGCCGCGAGCGACGAGCGTTCAAGCGCCTCGTTCGAGATGAACGTTGAGGATGATGGGGATACGGTCGTGATTTCCTCCAAGGGCCACTCGGCGCATGCGATGTGCCCCGAGAAGGGGGTCAACGCGGTTGCCGAGCTGCTGCGTCTTCTCTCGAAGCTGGACTTGGCGGAAGACGGGGCAACCCGCTTCACATCTGTGCTGGATCGACGCGTTGGTTTCGATACGGCCGGGGGACTCTTGGGGATGGCGTGGAGCGACGAAGCATCGGGAGATCTGACGGTCAACCTGGGACAGATCACTGTCACGAAGACCGGGGCTGTTGCCGTGTTGGACATCCGCTCGCCGGTGTCGTTCTCGTGTAGCGATGTCTTGGAACAGATGCAAAGGGTAGTGGGCGAGGAAGAGACCGATCTCGAGCTGGGGGTGCAGAAGCAGAGCGAGCCGCTCTACGTGCCGGATGAGGATCCGCTGATTCGGACCTTGTCGCGTGTTTATACGCAAGTCACCGGCCGCGAAGCGATCCTGCACGCTATCGGGGGGGGGACGTACGCTCGGGCGATCCGGCATTGCGTCTGTTTCGGTGCCGTGTACCCCGGAGAGGAAATCACCGTGCACCGCCCGAATGAGCGAGCGTCGGTCGATCAGATGGTCTTGAACGCGAAGGTATACGGGCATGCGCTGTATGAGCTGGCGAAGTGATGACAGGAATCGGTAAGGAGGTGGCGGAACGTATCAAGCTGAAGTGGCAGTGCAGCAACAATCGAACGACCGGATCAATGAAGCAAGGAGGCACGGAAGGATGAAGCGACTGAGTAAGACGCTTGTGTTGAGTCTGGTGTTGCTCATGACGGTGGGAGCGGTCGCGATGGCTACGACGTTGCGCACAACGATCACGGCTACGCCCGAATCCCTTGATCCAGCAGTAACCAGTGGCGAGAACGACTGGAAAGTGGCAGTGAACCTGTACGACTTCCTGGTCTACCCTTCGTTCGAAGATGCTTCTCCCGAGGCCAGCGTGGCCTCAAGTTGGGACGTCTCGGACGACAGCCTGACTTGGACCTTCTATCTGAACGAGGGAGTCACGTTCCATGACGGCAGCGAACTGACGGCAAGCGACGTCAAGTTCAGCATGGACCGCATGATCGGAATCGGAGAGGGATACGCGTATTTCTTCGCGGATCGTGTTGCCGAAACCCGCGTCGTCGACGATTACACAGTTGTGTTCGAACTGAGCGAACCGTTCGGGCCGTTCCTTGTCACCCTGTACCGCCTGGCGATCGTCAACGAGGATCTTGTCATGGCAAACCTTGAGGACGGCATGTACGGCGATTTCGGCGACTACGGCAAGGGATACCTGCTGACAAGCGACGCCGGCTCGGGCCCCTACGTCGCCACCGATTTCCGTATCCGCAACTACGTCCAGATGAGCAAGTTCGACAACTACTGGCAGGGTGTTTCCGAAGCCGCGCCGGATGTCGTGATTGCGAATGAGGTCCTGGATGCAGCAACGACGAAGATGATGATGGGAAGCGGTGAAATCGACCTCGCCCACGGACGTCAGGAGATGACGACCCTAAACTCACTGGCACAGATGGCAGATGTTGGCGTGGCGTTCTTCCCCGAGATGAGCGTCAACTTCTTCATGATCAACACGAAGAAGGCGCCCACGGACGACGTCCACTTCCGCCGAGCGATGGCGTATGCCACCGACTACGACGCGATGATGGCGATCTATCCGGACTCTCCGCGCGCGTTGGGGCCGGTCCCGTCTCACGTGTTCGGCTACGCTGATGACCTTGCCGGCTACGAGTACAACCTCGATCTTGCCCGTCAGGAACTGGCTCTGTCTCCGTACGCGGATCAGCTCAGTCAGTACCCGATCGACGTCAGCTACATTCAGGGCAACGGGGATACGGCGAAGCTGTGTCTGCAGTTCGCCGCGAACATGGCACAGATCGGCATCACGGCGAACCTTGTCGAGAAGCCTTGGGTCTTGTTCTGCAACCAGGAAGAGACGATCGAGACAAGCCCGCACGTCACCAACCTGTTCGCCAATTGCAGCTACCCGGAAGCCGGCGCGATTCTCGAGCTGAAGTACGCCTCGTGGACCGTCGGCGGATGGAACCAGAACGAATGGCTGCAGAACAGCGAGTTTGACGCGATGATCACCGAAGCGCTCGTCACCGTGGATGCCGATGCACGCGCTGCGCTCTACTCCAGCATGCAGCATCACCTCGTTGACGAACTGTGCCCGAGCATCTACACGTTTGTCAGCGTGCTCAAGGCGGCCTATCGAAGCGACGTCTTCTCCTGGCCGGCCGGCGAGGGCAATCCTCACGCGATCGCTGAATTCAACTTCAACTACCGCTTCGAGATGATCTAGCGGTACACCACCGACGCCAGATCAGGGAGAGGCCACCGGCCTCTCCCTGGCTCCTCTGGGGGGGAAGAGAATGCAGAGCATGCCAGTATTCGTGATCAAGCGCCTTCTCTACGGTGTATTGGTTCTTCTCGTGCTGTCGTTTGTCATTTTCTCGTTCATCCGAGTGATCCCCGGAGACCCTGTGCGGATGTCGCTGGGTCCGACGGTTTCCGAGGATGTTGTAGAGAGGATGCGAAGCGAGCTGTACTTCGATCGTCCCGTGGTCGTTCAATACGCTCATTGGCTCGAAGGTGTCATCCTGCATGGTGACTTCGGGCAGTCGCTGTACACGAAGCGCGCTGTGTCGGAGGACATTGCGGAGTTCCTGCCCCGCACGATCGAGCTGGCACTGCTGGCCGCCGTGATGATCCTGATCTTCGGGATCCTGTTGGGAACGATCTCCGCGTTGTTCAGGAACTCGTGGTTGGACAACACGGTGCGGCTTCTTTCTTACTTGGGCGTGGTGACCCCGCCGTATGCGTTTGCCATTCTGTTCTTGTTGGTGTTTGCCTACTACTGGAAGGTCTTTCCTCTAGGGGGGATGCCGACGCTTCCTCCGGAGATTCAGTCGACAGGCATGGTCGCCTTCGATGCGCTGATTCACGGCAGGTTCGCTCTGTTCGGTGACGCGTTGGCGCACCTGTTCTTGCCTGCGGTGAGCCTTTCTCTGGGGAGCATCGCCTACCAAGCGAGGATCCACCGTTCCTCGATGATCGACAATATCGGCAAGGACTACATCGCATTTGCCTACGTCGTCGGCGTTCGACGGAGAACTGTCATCTCGAAGCATCTGATGAAGCCGTCGTTCATCCCATCGCTGACGATCTTCGGACTTCAGGTGGCAGCCCTTCTCGGAAATGCGTTTCTGATCGAAGTGATGTTCCGGTATCCGGGCTTCTCGCGATACAGCCTGAGCGTGATCATGGCCAAAGATCCGTACGGGATCGTTGCATGCACGCTGATCTTCGGCGTCGTTTTTGCCATTGCCAACATCCTGATCGATCTGGGGATTGCGGGGCTTGATCCACGCGTCCGATTGAGAACCACGGAGTGACCATCATGCCAGACAAACAAACCGAACAGGGCCGACCCCGGCTGGAGAGGTACAAGCGACAGTGGCACAAGTTCGCCTCGAACCGCCTCTCTCTTCTCGGATTGGTCGTCGTCTTGCTGTTGATCGTGCTTGCCGTGTTCGCTGGGAAGATCGCACCGTATCCCGAGCACGCGGGTCTCTATCTTGACTTCCAGAGCGCGAACCAAGGGCCGAGCTTGCAGCATCTTGCGGGAACCGATGAGTACGGCAGAGACATCTTCAGCCGGATGCTCTTCGGGTTGCGAGTGTCGCTGGAGATCGGGCTGCTGGTGCTTGCGATCGGCGTTCCGATCGGCGTCTTGCTTGGGCTGATTGCCGGCTACCACCGAAATACATGGATCGACACCGCGATCATGCGGTTCACGGATCTGTTCATGGCGGTGCCGCCGCTGGTTCTTGCACTCGTTGTCGTGGCGATGTTCACGCCGGGGTTCTTCTTTGCCGCGATCGGAATCGCGGTGGCATGGTGGCCGTGGTACACACGGTTGACCTACAGCTTGGTGACATCACTCTCCAACGAGATGTACGTGAAGTACGCCGAGCTGAGCGGGGCGAGGTCGCGCCACATCATCCTCAAGGAGATCCTTCCGAACGCGATCTCCCCGATCTTCACAAAGATGAGCCTCGATATGGGGATGATCATCATCATTGCATCGAGCATGAGCTTCGTCGGACTAGGGGTCCAGCCGCCGGCTCCATCACTCGGGTCGATGGTCTCCAACGGGATCAAGTTTCTGCCCGAGTTCTGGTGGATCCCCGTTTTCCCCGCTCTGTTCGTTGTGCTGATCGTCCTCGGGTTCAATCTGCTGGGTGACGGACTGCGCGATGTGTTCGCGATTGAGGAGCTCTAGCCATGACCGAACCAGTCAGAGATCAGAAGATGCTTCTCGACGTGAGGGACCTCTCCATCTCGTACAAGGTGTATGAGGGGATGCTGCGCGTTCT
The DNA here is from genome assembly GCA_964554715.1 of uncultured Thermotogae bacterium. Classification (GTDB taxonomy): domain Bacteria; phylum Bipolaricaulota; class Bipolaricaulia; order UBA7950; family UBA9294; genus RXOA01. The sequence goes on along the minus strand of CAZKPU010000089.1, from coordinate 2,598 downwards.
ACAGCACATTGACTTCCGTGTGGAGAGCGGAGAACGCATAGGTCTCGTCGGAGAAGCAGGCTGCGGGAAGACGACGCTCCTCAAGACGATTGCTCATATTTTGCCGATCCCGCCTGCGAAGATCGAAACCGGCGAAGTGTGGTTCAAGGGACGAGATGCGCTGGATGGGAGCAAGGCGAGTCGTCGCTCGATCCGGCGGGACGTGTCGATGATCCTGCAGGACCCGACGGCTTCACTCAATCCGACGTTGACGATCCGCAGCTTCATGGGAGACATCCTGAAGAACACTCCTCATCCCGGAACCCGCGCAGAGCGCAAGCAGCGGATGCTGGAGGCGTTGGAGAAGGTTTCGATGCCTTCGCCGGAACGCGTTCTCGGGAGCTACCCCGTACAGCTGTCGGGCGGGATGCGTCAGCGTGTGTGTATCGCGATGTGCCTTCTGAAGGATGTTGATCTCATCCTTGCCGATGAACCGACCACGTCGCTCGACGTGACGATCGAGAAACAGATCCTCGAATTGCTCAACACGCTGTCGATCGAGAACCGCAAGTCGATGGTGCTTGTGAGTCACGCCTTGGGCGCCGTGAGAACGATGACCGACCGCACCTATGTGATGTACGCGGGCAACCTTGCTGAGGAAGGGACAACTGCAGAAATCTTCGACCACCCGGCCCACCCGTATACGGAAGGGTTGTTCGAAGCGACACCGAAGCTCTCGGGTGAAGGGGTTTCAGACGGGATTGCCGGAGAGCTTCCAAGTTACCTCGATCCGCCGCCCGGATGCCGGTTCATGCCCCGATGTCCTCAAGCGCGGGGTGTCTGTGCGGAAGAACGCCCTGGGCGCTTCCGGCTGAACGAGAACCACTCGGTCGCCTGCTGGGCCTGCGAGACAGGACCCGTCGAAGAGGAGGGGAACCCATGAGCGAAGCGGCAGCGAGGGCAAAGATTCTTGAGGTATCGGGGCTTCGCAAGGAGTTTCACACGCGCCAGGGAACGCTTGTTGCTGTCGCGGGGGTTGACTTCGCGATCAACGAGAGCGAGATCTACGGGCTTGTTGGCGAGTCGGGATCGGGGAAGAGCACCGTCGGATCGATGATCGTCGGGATGTACGGAAGCAGCGGAGGCGAAATCCTCTTCCGCGGCGAAGACATCGACCGACCGGCGGCGAAGCGGAGCAAGGAGCTGAAGCGCCAGATTCAACTGGTGTTTCAGGATCCGGGAGGATCCTTGAACCCTCGCCAGACGATCCGCCAGATCCTCTCCCTTCCGCTGAAGCTCCATCGGGGGCTGAGCGGAGCTGAGCTGGAACAGGCTGTGCTGGAGACGGTCGAGAAGGTCGGACTTCCCCGAAGCTACCTCGACAAGTATCCGCAGGCGATCGGAGGCGGTGAGAAGCAGCTGATCTGCATCGGCCGAGCTCTGGCGCCCGATCCGTCGTTCATCGTTCTAGACGAGCCGACCTCGGCGCTGGATGTATCGATTCAGGCGAAGATCAGCAACAAGTTGCTGGAGCTGCAGGAGCAACTCGGGTTGTCGTACTTGTTCATCACACACAATCTCTGCCTGGTTCGGAACCTTGTTCACCGAACGGCGATCATGTATCTGGGGCAGCTTTGTGAGACGGCGCCGACCGAGGAGTTCTTCACTCACCCGCTTCATCCCTATACGCAGATGCTGCTTGCATCGATTCCGGTGATGAGCCAGCGGGAAGAAGCGTACAAGCCGACCGAAGTTGAATCGGTCGGGGAGATTCCGAATCCGATTCATCGACCGGACGGTTGTGGCTTTCACACGCGGTGCCCGTTCTGTATGGACCGATGCAAGACCGAACCGCCGGTGATGACCGAAGTGAGCCCTGGACATCACGTGAGTTGTCATTTGCACGCAAACACCGCAACCAAGGAGGCTTGAGCATGCAGCTGAAGGTAGACCCCAAACTATGCACAGGGTGCCGGATGTGCGAGATGGAGTGTTCGTTTGCCCATGAGCAGCGTTTTGGCACCTACATCTCACGTGTACGGGTCGTGAAATTGGAAGAGGTCGGAGTCGACTACCCGGTGATCTGTCAGCAGTGCGCCAATGCGAGCTGCATCGCGGCATGTCCGGAAGGAGCACTCTCGAAAACCGAAGCGGGAACGATCGCCGTCGATCATGAGAAATGCGCGCGGTGCGGGGCCTGCGTTGCGGCGTGTCCGTTTGGTGCGATGAACGCCC
>CAZKPU010000089.1:0-374 GCA_964554715.1 uncultured Thermotogae bacterium | reverse complement strand
CGGATACGGGATGGCCGATCTCTTGCGACCTATGCGGAGGGGACCCGAGTTGTGCAAACGGGTGCCCGACCGGCGCGATCGTGGTTGAGGAAGAAGGGGCCCCCGCGGCGGAGAAGCAGATCGATCTGATTGAGACTGCGCAAGCGGCACGGGAGCGCTTCGTGCAGAACCGCACCAAGAAACTGGCGGACAGCTGGGGAGGTGAGTTGTCGTGAGCGAGAGATACTATGGGTTCGCCGGGCAGGTTCTCAGGATCAACGTTTCGAATCGAACGGCCGAGGCGGTGCCGCTTGATCTTCCCACGGCGTATCAGTTCCTCGGCGGGCGCGGGATCAACATGAAGTCGCTCTACGATGAGATTGCTCCCGGGGTCG
>CAZKPU010000088.1:0-9571 GCA_964554715.1 uncultured Thermotogae bacterium | reverse complement strand
CGAAGAGCGGGTACGGACGCATCCATACCCTGCATGTTGACGATCATGCCCGCGTCAATCGCAGACACTCCGATCGCTACTGCAATCAGACATGTGAGACCCTTCTCGTTCATCCCTCCCCCTATTTCTCAGCCTCTCCGCCTTGCTCCTCGCCCCTTCGCCTTGAGAGGTGCCGTAATCTGCACTTCCGGGCTCCTCTTGCGAACCCCATACACCTCCGATCTCCAAGGCCATTCTATTTCCTTTCTTTCTCCGCTGCGGTCTTTCCACCTGCAACCACCCTTCTGCTCATGCGATAGCACGAGCAACCCGTCGTCGTAGTTCGTGAAGAGCAGCCTGCCAGCTTGTCTCGTTTTTCTCTCGCCGCACTCCATTTCCACGTCACTCCTTCCTCTACCGGACGCACGCGGAGCGCCCTACCGCCCATACACTGGTCGTTTTCTCGCCTCTTGCTTGGGGGGGTTGACAACACCCATTGCGATCCCTATGATGGAAAAACGTTTTACTCATTTTGCGATTGGCGCAAGATGCTGGCGACAAGGAGGTGGGCCGCTTAGTTCATTTCTCACTAGTCTTTTCGGCTACTCATAGGTACCACAGGAGGGAGGAAAAGCCACACATGAACATGAAAAGAGTCGGTGTTTCACTGAGTCTGCTTGCAATGGTTTTCGCCATCGGATGTGTCGTGCTTGCCGATGAATTCCCCGTACCAAATTTGCTTTCCGACAACCCTGTCATTGCATTTGTCGGCCACTCGCTGTCATCCGAATCTTGCCAGCGAAACGTGAAGCAGTTCGAGATTGAGTGTGAGCAGCGGGGCTGGACTGCTCGAGTCGAGATGGCGGGGGGAGAACTCGGTCCCCAGCATGACATGCTGGAGACCCTGATCAACGCTGGCGTTGAAGCGATCATCCTCCAGTATGTCCACGTCCAGGGGTTGCAGGATGTCATTGCTCAAGCGCGCGAGCAAGGGATCGGGGTGTACTGCCTTGACACCGAACCCATGCCCGGAATCATCGTGAACGCAACCATGCCTGGCGGTATCGCAGGCGCTGAGATGGCCTACTACGGGCTGAACCGTCTGGGCAACGTCGGAGGCGTCGTGTACCTGAGCTGCCGCTGGCACATCGTTCGCCGTCGTGCATTCGCCGCACAGCCGATCATCGATGACTTCCCGAACATGGAATCACTCGCAACCGAGTGGGTGTCGATGGAAGATTACTCTGGCGACTCCTACAACTTCATGAACGATTGGCTGACCCGCTTTGGCGACGAGATTAAGTGGGTCTTCGGTGGATGGGACACGCTCGGGATGTTCGCCGCCAAGGCTGTTCTTGACCGCGGATACACCGCCGACGACATCTTCTGCACCGGCGTCGATGGTGGAGCCGAGGCGTTCCGCCTCATTCGAGATCCCAGCGAGCCTTTCGTCGCAACGTATGCGCAGCCGTTCGAGCTGTACTGCCACACGTGCATGGAGGTCATCGACGAGATTCAGGTACAAGGCATCGCCCCACACATAGGCGACTCCATGGTTCCTGTGTCCAAGGTCATCTACTGCAAGGGCGCACTTGTCACCGAAGCGAACTGCCCTGCTCCGGGCGCATCGGTTCACAGTCTGTTCGACTACTACGACCCAGCAACGACGGATGCCTGGTACAACTGGGGAGACCCCTACACGATCTAGTTTCTATAGATCTGTCGGACACACTGCAGTGGTCTACCGATCATTGGGCCACTGCAGTCCCACTACGAAGCTTCGGCGATAAGGACACTTGATGCAGAATCAGACCGCCCTTGAAACGCGTCATCTCACGAAGAGATTTCCAGGCATTGTTGCCGTGGACAATGTCGATTTCGAGGTTCACAGCGGCGAAGTCCACGCACTGCTTGGGGAGAACGGAGCCGGCAAGAGCACGTTCTGCAAGCTTCTCTCCGGCGTGCACAAGCCAACGGATGGAGAGATCCTTCTCGACGGCAAACCGGTGGCATTCCGCTCACCTCACGATGCGCTGCTGGCAGGGCTGAGCATGGTGTACCAAGAGCGCAACCTCATCCCGTTTCTCACCGGCGCTCAGAACATCTGTCTCGGCAATGAGGACACACGCTTGAAGTGGGGGGTGCACGACCCAAAGACTCAGCAAACCGCCGAAAGGATCAGAGACCGCGTAGGGGCTCAGGTCAGTCTCGGCATCGAGGTTCAGGCACTGAGGCCTTCCGAACAGCAGGTCATCGAGATCCTCCGCGCCCTGTTCCACAATCCCCGATTGCTCGTGCTGGATGAGCCAACGGCCAGTCTTACGCACAGAGACGCGGAGATGTTGTTCGAAGTCATTCAGAACGTCACTTCACAGGGTGTCGGCGTGATCTTCATCTCGCACAAACTCGACGAAGTGTTCCGCATTGCAGACCGCGTAACCATCTTTCGCGATGGAGTTAAGGTCGTTGTGAAGGATGCCGCGGACCTGGACGAAGAATCCTGCATCCGCTACATGACAAATCGCGACATCGGAGAGTTGTATCCGGATGTCCATGCGACACCCTCTGACGATGTCTTGCTGCAGGTCGATGGAGTCTCCGACGCTAACAAGCTCCACGACGTCTCCCTTACACTGTCTCCCGGCGAAGTCGTCGGTTTCTATGGGCTTGTCGGATCCGGCAGAACGGAACTCGCGGAGTTGCTTTTCGGTTTAAGCCGGAAGGCTTCCGGCTCCATTCGGTTGAGAGAGGAAGACCTCGATCTGCGAAGCTCCGCTCAGGCGATCGAGCACGGCATCTTTCTTGTTCCGGAGGATCGTGCTCGCCACGGCCTGTTCGACCTGTTCAATCTGAAGGAGAACCTCACCCTCCCTGTCTTGTCGCGCCTCCTCAGCAGGCTCAGGTTGATCGATGGCCGGGCCGAAGCCCGGATGGCCAAGCACATCGCAGACAACGAAGACCTTCGCCTTGTCTATACCGACATCCATCAGGACGTGGAAAGCCTCAGCGGAGGCAACAAACAGAAGATTCTCATTGCGCGATGGCTGGCAAAGCGCGAGGACGCATCGGTCATCATCCTGGATGAGCCGACCCAAGGCATTGATATCGGCGTGAAACACGAAATCTACGACCTATTGAGGCGACTGGCAGAGCAGCACCAACTTGGCGTCATCTTCATCTCATCCGAACTCGGAGAGGTGATCGGGATCTCCGATCGCATCTACGTCTTCAAAGATGGAACGATCGTCAAGGAACTCAAGCGAGACGAGATCGACAGCCAGGAGCAAGTGCTCAAGTGGGCGTTCTAGGGGGCTATGCTCAGTGAACACGAAAAAAGGCCAGCAAAACGACCAAGGTGGGAAGCAAACCCTTGATCTATCCAAGGGCTGGAACTGGCGCAGTTTCTTGGTGAGGTACGGTCTGCTCGTTGCTGCGGTTGTAATCTGGATCATCTTCTCCCTGCTGCAAAGCAGGTTCTACAGCCCGGTCAACATCTTCAGCATCATCCGGCAAGCAAGCATCATCGGGATTCTCGGCTTGGGTCTCGGTGGGATCGTCATCAACGGCGACTTCGACATGTCCTTCGCTGCAACAACCTCTCTTGTCGGCGTGATCGGCATCACGATGATGATGAATGATGCGAATCCCTTCCTGATCTTCATCACATGTCTTGCGGTCGGCGTCGGTGTCGGATTGATCAACTCCGTGCTAGTCGTTCGTGCCCGCATCCCTTCGTTTATTGTCACGATGGGCATGATGATGTTCCTCCAAGGTGTGGCCAAGTACATCACCGGGGGCGCCGAAATCTACCCGCTTCACGTACCGCAGTTCTTCAAGCTGTTTGGAAGCAGCTACACATTCGGCGTTATCCCGAATGCGGTGTTCACCTTCCTCATCATCGGCATCGCCGCGATCCTCTTCTACGGCTACTCAAAACGCGGTCGGTATATGTATGCCACCGGGGGAAACCCGAACGCCGCACAGCACGTCGGCCTCAATGTAAGCTTCAATCGCACGATGGCTTTCGTTCTCGGGGGACTCCTATCTGGAATCGCGGGCTTGCTGCTGCTTTCCATGCTACGAGCCGCCAACCCCTCCATGGGGCAGGGGTATCTGTTCCCGACCGTCATCACCGTGTTCTTGGGCAGCCTGTTCCTCAAAGGCGGCGTCGTCAATGCGCCGGGGATCATCCTGTCCGCCGTCTTCATGGCAAGTCTCAGCAACGGATTCACAATGATCGGCCTCCCGTTCTATGCGAAGGATATCGCCCAGGGACTCATTCTTGTCATCGCCCTGTTGGGTATCTGCATCCTGGGACGCAAGCCGATGCGTGACATCAAGCTATAGAACCGATCCACCTGACCCGCAAAGGAGGGCTCAGATGATACGAGTGCTTTATGCTGGCGATGAGGTCATGCTCATCACGACCTATGTCAAGGGAATGAACGCGTGGACGGACGGAATCGTCCATAGCGAAGCGGCGCATATGCTCAACGCTCTGCGGAGTGACCCTGAACTTGACGTGGACTATATCCCCACAAGCAAGGCGCAACGGGATTTCCCGGCCGACTTCTCTTCCTACGATGTCGTCATCTTCAGCGACATCGGAACCGACACGATCATCATGTACGAAGACCGCTTTCTGAATTGCCCGATGGGTAAGAACCGCCTGGGCGCTCTGCAAGAGTTCGTCAAGCAAGGCGGCGGCCTGGCCGGGGTCGGCGGCTGGCTGTCGTTCGGAGGGATGTACGGTCAGGCCAAGTGGCATAACACACCGCTTGAGGAGACGCTTCCCGTAACGTGCCATCCTTGGGACGACCGCGTCGAACTCTCGGAAGGAATGAAACCCAACATCATCGATCCTTCTCATCCCATCATGAAGGGAATCGATTGGGAAGGCGCCCCCGTCCTCTTCTCCGGATACAACCAAATCCAGGCGAAGGCCGATGCCGAAGTCCTTGCTGACTACAACGGAGACCCCATCGTGGTCGTCGGCTCCTATGGAGAAGGAAGAACGTTCACGCTTGCGTCGGATTGTGCTCCTCACTGGGGGCGAGGATTCGTTGATTGGCCCGGTTCCAAGACGCTCTCCGTCAACCTCGTGAAGTGGCTGGCCAAGAAGCTCTAGGAACTCGGAGACCATAGCTCCACAGAAGGGGGACACATGAAGAAGATTCTCAACTCGGCCGACACATACGTCGATGAAATGATCGACGGCATTCTGGCCGCCTTTCCTGATCACTTGAAAGCTGCAGCGGTTTCGGAACGCGGCACCCGAGGCCTTGTTGTCGCCGATGCTCCCGTCAACGGCAAAGTTGCCATTGCAACGGGCGGCGGCTCCGGGCACATCCCGCTGTTCCTAGGATACCTTGGGCAAGGATTGGCAGACGGTGTTGCCGTAGGAGATGTCTTCTCGTCCCCCTCTGCTGGCGAGATGCTCGACGTGACGCGCGCTATCCACGCAGGCAAGGGGGTTCTCTACCTGTACGGCAACTACGGCGGCGATGTCATGAACTTCGGGATGGCCGCTGATATGGCACAGGCCGAAGGAATCGAGGTTCAGACATCGCTTGGAAGCGACGATGTCGCCTCCGCTCCTGCAACGGAACATGAATCCCGACGCGGAATCGCCGGCATCTTCTTCGCCTACAAGATCGCAGGTGCCAAGGCGGCCGAAGGGGCGTCGCTCGACGAAGTGAAGCGTGTCGCCGACAAGACCGGGTTCAATACCCGCAGTATGGGGGTTGCGCTCTCTCCGTGCACGATTCCGGCTGCCGGTGTCCCCACATTCACCTTGGAGGACACCGAGATGGAGATCGGAATGGGCATTCATGGTGAACGCGGCATCGATCGCGGTCCGATCAAGCCGGCCGATCCAACCGTCGACTTCATGTTGGAGCGGATCATTCAGGATCTTCCGTTCCATGCCGGCGACCGTGTCGCCGTCTTGGTCAACGGATTGGGAGCAACCGCTCCATCCGAGCTTTACATCATGTATCGGCGTGTCGCTCGTGTCCTGAAGGAGCAAGCGATTCACGTCGAACGATGTTTCGTGGGCGAGTATGCCACATCGATGGAGATGAAGGGAGCATCCGTCAGTCTCCTTCGGCTGGACGACGAACTCCTGCATCTTCTCGATGCACCGTGCTACTCACCGTTTCTTCTTCAGCAGGTGCAGCGCCCCTAAGATCAGCATCACCTGTTGCGAGAAGCGACCAGTGGGTCACACGGAATCGGAACAAGGGGACAACAGGATGTCATCAGAAACCATCAACAGTGAGCAGCTTCGCGACGCATTCCGCGTCGTCGCGGAGAAGATGAAGGCTAGGAGTGAAGAGCTGCGGGTCTTGGATGCAGCCTGTGGTGACGGTGACCTCGGTGTTACCGTCACCAAAGGATTCTCGGCCATCGCCGCACGACTGAATGAGCTGGAAGGCGATCCCCCGGATCGCCTTCTGGCAACGCTGGGAATGACGTTCAACAACGCAGCGGCTTCCACGTTCGGCGTGTTCTTCGCAACCGCTCTCATGCACGCAAGCAACTGTATCACAGGCCAAGTCCGCTTCTCTGTCAACGACTTCTGCGGAATGCTCGAAGCGGCCGCAGAAGGGATCAAGACTCGCGGACATGCGGACGTTGGCGACCGAACCATCCTCGACGCACTCATTCCGGCATGCGCCGCCGCCAGAACCGCTCTCTCGACCGACAGCTCGTTTGACACCATCCTTTCGGCAGCAACCGCCGCTGCGAAGCAGGGAGCCGCAGACTCAGCGGAGTTGCTCCCCAAAACGGGAAGGGCCCGCTGGCTCGGTGACAAGGTCAAAGGCACCCAGGATCCCGGCGCCACCTTCGTCTATTTCTTTCTGGATGCCTGCTGCAACGCATTGCATCCATCGTTTGAGGGGAGCAACCAGTGAGAATCTTCATCGACACCGCAGATCTCCGAGAGATCAAGGAGGCTTGCTCGTGGGGAATCGTCGACGGATTGACAACGAACCCAACGCTGATCCGAAAGGCGGTGCAAGCAGACGGCGGTCGCAGCTTCGATATCGCGCACCACATCGAGGAAATCTGTCGGATCGTTCCGGGTCCCGTGAGTCTTGAGGTCATCGGCCTTGATAGCGACACGATGATCTCCGAAGCGGGGAAACTGCACGCTCGCTTCAACCCCCATAAGAACAACGTTGTGATCAAGATCCCCGTCAACACAAACGATGGCAGCGGTGACCATGACAACTTCCGTGGCCTCGTTGCCATCCGCCGGTTGGCGGACCTCGGAATTCCCGTCAATGCAACACTCATCATGACTGCAGAGCAGGCGCTTCTCGCGGCAAGAGCAGGTGCCAAGTATGTGAGTCCGTTCATGGGGCGGATCGACGATTTCGGCAAGCAAGAACAAGACGCGTCATCCCAACAGCAAACTCTCCCGACCGGGAGTGAGGTGGTTCGGCAAATCGCAACGATCTTCGGGAATTACGGACTAAGCACCCAGATCATCGCAGCAAGCATCCGTCATGTCGGGCATGTCCGCGCAGCGGCGCTTGCCGGCGCAGCGATTGCCACCATTCCGTTCGCCGTCTTGAATGAGATGTCGGGGCATGCGAAGACCAAGGAGGGCATCCAGCGGTTCTGTGCCGATGTCATCCCCGAGTATTCCGAGCTGATTTCCTTGCTATAGAATCGTCCTTGCGCTAGGATTTATGCGTGTGTGACGGTGATTCCTGGCATCGAAACTAGGATCTATGGATCATGCATTTCATAGACTAGGAGCAGAGTTCATGGCAAAGCAGGGGCCGACAATTAAGGATGTAGCACAGCGTGCCGGCGTCTCGATTGCGACTGTCTCCAATGTCATCAACGGCACACGCTTTGTCAGCGCCGAACTCCAGGAGCGTGTGCGGAGAGCCGTTGCCGAACTTGACTACAAACCATCCTCGGCAGGCCGCATGCTTCGCAAGAGACGATCCCGCTCCATCGGCGTGGTCCTGCCCGATCCTCGGAATCAGTTCTTCCAGATCGTTGCCCAGGGAATCGAGGAGCAGGCAGAGCGGTATCGATACAACATCTGGTACTGCAATTCCCGAGATGAATCGTCACGCGAGAACGACTACTTGCAGGCCATGGCGGCGAACGGTGCAGCCGGGATCATTGTCGCCCCGAGTCCCGGCGGACGCGAGAACCTCCCTCCGCTGCTTGAAGCCGGCGTTCCCGTGGTTGTCGTCGTCCGTCAGATCGAGCGCTTTGATGTCGATCAGATTTTCGCTGACAGTATCGATGGCGCGTACCAAGGAACACGACACCTCATTCAGCTTGGTCACAGACGAATCGGCCTACTCATCGGTGTTCGGGAAATCCAGACGTTCAAGGAACGTCTTTTCGGATATCAGAAAGCCCTCGCCGACCACAGTATCCCGTTCGATCCGTCTTTGGTACTGGATGCGTATTCGCACATCGAGGAAGGCTGTGAGGCCGCGAAGTACCTTCTCCAAAACACGGATATTACTGCGCTATTCGCTACGAACTACCCGATGACGCTCGGAGCATTGAAGGCGTTGCGCGAACTGAAGATCGACTGTCCTAAGCAAGTCTCCCTGCTTGGGTTCGACAACCTTGATTGCTCCTCGGTTCTTGTCCCCCCGTTGACAGTCGTTGATCAGAAACCCTACGAGATCGGCTATAACGCGGGAGTCATGCTGTTTGAGCAGATCAAGGCAGGAGGTAAGCTCCGGCGCGAGCCCCGCACGGTCAAGATCGCACCCGAGGTTATCGAACGGGAATCAACAGCGAAAAGCTCCCGCACGCGCAACTCATAGCTCGTCGTGCATACTTGCCTTCCTGCGTTCCTTCGCGGGCTTTTACGCATCCCTTGCCGGCTTTCGCCTCAAGCCCTCTCTGTATTCAATCCTCCACGCCCCTATCGACTATTGGAAGCGCCATCGAGCCAATCAGCACCCTCGCAGCCGATATCTCTGTCTGCAGATCAAGTCTTCGCTTCCTTACTCGCCATCCGCGGCCGAATCCAAGCCGCGTTCAATCATGATCCATCGCCTCTTCATAGAAGCCATTCGCGAGTCTCTGGACTGGGAGCACGACGACTCGAACTCCACAAGGCGCAATCCAGTGTGGATTCTGATACGTACCGGACCGGACTTCTTGGTTCGAGCTCTATAGCGGCACTGACTGCGGCCAGTATGACCCGGATGCATGCAACCGTCTTGAACCAGGTTCGGCATCCGCTATGCTTCAGCCCGATGGGTGCCGTAGGCCCCGCGAACTCCACCCTCTTCGATAAGGGTGTCTGCGTCCCTCCGGACCTCATCGTCAACCAGGAGGTTCAGATGATCGTGTTCGGGCCGGTACCCTCAAGGCGATTGGGACGCAGCCTCGGGATCAACCATATCCCTCCCAAGACCTGCACGTATTCCTGCGTTTACTGCCAGTTGGGTCGCGCGTGCACGATGCAGACGAACCGGAGCTGTTTCCACACCTCGGGTGAGATTCTGGAAGCGGTTGAGCAGAAGCTCAACGATGCAGACCGTCTCGCGGAGCCGGTTGATTACCTTGCATTCGTGCCCGATGGCGAGCCGACGCT
>CAZKPU010000087.1:0-9609 GCA_964554715.1 uncultured Thermotogae bacterium | reverse complement strand
CAAGATACCCCAAAGACGTGTTCCGTACATCAGACAGGCATGCATAACTTCAGGACGCCGGCTGAAGCGGATGTAGAAGAACGCCAGCATGCTGGCGACGATCCCGCCACCCACGATGACAAGCGGCGCAAGCGTGACCCACCAGTAGCTCGCCTCAAGAGCGGCCGGATCAGCGAAGCCGAGATTCGAGATCAACCCGGCAAGCGGCGCGTTGGCACGCCCGACGTAGATGTACATCACCATGACCATCACGGAGATGATCGCGCCGATGAACGACTCGAGGAGGTCGGCTCCCAGACCGCCTACATCACCTACATTGTCGCCGACGTTGTCGGCGATGGTCGCAGGGTTGCGCGGATCGTCTTCATCCAGGTGCATCTCCACTTTGCCGACCATATCCGCCGCCATGTCGGCCGCCTTGGTGTAGATCCCTCCGCCGACACGGTCGAACAGCGCCACCAGCGATGCACCCATCGAGTAGGCACTGACGATCAGTGCACCACGGATGAAGTTGACGCCAAGCGATTGGATACCGAACAGATACCGCGTCTCGATATGGAGCGTCGTCGGCTCGAACCACTTCTTGAACAACAAGACGACGATCACCAATCCGATCAGTGCCAATCCTGCCACCGAAAGGCCCATGACGCTACCGCCCGAGAACGCCACATTGAGAGCGTTCTTGAACGACTTCTCGGCCGCGTGTGCCGTCCGCGCATTGGCATGGGTCGCAGCGTTCATTCCGATGAAGCCTGCAGCCAGAGACAACAGGGCTCCAATCCAGAAGGCCACCGCGATTTCCCAATAGAACAGAATCCACAAAATGGCGCCGATCACGGCCATCGTAATCAGCATCACCTTCGCTTCGGAAACCATGAACGTGAAGGCCCCGGACCGAATGTAGCCCTGGATCTCCTTCATTCGTGCGGTTCCCTGCGCCTTGCGGACCACCGAGCGGTTGAACACGAATGCGCTCAACAGTGCCAACACGGAGATTGCCGCGGGAATTAGAATTAGTAGAAACATCTCGCCACTCGCACCCCTTCCTTGTGCGGCCGAGGTGCCCTCTCACCCTCTGCTATTGCGGCACCGCGAACGCCTGGATAACTCTGATTTGTTGGGAGTTTCGCCCCACCTGGCGAAAATCCGGCCCATTGTAGCACGCCGGCGCGACCCCCTCAAACGGAGCCGTCACGGCTTCGGCCTGCCGTTCAGCCATGCATCCAGGATCGAGTCCGAGGCTTGGGACAGCCGTCACCCTCGACCCCGACAAACGGACACGGCGCAGTCACCACGGGTCCTCCCTCCCTTCCCCAACTCCTTCTACCCTCACCACGGGTGTCATCAAGGATTCATCAAGGATGCCAAGAAGGAGGAGCACCATGAAGAAAGCGTTGACCTTGACCATGGCCGCGCTTCTCTCGCTTCTCCTGTTCACAGCCACGGCGTACGGGCAGGAGCAAGCGTCCGAAGAAGCGGCCTCACAGCTCCTTGAACAGGAGTTGACGGCCATGGAGGCCGTTTTCGGCGATCTGGAAGGATTGATGTCTGAACTGATCACCGAAATCAAAGGGAACATGGGAGACATCGGCCTGCTCGACGACAAGATCGAGGATTTTCGCGATGTTGTCGAGGCGGTATCGATCGAGATCAAGACCGCCGAGGGGCGGATCGTGGGTCTGCGGGACGATGTAGATGAGCTCACGGGGGTCCAACAGGATCTCAAGAGCCGTGTCACCGCTCTCGAGGAGCAGCTGGCTTCATTGACCGTCCAACAGCAGGAATGTTGCGACGCCCTTGAAGCGGCCATCGCTACCACGAGGCGGGAGTTACAGGCGTCTATCGACCAGACGGCGGCGTCCTTGCAGGCAGCGCTCGCCTCGACGGAGGGACAGCTCCAATCGGCACTCGCCGCAACGGAGGAGGAACTCCAGACAGCAATCGCCAAGACCCGCAGCGATCTTGAAGCCGCGATCGAACAGCTCGAACTGATGCTGTCGACGGCCATCCAGGAATCGCACAGCGAGCTTTCCGCATCGATCGCATCAGCACGGAGCGATCTTGAGGCAGCGATCACCGAAGTTGTCGCCAGCCTTGGAAAGCTTGAAGAAGAGTTCGCCGCTTGGCTCGAAGACTACACGGCGTTCCACGACGACTACGTCGTGTTCCGCGAGGCAGCCTTGTACGACATCTCTGATCTTCAGGGCCACGTCGACGATCTGTTCTTGCGCGTCCAGAGCCTTGAGGACGAGGACATCGGCTCGTTCAAGCTGAAGGTTCTCGAACTCGAGCGCAACTTCGCAGCGCTGTCGATCCGTGTGGAGAACAACCGCACCAAGCTGGAAGGGTTCGACCAGGCGATCGCCGATCTGGCGATCGGCATCGAAGCCAATTCCGCAGCGATTCAATCGGCGATGAGCCTTGTGGAGGATCATGACTCCCGGCTGCTCGCCCTTGAAGATGGAACGCAAGTTGCGGAACTCGAAACCCAGTTGGGCACGGTCTACTTCATCTCGATCCTCGGCCTTCTGGCTGGGGTCGGTGCCCTGGCATGGACACTGCTCGGCGGATAACCGTGACGCAAAGAATGTGAACAAAGAAGGGAGGGGGGTGCCCCTCCCTTCCTTTTTTTTGCACCGGAACGTAACAATCGTTATATTCGTAAGCTACATAGAAGGGGGCTGGATGGAAACCCTCGGAGCACGCTTAAAGCGGTTCCGACTGGAGAACGGGTGGAGCAAGAGCCGGGTGGCAAAGAAGCTGGACGTTTCGATACCTTCGATCATGCGTTGGGAGGACGGAATCGCCGTTCCGAACGACTATAATTGCTTCAAGATCGAGCGCATGCTGATCGAAGCTGGCCCAGAGGATGCTCCGATGGGCGTAACCACCTTGAGGCTCGAGCAACTCCCTCTGTTCCCCGAATTGGGGATCGAACCTCAAACCATACCATGACGAGGATTACGAAGCTTGAACTGACAGGATTCAAGTCGTTTCGCAAACCCACCTCGATCCCCTTCTTCGAGGGACTCACAGCTGTCATCGGCGAGAACGGCTCGGGAAAGTCCAACCTGTTCGATGCCATCAGCTTCGTCATGGGACGCAGATCCTCGCAGCTCCGCGCAGACCGCTTGGAGCACCTGATCTTCAACGGCGGCGAGAAATACAAGCCGGAGGACTCGGCGTCTGTCGTACTCCACCTCGACAACCAAGACCATCACTTCGACTCGTTCTTTGAAGACGGTGAACCACCGATGATGGTCACCCTCGGAAGACGGATCACCAAGGCCTCGTCCACCTACTTGTTCATGGGCAAGAGCTGTCCGCGAAGCCACATCGATCAGGTTCTCGAAGCGGCAAAGATCGATCCTGACGGGCAACAATTGATCGCCCAAGGAACGATTACCGAAATCATCAAGAAGAGTCCGCTTCGCCGCCGGGAAATCCTCGACGAGATCAGTGGGATCGCCGCCTATGACGAGAAGCGGCGGAACGCCATCGGCGAACTCAAGGATGTCAAGTCGAAACTCAATACGCACCGGGTCATCCTTGCCGAGCGGCGGCGAAGACTCACCGAACTCGCCCATGAGCGGGACGCCGCCCTCGAACACCGGCACCTCACCGAAGAACTCGTCCGGCTCGAGCTGTCGATCCGCCACCATCAGCGCAAGCGGGCCCAAGCGAAACTCGAGCGGGCTCGCCACGAGCGGGAAGGGATGGGCGAACGAATCGCCGAAATGCAGGAGGCGCTCACCGCTCTGGATCTGGCGATCGAGAACAAGGAGTGGGAACTCGAAGGGATCCGAGAAGAAGCCGATGACGACGGCCGGATTACGCTCATCAAGGACCTTGAGCGGCTGCGCTCCGATCTGCTTCACAAGCAGGGCGAAATCGACTTCAAGCGGCAACAGGCAAAGAACATCCAAGAAATGATCGAAGAGGTCGCGCGGATCAAGGCAGCCGAATCGGCGCGGACGCCGCCGACTCAAGGGGGCCGTCCCGGAAGCCGCGCCGCCGAGGCCCTGTTGGCAAGGAAACGTGGCGGAGTCTACGGAACCGTCACTTCACTGGCAAAACCCAAGCAAGGATTCGAGGTCGCGTTCGAGACGGCCGCGGGAGGGCACCTTGGCGATCTGGTCGTCGACTCGCGCGAAACGGCGATCGACTGCATCAACTACCTCAAGCAACAGCGACTCGGACGGGCCCGGCTGCTGCCGCTTCGACGGCTGGTGACGCCACGAAAGAGCCTCTCGTCCGCCGAAGCGCTCAGGCAGGCCGGTGTCATCGACTACGCGATCAACTTGGTGGAGTTCGACCCCAAGTACCGTCGGGCGATGGAGTATGTCCTCGGAGATACGGTGGTTGCGGAGAACCTCGAAGCGCTCCGGGACGTGGACGGTGTTCGTGCCGTCACCGTCGATGGCGACCTGCAGAGCCGCGGCGGTGCCCTCACGGGTGGGTGGAGGCCCGACCCGCACAAGAAGCAGCAACAGGAGCCTCAGCAGAAGGATACATCGTTCGATACGGCAAAGAAGCGACAGCAGATCTCCAAACTGAACCGGGAAATCGAGGTCCTCCGCTCGGAGGTGGCTCAGTTGACCTCGCAGGTGGAGGATCTCGAGGGCCAGGTCGCTGCCAAGCATGAAGAAGGAAGCCGTGCCAAGGGGATCGCCACGACAAGAAGCGAGGAACTCAAGGCCCTGCGCGAGAGACGGCGCGAAACCTATCAGGGGTTGGAGAACCTCCGACGCGCGATCACCCGGTACGAACGAGAAGAGGCGGAAGCCAACGTCGAACTCGAAGCGATGGGGCCGGATGAGGAAACTGGACAGGATTGCGGATCCGATAATGGGGTTGGTTGGCAATAAAACGGCATCTTTGCATACCGTGATTTATCTGGCTCTGTTCATCATGCGCTCGATCGACGAGTTTGCCGAGATGGAGGAGGCGTTCCTGCAGTTCAAGGAGCGGGTCGACGCACTCGAAGAAGAGAAGGCGGAGATCGAGCGATTGATCGGCCAGATCGAGGAACGCAAGCGCGAGCGGTTTCTCGAGACGCTTACGGAGGTCAACGGGCATTTCGACTCCACGTTCCGCAAACTGTTCGACGGTGGAAGCGCATCGCTGAGTTTGGAGGAGGAGGGCAACATCTCGTCGGGGTTGATTATCCGAGCGAACCCCCCCGACAAAGAACCTCACGTCATCGATTCCTTGTCCGGAGGAGAGCAAACGCTTGTGGCAACTGCGTTTATCTTTGCCCTTCAGGAGTTCCAGGATGCCCCGTTCTTCATTCTCGACGAGGTCGATGCCGCACTTGACATGATGAATGCGGGGCGGTTGGCGTCGATGCTGCGCGAGTATGCCCAACGGATGCAGGTGATCGTTGTCTCTCATAACGAGGAAACGGTTCGTCACGCGAACCGCGCCTACGGAGTGACAATGCGACATGGAGTATCGCAAATCCTTGCCTTGGATCTGAGCTGAGCCGCCGGAGCGTGAGATGGACGACATGAGACAAGCTGCTTTTCCCGTTGAGGCCCTGGAGGGTGAGGGCTGGGAGGCGACGCTTCGCCGACTGACGTCCGACATGGATCCGTGGGATATCGACATCCGCGAGCTGGCGCAGCGATACCGGAACCATATCGCCACCCTGCGCATGTTCCGGTTCGAAGTGCCCGGGCGGATGGTGTTGACCTGCTCGATCCTTCTGCGTATGCAATCCGATGTGCTTCTCGCGTCGGCTCGTCCGATCGATCAGAACCATCTGATCGACGAGCTGGAAGAAGCTGTGGATGAGGACAATGCGGCGTGGGATGCTCCGGTCGAGCCCGACGAGTTCCGGCTTCCGCTTCGCCGACGTCCTCAACGCCGCGTCACCCTGGAGGATCTTCGCGTCGCGTTGTCTGCCGCGATGATCGTCCGGCGACGACGGGCGGATCGGCTGCTGCAGCAAGTGGAACTGGACGATGCATATGATCCGTTTGACGCGTTCGAGATCGGCGGCAACGACTTCGGCGATCGGCTACGGGCCCTGTTCGATCGAATCAAGACCATGCTCAAGGGAAACCGGGTCACAAGTTTCTTCCGCCTTCTGGATCGCGGCGATCGCGACGAGCGGATCGAACGGTTCTTCGAAGTATTGCACCTGGCATCCCAAGGCCAAATCGACTGCACACAAGATGAATTCCTCGGTGATATCCTCATCTCGCTTCAACCCGAGGAGGGCTAGAAAGCGATGGTTGACGATCGGATGCAAGACAAGGCCGTCATCGAGGCTGCGCTGTTCCTGTCGCCGGATGCGCTCTCGTTTCGCGCGCTCGCCAAGCTGATCGATGCCTCTCAGCCGTATGTTCGCGCGTTGCTCGAAGAGATGCAGAACGATCTCCGGACCGATGATCGCGGGCTGGAGATCCAGGTCGATCAGACCCGCGCATCGTTCCAGGTCAAGAGGGTCTATGTCGATCGAGTCGCCCATCTCGCCCCGCAACAAGACATCCATGGGTCGGTCCTGCGGACGCTCGCGGTTGTCGCGTACAACCAACCCGTGACCCAAGCGGACGTCGTCAAGGTTCGTGGCAACAAAGCGTATTCCCACATCCAGGAACTGCTGGAGCGGGGATTGATCCGCGGCGATCAGCACGGAAGAACGCAGCTTCTTGAAGTCACGGACGAATTCCTGCGATACTTTGGGCTCAGTTCACGCGAGGAGTTCCGTTTCCACTTCGCGGGGGCGGATACCGACGATCCTGAAGAAGGACACGGCGAGGACCACGAACAGGGCGAGCCCTGTGAGGGATCGGAACGGGAAGCATCCAGCCCGAGCGACGGTGTCGACCTCGAGCAAGAGCCGCGCCCGTTCGATCAGGAAACCGCACCCTCGCAAGAAGATCCGGATCTGCTGCAAGCAGGCGAATCCCCCTTC
Organism: uncultured Thermotogae bacterium; assembly: GCA_964554715.1. Lineage (GTDB taxonomy): Bacteria > Bipolaricaulota > Bipolaricaulia > UBA7950 > UBA9294 > RXOA01. The sequence goes on along the minus strand of CAZKPU010000087.1, from coordinate 2,687 downwards.
TTGGCGGAGGGGGACGGCGATGAAGCAGGAGGTTGACCAAGATGGACAAGTGGGAATGCACGGTATGCGGATACATCTACGATCCCGAGGTCGGAGATCCGAGCACGGATATCAAGCCGGGAACGGCATTTGCGGACCTCCCTGATGGTTGGACGTGCCCTGATTGCGGCGCCGGAAAGGATCGCTTCGAGCAGATCTAGCTGCCACGCTTGACAAATCGGACCAACCAGGTAGGATTTCAGCCGTGATCTTGAATGAATACACGACTCTACCTGGATAATGCGGCAACGACTCCGCTCGATCCGGACGTTTTCAGCCTCATGCTGCCGTACCTACAGGAGCGGCATGGCAACGCCTCCAGCCTGCATCAGGAAGGACGCCAAGCGAGAAAGGCCGTCGAAGACGCTCGCCGGACGGTTGCAGAGACGCTTTCTTGGGACCCCAAAGGGATCCTGTTCACGTCAGGCGCCACCGAGGCAGACAACCTCGCCATCTTTGGACTGGCGCGTGCGAATCCGAAACGCCGGCATGTCATTTGCTCGGAGATCGAGCATCACGCGGTTCTTCATCCCTGCGATTGGCTCGAACAGCAAGGATATCGCGTCACCCGCGTTCCCGTCGATGAAAGCGGTCGCGTCGATCCTCAATCGGTGGCCGACGCCATCGATCCGGACACCCTGCTCGTTTCGATCATGGCCGGCAACAACGAACTCGGCGTTCTCGAACCGATTTGTGATATCGGAACGCTCTGCCATGAGCGAGACGTCCCGTTTCACTGCGACGCCGTACAGGCGTTCGGACGCGTTGATCTTCCAACGGAAGTCATCGACTTGATCTCGCTTTCGGCGCACAAGATCCACGGCCCCAAGGGGGTAGGAGCTCTTGCGGTTGCCCCCGGAGTTAAACTCATGCCGCTGATCCATGGCGGCGGACACGAGCGCGGATTGCGCAGTGGGACGGAGAATGTCGCAGCGATCGTCGGATTCGCCGCGGCGTCCCGCCTGATGATCGAGCAGCGGGAGGCGCTCACGGAACGACTGAGCGCGCTCCGCGACCGGTTGATCGACGGAGTGTTGTCGATCCCGGCAGCCAAGCTCAATGGGGCCCGTGTCGACTCCCTGCCGCACATCGCCAACTTCAGCTTCGCCGCCATTGAGGGCGAGAGCCTGGTGATGAAGCTCGACGAGCGGGGGATCGCGGCCTCGACTGGCTCGGCTTGTTCGTCGCCCAACCTCGAACCGAGTCACGTGCTTCAAGCGATCGGTGTACCGATCGAGATGGCGCACGGAAGCCTTCGAATCAGCATGGGTCGGCAAACCAAAGCCACGGATATCGATTCGCTGCTGGCTGTTCTTCCGGATGTCGTGGGAGAGCTTCGATCGATGTCGCCGTTCAAGCTGGGAGCGTGAGTTAAGAATGTACAACGAACAGGTCATGGATCACTTTCGAGAACCTCGGAACCAAGGGAAGCTCGAACACTACTCCGCGATCGGCAAGGTCGGCAACATCCTGTGTGGGGACGTCATGTGGATGTATATCCGTGTCGAGCCATCGGACAACGGAGACGAAGTGATCAGCGATATCTCCTGGGAGACGTTCGGATGCACCGCGGCGATCGCAACGTCGTCCATGGTCTCCATTCTCGCCAAAGGGAAGACCCTTGACGAGGCGATTACGATCACCAACAGCCAGGTTGCTGCCGAACTCGGCGGACTGCCGGCACCGAAGATGCACTGTTCCTCTCTTGCCGCCGACGCGCTGAACGAGGCGATCTACGACTACTTGAGCACGCAGGGACGTCCGATCCCTCCCACGCTCGAGCAACGACACGAGCGGATCGCCGCCCATCGGAAACAACTGGAGGAACGATATGCAGGCTTCCTCGAGAAGAGAGAACAGCAGCAGGTGAAGGGGCTCCCCGGAAGCCCCTGCTGCTAGAACGCCATGCTGCTTACCAAAAAGGCAAGCTACGGACTGATCGCCGCCGTTGACCTGGCCCGGGAACCGGATGCGGATCCGATTTCCGCACGCTGTATCGCCGAAAAATACGATCTGCCTTCTCCGTTTGTCGAGAAGATCCTCCACGAACTCAAGACAGCCGGCGTCGTGTATGCCGTGCAGGGGCGCTATGGGGGATACTGTCTTGCTCGAAACCCGGAGGAGATTTCGGTCCGCGATATTCTTGCCGGACTCGGTGAGTCGCTTGATCTTGTCGGCTGTCTCACATCCAGCGACTCCAGCTGCCGTATCCAGGATGCGTGTCCGACCCGTTCGCTTTGGCAACAGATCAACCGTCGATTCGTATCCCTCCTCGACTCTCTCACGCTTGCCGATGTCGCCAACCCGTGACGCAACGAGGGAACGAATGCCGCTTCCGTGTGATGTACGTTACCGACACCGCCCCAGGGATGTGCTATAGTGGCCGCAGAAAGAGTGAGAACCCCCTCATCTTTTTCACCACCCGGAGAGGGCGGTCAAGCCTGCGGCTCGGCCGCCCTACACTTCTGCATTTTCGTCTTCGACAACCATGAACCGGGGCCGCTACTGCCGATGGATTCCTATCCCTTGAGCGCGCCGCGCACAAACGCTTCATACACGAAGTAGAACACCGGAAGCGCGAATAGCAGACCGTCGATCCGGTCGAGGAATCCACCGTGACCGGGAAGGAAGAACCCCGAATCCTTCAC
>CAZKPU010000086.1:0-9737 GCA_964554715.1 uncultured Thermotogae bacterium | reverse complement strand
TGGTGTTGGTAGCCTCGCTCTCGGGCGCGGCGCAAACGGATCCTGTTGCGACGGATGAATCAGCAGAAGATGACATCAACCTCAGGCTGCTGCTATTCATCAACGAGGTGGGGCTGGATCAACAGCAAATGGAAACGCTGGTCGACCTGTTCCAGGGTGCTCTCGGCGGAAGGGACGAGCTTCGGGAAGCGCTGGAAGATCTCAACGAAGCATTCAAGGAAGACATGGTGACGTTTTCCGGAACGTCCGACGAACTCGCCGAAGCGGTCCAGGCCTACCGCATCCAGGCAAGCGAGCTGACCGAAGCCTACCAAACATCCATCGCCGCGATGATCGAGACCTTAGGTGAGACGCTGACCTACGCTCAGGGCCAGGTCTTCTTCTCGGCGATCCCGCAGCTTGCCCCCGAGGGCTTCTTCACATCGAACCGTGAACAGGCTCGGTCTACAGACGGGCCAGCACGGATGCTGCAGATGATGAGTTCGCGAAGACCCATGCTCGATACGATGCAACGCCGGATCGGTGCCGGGCTTCTCGAAGACATGGTCGAGGTCCTCGAACTCAAGCTCGAGGCCATCGGCTAGAACGCAACCACCGCATCGCATCAACTTGCCCTTGCGCGAAGTGCCGTCCGTCTCCCCAGCCGGAGGCGGCGGCGCTTTGCTGCTGTCTCCCTCTTCCGGTTCGATCGATGCTGTCCACAGCGATGCCACGTTCTACGAGCCGGTCGTGCGCCGCCGACTCGTTCTCATCTTCCATCCTGTTCGTGCATACGGCCGCAGGGGATCGCGCTGACAATCGTTGACAACCCCCTTACACGCCCGTTCCCGCACTTCGCCGGGAGCCAACGCGGCAGACAACGCCAGCGCCGCAATGACAGCAAGTGCAACCCATATCCACTCCATTTCGACCTCCTCGTTGCAGCTTCTCGCAGTGCCCGATCGGTCTACTCGTAGGTGCTCCATCAACGGCTGGACGGTTCACCGACCTCCGATACCGCCCATTCGTACGAACGAGTCGACGCGCTTCCCCAAGCGGTTTCCCTTTGCCTTGCCGTTCGTGCTATCGTGGGTCGTAGAAACGGCCGCTGGCCAGGGAAGGTGGCAGAGCGAAGCGCGCGCAACGAGTCGCCGGCGGTAACTCGGAATCCAGGACTCGCTCCTGTCCGGCGGTTGTTGTGTGCAAGTCGGCTGCTTATGCAGCCGATTCGGGTCGGCTGGTTTCATGGCCGACACATGCCTCCAGTGTCTGCCGACTTCTGATCCGGCGGCGGAGGAGGTGTGCATGTTTCGGACATTCCGATCGAGAACCGGAATCGCTTTCATCTCATCTGCAGTGGCTTCCCGTTCCTGGTGGCTTATCCTCATCCTGCTTCTTGCCATGTTGTTAAGTCTCTCCGCAACGGGACAGATCCCGATCACGATTCCGTTGTTCGGTGCGGAGCCGGAAGCGGAGATCGGCGGCGGCGCACCGCTATCTATGGACGATCTGGACGGCATCATCGGTCCCGAGTGGGACGATAGCTCCGTTCAGACGATGCGCCTGGGCCGCTACAACGCCACCATCTATCAGAAGCGCGACGGAACGCACTTGTATCTGGCGATGGTGATCGATACCAACCGCAGTTTCGCCCGAGGCTTCGAGGCGTTTCTCATCTTCGACAACGGAGACGGCCGAGACTACGACCGCGGGGATGACATGCTTCTTGTCCAAGAGAACAACGGAGCAGTCGAGGACGCCGACTACTACTACATGGACCTCTACGACTACCGGCTCGACCGCCGCACCGGCGGGCAAACCAACGCCTACGGAGCGGGACGCTACGATGAAACCGCAAGACAACACGTCTTCGAGTTCATGAAGGAACTGGAGTCGGGGGATCCACGGGACGAGCAGCTTTGCACGGGCTGCCATTTCCTTGTCATCTACGGATGGGCGAGCTACTAGCCTCACCAGGAGGTGAATCCTATGCACCAAAATCGAAGATGGATCGTGATGGTATCGCTTCTGTGGATGGTTCTGCTCGGGTTCGGCGGCCTGGTTACGGCGGATGAGGGTGTGCACCGTACGTGGATCACCATCGGCGAACCCGGGTATGTGCCCCCCGCAGCCTGCGACGCCTGTTGGGATCGGATGGTCGCACTGGAGTTGGCACAGCACTACGATCGAGTCGCAACGATCTGGTCGTCGGATTGCGTGGATTGGAGTGCGTTTCGGACGCGGGTGCTGCCCGCTGTCGCTCAGGCACTCACGGCAGACGCGGATCGGTTCGCAGCGATGATCGACACGATCTTCGAGATGCGAACTGTGATGGAGCAGGCGGGGACGCTTGCCCTGTGGGAGCAAACGGCAGCCGACACGGCCGGGTGGCCCGTGTTTCCACCCGAATTTCCATGGCCGTGGCCGTGGCCGAACTGCATCTTCTTCGGCTACGCTCTCACGGCCGGAGGCATCGCCGATGCCGCAGCCAGCGAGATCCTGAGCCACGGCTCCCTCGCCGGATGGATGGAGAGCGATCCCGAAGCGTTCGCTGGCGTCATCGCCGGGGCGATCCTCGAAGCGGCCGATCTCGTCAGCGCTTCCGCATCGCGAAACGCCATGGAGCGGATCGCCACAAACGTCGTTCCGGAGATGCTTCCGAGGCTCGCTTCCAGCGTGGATCTGCTGGCCTCCTCGCAGGAGATGCTCGACCAGTGGGGTCAGGAGAGCCGTTCGCCCGGCGTGGCAACCGCGATGACTCCGTTTGACGATGCCGTAGATGATCCCAGCAGGTACGAGATCAAGCGAGACTGGTACGACTACGCGATGCTGGCGCTTACCGCCATCGCCGCAGGGGCCTCCGTTGCCGGGATGTGTATGTAGGCGAGTGCGCCCTGACAGGAGATCTGCCGACAGCATGCGGGACATCCTCCTTGATCAAGGGAGGGGTCCCGCGCTTTCTTGAAGCGAGGAATCGGGCATGAGAACCGGCCTCTCGCAAGGACCCGCAGTGCCTCCTTGGATGCGGGCGTGCATCCCTCCTACACTCTCCCCCTTGAGAGGATCCACACTCGAAACCAAGGAGGCCCCGCATGGCAAGCCTGCAACTACAGAAAACCGATCAGATCGCAGACATCCTCCGGCAGTCCGACATCGATTGCTGGCTGGTCTGGGTCCGCGAAACGTCGCAGATGATGGATCCCGTCCTCCCGCTGATCTACGGCGGCGATCTCGTCTGGCCGTCAGCGCTTCTGTACACACGATCGGGGGAAAAGCTGGCGATCGTCGGCAACTTCGATGCCGCCGGGGTTCCCGAGGGTCTCTTCGACCGGATCGTCCCGTATACGGAAGGGATCTCCGAGCCGCTTGTCACCGAATTGACGAGGATCGATCCCGCCTCGATCGCTGTCAACGAAAGCGTCGATGATGTCGCCGCCGACGGATTGACGGCGGGAATGAAGAAGTTGCTACTACGCTCGCTCGAAGGAACCCCGTACGCAGCCCGCTTGGTGAGTGCCGCTCCGATCATCGGACGGCTCCGTGGCCGCAAGACACCCGAAGAACTCTCTCGAATCGAGCGTGCGGTGCGGATCACCGAGCAGATCTTCGCCGAACTCCATGAATCGCTTGCCATCGGGCAGAGCGAGCGTTCGATCCACCGGTTCGTTCACGAGCGTATGAAGGCCTACAACGTCGGAGATGCCTGGCAGGCCGATCACAACCCGGCCGTGGACGCCGGACCGGACAAGGCGTTCGGCCATCTCGGTCCCACCGATGCAGTCACCCGGCAAGGGCAGCTCCTGCACCTCGACTTCGGTGTTCGCTTCGAGGATTACTGTTCCGATCTGCAGCGGATGTTCTTCTTCGGACCTCCCGAACGGATCCCCGAACAGGTCACGAATGCGTTCGATACGGTGCGCAGTGCGATCGCCGCCGCCGCGGAAGCCGTTCGGCCCGGCATCTGCGGCCACCAAGTGGACACGGTGGCGCGCCGCGTCGTGTCCGAACATGGCTATCAGCCGTTTCAACACGCGCTCGGGCACCAGGTCGGACGTGTTGCACACGATGGCGGAACCCTGCTCGGCCCGCTGTGGGAACGATACGGCGATGCTCCCAACGGCACTCTCGAGGAAGGGAACGTCTTCACGCTGGAGCTGTACGTCACCACTGAGGACTACGGTCAGGTGAGCCTGGAGGAAGACATCGTCGTCACTGGGGACGGTTGTCGTTTCCTCAGTCGCCCTCAGCAGGAGCTGCTGTGCGTCCCTCCGCTGTAAGATAGACATAACGACAGACAACGTAGAATCGTTCCGGTCTCGGACCGTCAACGCATGCCGACAGGCCGGAAGGGGAGAAAGATGACTGACCAGCAACATCGATCCGATCCGAGGATGCCGCCAAGCAACGACAAGCAACCGCCGCAAGCGGCTCCCGAGAACGACGATACGTTCGAGTTGTACGATCTGCGTGTCGAGGTGGTCGAAGATGGTTCGGGCCGCCCGATGGTCTGCGATCACCCGGTTGGTTCCTACTTCGAGCTGCGCGGGGAGAGCCTGAGCCTCCCACCGGGGCAGACGTTTCCGATCTATCCCTTGGCGGCGATCCTCCCCCTTCTCCCGGCCAAACAGCGGGTCACCAACCCGAACGACTGGATGACAACGGATACCGAAATCGCCTGCCCGGATCCTCACTGCGGCGGACGGTTCCGCATCCGGCGGATCGGCAAGCGAACGTTCCATCACGGGGATGTCACCGTTGTTCCACTTGGTGGGCAGGGGGAGTCCCCGTGAGCGCCGAGAAGATCCTCGTCCCTGCTGCCAAGTTGACGGAGACGTATGCCGTGCCCCGGATCATCAACGGAACCTGGCAGCTATCGGAGGGGCACAGCCAACGCCCGCTAGCGGACAGCTTCGACCTGTTCGAGAAGCTGATGGATGCCGGCCTGACTACGTTTGACTCCGCCGACATCTACACCGGGGTCGAGGCGCTGCTCGGGCAGTGTCTCTGTGCCGCTCGGGGCCGGCCCGGACGAGGAAGCGTGCCGATTCACATCCACACGAAGTGTGTTCCCGATTTGCAGAGCCTTCCCACCCTTACGACAGAAGACATCGCATCGATCGTCCAGCGGTCCCGAATCCGGCTAGGGGTCGCGCAGCTGGATCTGGTCCAGCTCCATTGGTGGGACTTCCGCATCCCGGGGGTCGTTGAGGCGGGCCTTGCACTCAACCGTTTGCGGCAGCAGGGGCTGATCCGCAACATCGGCGTCACGAACTTCGATGCACCCCACCTGCAGATATTGCTCGATGCGGGCGTTCCCATCGTCTCCAACCAGGTGCAGTTCTCGCTGCTGGATCGTCGGCCCGAGCACGCGATGCTCCCGCTATGTGAACGCCACGGAGTCTCTCTGTTGTGCTACGGCACGGTCGCCGGTGGGTTCCTGTCGGATCGCTACCTCGATCAGCCGGACCCGCTGATCCCGCTGGAGAACAGATCCTTGGTGAAGTACCGCCTCATCATAGAAGAGTTCGGCGGATGGAGCGCGGTCCAGCGTCTTCTGCGCGTGCTCCGGCTGATCGCAGACAAGCACCACGTGTCGATCGCAACCGTTGCCACAAGGTACATCCTGCAGAAGCCTTCCGTCGCCGCCGCAATCGTCGGTGTCCGACGTTCCGACCACATCGCCGACACCGTGCGCGTATTCTCGTTCGCCCTCGATGAGGAGGATCTGGCGCGTATTGAATCCGTCTCGAAGGAAGCCGGCCTGAAAGGACCGATCTACGAACTCGAGCGCGCGCCTGGCGGTCGTCACGCCTCGATCATGCACACCAACTTGTGCCAAGGCGAAGCCGATCGGGATGAAGGACGGGCCTAGGTGAGAACGCCGACTGAAGAGTCCACTATCCCATGTAGATCCCGCCGTTGGCGTTGATCGTCTCCCCGGTGATGTATCCTGCCTGTTCCGAGCTGAGGAAACCGATGACCGCTGCGATTTCGCTTGGCTCGGCGACCCGGTGAACGGGAATCGAGGCGCGGATCGCGTCTCCCTTGGTGGCAAGCGAAGCGGCGTTCATGTCTGTGTTCGTGTACCCCGGAGATACAGCGTTCACACTGATCGCCGGCGCCAGCTCCAACGCGAGCGACTTGGTCAATCCGATCAAGCCCGCCTTCCCCGCTGCGTAGTGGGCGCCGTGCCCGGATCCGGTCATCGCTCGTAGGGAGCAGACATTGATGATCCGGCCATATGGCTGCTTCGTCAAGAACGGCAGAGCCGCCATCGATACGTACGCTGCCGAGGAGAGGTTCACGCGAACGACAAAATCCCAATCCGCTGCCGTCATCTCGGCAAAAGAACGGTGTTGTGAGACTCCTGCGTTGTTGACGACAACACGGATTCCACCGAACCGCTCGGCGGTCTGCTCCACCAACCGTTTCGCCTGCTCCGGATCGCTCACGTCGGCGCAAGCCGCAAACGCCTGCCCTCCATCGCGAACGATCTCCTCCGTGACGGCGACGGCAGCCGCTTTGTTCGTCACGTAGTTGATGCACACCCCGTACCCTTGCGCTGCAAGAAGCCGCGCTGTTGCAGCTCCGATCCCCCGGGCACTTCCCGTAACAACCGCACCGCAAATCGTCTCGTTCATGGGGCCGATTATACCGGGATCGGCGGAAGGTGCGGGAGTGGCGCTCGGCTCAAGACGGGACCCCGACGCGCTACAGATGCTGAAGTGCGTGCCGCGCGACATCGACGCGGTCTTCATCCTCCAGCCAGCGAGACAACTCGCTGCGGACAAGATCCGGGCTATGCCTGCCCAATTGCCACATCGCCGAAGCTGTCGCTCGCCACACGAAGCGCCGAGGGTCGACCGCCAAACGGCGAAGGATGATCAGCGCCTTCTTGGCGATCGGCGCAGCACTCGGGCCGGAAAACGACATCGCGACGTTCCACAACACCTGTGCATCCGAGGACGTGGACCACTTGATCAGATATTCGAACGTGATATCCCGGTGGTAGGCAAGCAGTCCGTTGCTGATCGCCCCCGGACCCACACGCCGTCGCAGGTTGGCATCCCGAACTTCGAGCAGCGGTTCGATCAGCCGGACAAGCGGCTCACCCCAGTCGATGCACGACACACACGCCGCCGAACTCGCCGCCGCCAGCGCCGCAGCGCGGCCGAAGGCCGACTTGCCGTCCACCCACCTTCGCAGCTCCTCCAGCATCGGGAAGAAGTCCTGTTGAAGGATCTTGCCCGCCGCCATCGCCGCCGCTTCCCGCACATAGCGATCGTCATCGCAGGCAAGCGCGCGTAGAGCGCACACGGCTCCCTCGTAGTCCTGGGGGTAGGATGATGGAAGCAACAGGCACGCAAGAACACGAGCTTTCGGAGACTTACGTCCCGCCAGCGCCTTCGCCTCGGTGACGACACGATGATCGTCCTTCCGGCGGAGAATCTGCTGCGCTGCCGATCGGATCTCGCTCCCGTTTGCCTCTCGCAGCCTCACGAGCAGCGCATCGAAGTCACCAAGCTCCACTGCTTCCTCGATTGCGTGGTGCATACCCCCTCCGGAGACATTGTGGCGCGAACGACTACTCGTCGTCAACCCTGTTGTGGTTGCCACACCTGTTCTCATCGCCTACCATCTTCCGCCGAGCCCAACTCTCGCTCTGCAGGCAAACGGGCATTCCAATGATCGACACAAGGAGGCGCCGGGTGGATCAGCCGAGGAGAACGCCGTTCAAGCCATATCGCATTAAGGTCATCGAACCGATTGCATGCCTCACCCGAGGTGAACGAGAGCAACGGATCCGCGAAGCAGGCTACAACCTGTTCCAGCTTCAAGCACAGGATGTGTATATTGACCTGCTGACCGATTCCGGTACCGGCGCCATGAGCCAAGAGCAATGGGCGGCGATGATGCGGGGGGACGAGTCGTACGCCGGCAGCCGAAGCTTCCAGCGGTTCCTCGACGCCGCCACCGACATCTTCGGTTTCCGCCACATCCTCCCGACACACCAGGGGCGTGCAGCGGAAAACGTTCTGTTCTCCGCCGTTCTGAAGCCGGGGGATGTCGTGCCCAGCAACATGCATTTCGACACCACCCGGGCCAACGTCCTCGCCAACGGAGCGGAGCCGCTCAACCTCGTGATCGACGAAGCCAACGATCCGACACTCGATCTTCCGTTCAAGGGCAACATGGATCCGGCAAAGCTTCGCCGGCTCATCGCCGAGATCGGAACCGAGCGGATCCCGATGGTGATGATGACGATCACGAACAACAGCGGCGGCGGGCAGCCCGTCTCGCTGGCAAACCTCCGCGAGGTTTCGGAAATCGCCCACGAACATGGACTCCCGCTGTTCCTCGATGCATGCCGCTACGCCGAGAACGCCTACTTCATCCGCAAACGCGAGGCCGGCTATGAGCAGAATTCGCCGATCGACATCGCCCGCGAGATGTTCGCCCTTGCCGACGGAATGACGATGAGCGCCAAGAAAGACGGCCTGACGAACATCGGCGGAATCGTTGCCATGAACGATGACGAATGGTTCGACAAGGCCCGTGAGCGCCTGATTCTCATGGAGGGGTTCCCGACCTACGGCGGGCTCGCCGGACGAGATCTGGACGCGCTCGCCGTCGGACTGTACGAAGCGCTCGATCTCGCCTACCTCGAAGACCGGATCGGTCAAGTGCGCTACCTGGGCGATGCGCTCCGCGGCGCCGGGATCCCCGTGTTGCTTCCGATCGGCGGACACGCCGTCTACATCGATGCCCACGCAGCGCTTCCTCACATTCCTCAGCGCGAGTTCCCCGGGCAGTCGCTCTCCGTGGAGCTGTATCTCGAAGCAGGCATCCGAACCGTGGAGATCGGCAGTGTCATGTTTGCCCACACCGACGAGCAAGGGCGAGAAGTCCTTGCCCCGCTGGAGCTGGTTCGTCTCGCCGTCCCCCGGCGCATGTACACGCGCGAGCACTTCGATGCCATCGTCGAAGCGGCCGCCACGGTGATCGCTCGAGCGGACTCGCTCGGCGGGTACCGGATCGTCAGCGGGACCGGGCCTCTCCGACACTTCATCGCCGCCTTCGAGCCGCTGACCGGCGGCTAGGACAGAGGATGCTATCGATTCGAGCGGCGGAAGCGGTTGCCCTCGCCACCGCGCTCTCCTGGTCGGCAACGTACGTTCTATTCTCGATCGCCGTTCACCGCTACGGCGCGTCGGCGCTCAACCGGATGAGGCTTCTTGTCGCACTGGGACTGCTGTTCATCACACACACCGCCGTCTACGGAACACCGCTGCCGCGTGCAGATCTCGGTACATGGGCATGGCTTGCGGCATCCGGTGTCGTTGGATTCACCGTCTCGGATACGCTCCTTTTCTCCGCACTGCGCCGGCTGGGAGCGCATCGAACATCGCTGGTAATGGCGCTTGTCCCGGTGTTCAGCGCCGCCATCGCATGGATCACCCTCGGGGAGAAGCTGTCGGCGTGGCAGGTGGTTGCCGTGGGCGCTGTGATCCTTGGCATCTTGATCGTACTCGGCCGGCGACCCTCTGCCGGATCCTCGGATGAAGCAGACGACAAAGCGGGGGAGCGAACCCGTAGCGTGAAGATCGGACTCCTGTTCGCCATCGCGGCCGCGGCGGCCCAAGCAAGCCGCTACGTGTTGTCGAAGCAGGGTCTGGCCGGTGGAACGTCCCCGATCTCCGCAAACGTGATGCAGATCTTGTGTGCCGCCGGCGCCGCATGGCTGATCGCTGCAATCC
>CAZKPU010000085.1:3552-9737 GCA_964554715.1 uncultured Thermotogae bacterium | reverse complement strand
AGGAGGCTCAGGAGAATCACCACCGCCTTCTGCTCGTACCATGAAAGCACGAACGACAACGGAAGCGAGTTCACGTCCGTCTCGAATGCGCCGGCCAACGCTTGGGCGATACGTACCGCCGAGTACGCGTCGTTGCACTGTCCGATATCCAACAGGCGGGGAATCTCGCCGATCGTCCCGAAATCGAGCTTGTTGAAACGGTACTTCCCGCAGGCAAGCGTCAGGATGACGCAGTCATCGGGAACGGCCTGCGCAAACTCCGTGTAGTAGTTACGTCCGGGCTTGGCGCCGTCGCACCCGCCGACCAGGAAGAAGTGCCGGATCGCGCCGCTCTTGACAGCATCGATCACATCCCCGGCAACCCCGAGCACGGCGCTGTGCGCGAACCCGACCTTGATCGTCCGGCCCGGGCCGTCGTTACCGAACCCGTCGGCGCGGAGAGCCGCTTCGATGACCGGCGAGAAATCCCGATCGGCGATATGCGGAACCCCGGGCCACGCAACCAGTCCGGAGGTGAAGATCCGGTCCGCGTAGCTGGACACCGGCTTCTGGATGCAGTTGGTGGTCATCAAGATCGAGCCCGGGAACGCCGCAAACTCCTTCTGTTGATCCTGCCACGCTCCGCCGTAGTTCCCGGCCAAGTGCGGATGCCGGTTCAACCCCGGGTACCCGTGCGCCGGCAGCATCTCTCCGTGCGTATAGACTTGGATCCCTGTCCCTTCCGTCTGTTTCAGTAACTCTCCGAGATCCTTCAGATCGTGTCCCGACACAAGGATCGCCTTGCCGGCGACCGGATCGATCCGGACATCCGTTGGAATGGGATCTCCGTACGCTCCTGTGTTCGCTTCGTCGAGAAGCTCCATCACCCGAAGGTTGACCTCGCCACAGCGCAGGCACATCGCGAGCAGACGGTCGATATCGGCCGGATCCTCGGCGAGAAACGCAAGCGCCTCGCTGAGAAACGCCCACACCGCTGGATCCTCGTGACCGAGGATCATCGCGTGGTCCACGTACGCCGCCGCTCCCTTGAGTCCGTAGAGAAGAAGCTCCTGCAGGCCGACAACGTCCTCGCCCAGCGCAGCTTGCCGCCGATCGATCGCCAGTTCGTATCCCTGCGCAAGCAATCCGTTCGAATCCGTCGCCGGCTTCCAAGACACCGTTGAGAGCGGTGTTCCAGACACCCCCGGGGACATCGCTTCGAGGGGGTTCCCGCTGCACTCCGTCTGATCCGCAATCAGTCGATCGCGAACCGCTACGCCACGGCGTATGATCTCCTCCAATCGGGCCGGATCGAAGTTCACGTTGGTGATCGTCGTGAACAACCCCTCGGCGATGAACCGGTCCGCATCCCGCAACAGATCGACGGCTACCGACGCCCGGACGCGGTTCGCCACAACCGCGACTCCTTTGCAGACGTGGATCAGCAGATCCTGAAACGCCGCCGTCCGCGGATCCTTCCCGCAGATGCCGAACTCCGTGCACCCGGTCCCGTCCTTCGTCTGCTCACACTGATAGCAGAACATGCTCATCGCGTTCCTCCCTTAGCTCCCTTTCCGCACAAGATCCCGAACCGATGTCTTCCGCAGATAGTCCCATAGCACCTGGCGAGCCTGTTTGACGCTTTTGCCCATGATGCACTCGGCGTTGCCGCAAACCGGCGCCGCAAACAAACAGCCGTCCCTCCGGGGCGAGCCCTCCATCACTTCGTAAACATCCGATAGCATGATATCTTCCGGCCTTCTTGCCAAACGGTACCCACCGCTCGGTCCTCGTGTGGCGGTGAGCAGTCCCGCATGAACCAACCTCTGCAGAACCTTCGCAAGATGCGCCGGAGAAGCGGACAACGACGTCGCGATCTGAGCCGTGGTCGTCGTTTCACCGAAGGATGCGATTCCGGCAACGGCATGAAGCGCCAGGGCGGTTGCTTCCGTGATCTTCAGGGGATCGGACATGTCTTGACCTCGAATTGTGGTATTGTTCTACTAGAATACCTGTATCGACCCACCTTGTCCATGTCGCAGAGGACAGCGAGCAACGCGGCACTCCCCTGCCCATCCGACCCGTTCGTGAGTAGAATCGGCTCATGAAGTTCAAGCTTCTTGTCTCTCCCCTTGCCAAGGGGGCGTACTACGCATCCGTTTTGGACGTCGCCCGGGCCGAGTTCGCTGCACACTTCCCGCAGGCGGAAGTGGTATTCGAACGGATCGGCGGTCTCGATTTCCTGAACACAGATCTGGAAGAATCCACGCTTCACTCGCTGGCGAGGCTCTCCTTTGTTCAAGGAGTCTTCTGCGACAGAGAGCGTTCGGGGTGGATGCCGGTTTCGGCGGAGACCGGTTTCCTTCTTCCCGAAGACCTCGTCTTCGGTGTCAAGTATCAAGGTAAGACCAACGAATTGGTGACACAGCTTGCCATCAACATCGGTCTGCGATTCCGCCCGGGCGGCAACCCTGCCCGATCGCTTCTGGATCCGATGGCCGGTAGGGGGACGACCTTGCTGTGGGCGCTTCGCTATGGGCTGCACGCAACGGGGATCGAGCAGCGCCCCGACGCCATCGAAGCGCTTCATCGCCATGTGAAGAAGCAGACCAAGCTCCACCGTCTCAAGCATCGTTACGCTGAAGGCTTTGCCGGCCAGAAGAGCAAAAAGGGAATCGGGAAGTTCGTTCAATACGAAATCGCCGAACACACGCTGAAATTGCTTACAGGCGACAGCCGGAACGCTCCGGAGCTGCTTGGCGGAAAGCGTTTCGATCTCATCGTCAGCGATCTGCCGTACGGCGTACAGTTCGGGGGCGGGTCACGAAGGAACCCGCTGGATTTGGTTACGGCCTGTGCCCGGGGATGGCTGGCAAGTCTGCGGGAGGATGGGGCCCTCGTTCTCATCTTCAACCGCTACCAACCCAAACGCGATGCCCTTGCTGCCGTGTTTGCCGACCTCGAGGCCGAAGTGGAGAGCTTCTCCGCCCCCCACCGGATGAGCGAATCGATTGTGAGAGACCTGCTGGTCGTCACCAAGAGCGGGCAGCCGATCCGACCCGTGACTTCGCCGACCGGCTAGGGACGGCACGCGTCGCTCGGGATCGATCCCGCCGAGGATCCCCGGTCGAGGTGTTTCACTAACCCAGAGCTACATCGAGCACCATCATCACGGCGAATCCGAGCATCGCACCGATCGTCGCTACGTGGCCGTGTCGGTCGAGATGAGCCGCGGGGACCAGTTCCTCGACGACAACATAGATCATCGCGCCGGCAGCAAATGACAACGCATACGGAAGGAGGGGGCGGATCAGCAAAACCGCGACGGCACCGAGGACCCCCGCCACAGGTTCGACAACTCCCGAAAGCTGTCCGTACAGAAAGCTGCGCGCCCGGCTGAGCCCCTCACGGCGAAGCGGAACCGAAACCGCCATCCCTTCGGGGAAGTTCTGGATCCCGATCCCCAACGCAAGCGCCACCGCGCCAGCGATCCCGGCACCAGGCAGGCCTGCGGCAACTGCGCCGAACGCCACACCGACAGCAAGCCCCTCGGGGATGTTGTGGAGGGTGATCGCCAGCACCAACAGGACGCTCCGGTTCCACGATGTCGGGATCCCTTCGAGCTGCTCCGCGGAGCCCGAACTGGATTCTGAGCCTGACGCCGAGCCGGATCCGGGCGCGTGCAAGTGAGGGAGCGTCTTGTCCACAACCCACAAGAACCCCCCTCCCAGCAGGAATCCGACAACCGCTGGGATCCATCCGGGAACCGCAAGCTGCTCGGCAAGATCGATCGCCGGGGCAAGAAGCGACCAGAAACTGGCCGCAATCATGACTCCCGCGGCAAACCCGAGCATCCCGTCGAGAACGCGGCGGCTGATCGACCGGAACAGAAAGACGCACGCCGCTCCCGACGCGGTCAGAAACCACGTGAAGCTCGTCGCCACCAACGCTTGGACCAACGGATGCCAGGCTGCAATCCAATCCATCCATCACCCCGCAAGGATGAGCTGCCAATCACAGGTGCCCGCTGTATCGTTCACCACGCCCGGCGGGTTGGATGTCCGGCGCGGAACCCGGCGGATCGTGCTTAATCCGCCGCCTTCACCCAAACCCCCCAACGGCACGCATCCCGACCGTTCTCATCTGCAGAGCTTCTCTCCGAACGCTCCGCTCGCAGATGAACCCGGTGGATCACCCGCCACAGCGCAACGTTCGGGTTGAGTGCCGGCCCCGACACAAGATCGGCTGCCGCGCCGATCTCTGCGATCCCCCCGTTCTCAAGACACCGGACAGCACCGACGATCAAAGGCGTCGGCGGTTGCTGCGCGGAGAGCCGGGCTACCCGTTGCTTGACTTCGCGCCAAGCAGCGCGGTTGAGAACATGCTCCGAGAACGCCTCCGGAAGGACGACGAATCCATCGCCGTTCCGGCGGTGAACTCGGGCTCCTAGTCGGCGTTCCTTCCGATCGGTAGCGGAACCGTACTCGAAGGTCCACTGGTAGTTGATTCGCTTCCTGTCCCCATGGGACTCACCTCCTCCGTGATCTTCCGTTGGATCGATCCGATCTGCTTGCAGGCGAAGGCGGCGGGGCGGATGCACCGCGTCGACTTCGCTACGTACGGGGGCGACGGTGGGCGCGCACAGCGGCTTGGGTCATCGTGTTGCGGATCGAGCCGGGTTGCCGATGCCAATGCATGCGTACCTCCTTCGAGGAACCGTCAGACCGATAAGAAGATACACCGGCTATGGGGGCGTTGTCGAGATCCGGCCGTTGCGCCGCATGAGTCAAGGATCGCCGGCGCCTCACAGCGCCGACGACCCCTATAGCCTCGGAACATGCTCACTTATCGAAGCACGGAAATCCGGCCGGTTTCGGTATCCGTGACAGCCCCGAGATCGTCGTACACCATCATCCGATAGACATAGACGCCGTTGGCAACGACGTCTCCCGCCTGATTCTCCAGATGCCACAGGCACTCCGTGCCGTGGACCACACCGCTATCGAACACAACGCGACCGGCAAGATCGATCACCTGGACACGCACCGCCGACGCGTCTCCGAGGAACGTGAAATGGGCGGTGTTCGTGTCACGAACCGGATTCGGATCCAGGCGGATCGCGTCGCTGCGCAGGCCGGCTTCGCGATCGGCCGGTGTTCCCTGTTGCGCAGCGGAAGCCGTCGACAAGACGGGACCGACATCGCTGAGGATGAACGTCGGGGAATCCGATTGCGTTGCGTTGAACTCGAGTCCATACCCGGCGCTGTCGTTCGGCGCCACGGAGAACGAGCTGACCATCACTCGATACTCAAGCCCCGGCCCGTGCTCATCAAGAAGCGCCTGCAAGACATGGTTGGGGATCAGCGTGACGTTCCCATTGATCCCCGCCTCGCCGTAAACATCGTGCCAATCGCCGTTTTGCCGCTGCAACAGCGTGATCTGATTAAACCCTACACCGCTTCCCGGATCGAACGCCCCGGGCAGGACGGTCGTCTGGTTCCACGTGACGAGAATCCCACCGGGGTCATCCGCCAACTGCACGTTCGTGGGAGGCGGAATTTGATACTCGCCGACGTACACATCCGTGGTCACAACCCCCGGAATCGGCTCGCCAAGGATGTCCAGCGCCGTGAATGTGTAGGTCCCGCCTGCAACAGGCAGCCCATCCACGAGCCCGATGAAGCGGAACAGACTGACGAAATCGACATCCGGCGAGAAGACATCCGTGTACGGAGGAAGTTCGACCTCCGCACCTCCGGGAAGCGTGACCCGGATCGAGGCCGCGGCAAGATTTGTGCGCCGGAGTTCGAGGATGCTCCCGAAGTAGCTGTCGTTCGAGTGACCGTAGACATCGGCCTCGTAGAGGATCACCGGGTCGTCGGGATCGACCCCGTCACAGCGGACACACCGGCGGTCAAGGTGTTGGGCTTCCCAGGTTCCCTCGAATTGCGCCGTCTCGAAAACACCTTCCTCCACGCGATCATCCGCAACCGACGCGCCACCCATATCCGCCGTTCCTACCAGGCGGATGATCAGCCCCTCGCCGCCGAAAAACAGCGTGCTCAGCAACGTCATTCGGACTTCGCCGCCCCCGAGGAGAACCAGCCGCGCCGACAGAGGAGCCGTGGGTGCCTTGGCCCGTCGATTGGGCTGATGTGCCGAAACCGAAAGGCAGCCGGTGGCGACGAACCGTGTGGGATCTCCTG
>CAZKPU010000085.1:0-3542 GCA_964554715.1 uncultured Thermotogae bacterium | reverse complement strand
CGGTGTGCGGACCGCTTGCGACCGATCCGCCCCAAGCGCCGCGGAACGTGTCCACGCCAACGGGAGGTTCGATCGGACCGGCCCTCGTCGCCGCCGTCCCTCCCAGCATCACCAGACACAGCACCAGCAACAGATATCGCTTGTACGTCTTCACGAGCTTTGCCTCCTTTCCGCTGAATCCCCGGTCCCCTTAGCTCGCGGTTTCATCCTCTTGCTCCCGGACGACCACCTCCTCGCCGCAGCGCCGCGGCGTTTCATTTCGTCCATCCTTTTTGATTGTACTCAACGATCGGATGCGAGTGAATCGGAGATCGATCCCGGGAGTCGACGCCTCGATGCCGAGAGTCGAAACGATGCGCTCCCGACCGGAAGCGCCTTTTCCAACGCACAGCCATCGCTGCTGCAGCGTGTCGATAGGAGGGTGGAAAGGGTGGAAGCGGCTTGTGGGATGGCTAGGAACGTCGCCGTTTCTCGTACGCTCGGGCAAGCCCTCCCGCGGCCGTTTCGCGGTAGAGCGACGGCAGCGCATGTCCTGTTTCGTTCATCACCGAAACCACATCATCGAACGAGATCAGGTGGGTTCCGTCGAGCAGCAGGGAGAACTGGGCCGCATCAAGGGCACGCATCGCTGCGGATGCGTTGCGCTCGATGCAGGGAATCTGGACCAAGCCAGCGACAGGATCGCAGGTCAGGCCAAGATGATGCTCGATTCCCATCTCGGCGGCGTATTCGATCTGATGAACCGTTCCGCCGTATAGCTGCGTCGCCGCCGCGGCGGCCATCGCGCACGCTGTCCCGATCTCTCCCTGGCAGCCGATCTCCGCACCGGAGATCGACGCGTTGTGCTTGACAAGATTCCCGACCAACCCCGCAGTAGCCAACGCATGCAGAAGGTCGGTCTGGGTGCATTCGATCATCGAGGTCATGCTTCGCAGCACCGCCGGCACCACGCCGCTCGAACCGCATGTCGGTGCCGTAACGACGATGCCGCCGGCTGCGTTCTCCTCGGCCACCGCAAAGGCGAAGGCAGCAAGAAGTCCGCGCCGCTCCAGCGGCTCGTCGAACAGCTCCGCTCTGCGCGCAAGCGCGCGAGCCTTGCGCGAAACGCCGATCCCTCCGGGAAGACGGCCCTCGGTCGTCAAACCTCGCTCGATCGCCTGTTGCATCGCCTGCCATACGCGGGCGAGCAACTCCCAAACTCCGGTTCCTTCACACGCTTCGACGTACTCCCAAAGCGCTTCGCCGGTCTGTGCACAGCGATCGAGAACCGCCGACAGCGACCGGTCGGGATAAACTGGATCGGCTTCTTCGGTTTTGCCTTCCTCAAGCAGAGCTCCGCCTCCCGGACTGTAGACCTGCCACCGGTCGGCGATCTCCCCTGCCGGGGAGATCGCCTCGAATCTCATCCCGTTGGGATGCAACGGAAGTGTCTCTTCGGGACGCCAGACGATCTCGACGGGGCGGGGGGCCAGCGCCCCGCGGACGGCCTCATCCGTCAGATGTCCGGCTCCGGTCGCTGCAAGGCTGCCAAAAAGCGTCACCCGAAAGGCGGACGCGTTTCCGTTCTTCTCGCCGAACCGCTCCGCCGCTCTCCGTGGCGCCATCGTGTGACTGCTCGACGGTCCCATGCCGATCCGGTACAGCTCGTTCAGCGACTTCATATCTATCCTTTCGCTCATCCCGTTCGGGTCGAACATCGACTCGGGCACGGGAAACGTGCAGTCCCGCGTCCACACTGATCGTATCTCGTTCCTTCGCCTGAGAGAAACGAAATCCGAGAGGTTCATTGTCAATCACGCTGGTCCGGCTTACGATGGCGTCCGGGCTGGCTTGACGCCGGGCGAATTCGGACGATCCGTCGAGAGGAGATCTATGCTGTTCCCAGCCGTGTATGCCTTGGCCGTCGGCTTGCTGATGTTGCTCCAATGGACATGGACACTCGTCGCCCGACGGATCCCCGAGCCGGATGAACCCTACTCCGGACGCGGCAAGCGCGAATTGACGTTCCATTGCATCGCGGAGGCGATCAGCGCCGTCGCTCTGATCGTGTCCGGTTTCTCGTTGCTCTGCAACGCCGCATGGTCCGCGTGGTGGTTTCCGTTGTCACTGGGCATGCTGCTGTACACGCTGATCAACAGCCCCGGATACTTCGCAGAGAGACGGGAGTGGAAGATCGTCACCGGCTTCGGCCTGCTTCTTGCCGGAGCGATCGGGGCGCTTGCCGCGTTTCTGTCTGCTTAGCGCAGCGATCGACCTGCACCGCCTTGAAGACACATAAGGAGAGAAGGATGCAGCCCCGAAGGATTGCGCAGTGGGTCACGGTGTTGATCTTTCTTCTTGCGGCGCAATCCACCGGCGAAGCGGCGGTGGAGGTTGCCGAGCAGGTCGATGCTTCGCGCTTGTCCGACGACATCCGCTGGCTCGCGGATGACGCCCGTCATGGACGGCTGGCAACCACGGAAGACGAAGACGAAGTCGTCGACTGGATCGTCCGCCGTTTCATCGCTCTTCATCTTGTGCCGTTTGCGGCGGCCGAGCTCGAGTCGTTCGTCCACGCGTTCCCCATCCGAACGTCGTTCTACCCGTGGAATCAGACGACCGGTGCATCCTGCACGTCCGATGGAGCCGTTCTTCTATCCGGAACAGGGAAGAACATCTTTGCCGTGCTCCCCGGGGAGGTTTATCCCGACGAGTTTGTGATCGTCAGCGCTCATCACGATCACATCGGCCCTTGCGGCACGTCGATCCGGAACGGAGCAGATGACAACGCCAGCGGCGTTGCAGCGATGCTGGAGATCGCACGGATCCTCAGTGAGTGGGCGCCTGACCTGAAGAGATCCGTGGTCTTTGCTGCATTCGGGGCCGAGGAGATGGGGCGGCTCGGCTCCAAAGTGCTCACCGGTCTCTTGATCACGCACGATCTTGACCGGTCGTGCGTGATGCTCAATCTGGATATGCTCGGGGTGGCGATCGGTGCACCCACGTTCGTGACCCTGTTCGGAGACGATCAGAGCACTGCGTCCGATCTTGCATCGATCATCGCGCAAGCCGCCCGGATTGAAGACGTCGATATCGTATCGGCCGGTTCGGTCATCGAGTGGTCGGATCACGTATCTCTTGCCGAGTACCGGATCCCTGCGGTCACGATGACGGCCTCCGCCGTCGTGCCAACGAACGAGGCGACAGGGGACGGCTTCTCCGTTGAATCCATGCTCGTCCACCACCCCAACTACCACCGCTCAACCGATGTCCCCGAGGCCCTGGATATGTCAGCGGTGGAAACGATGACAAGGGTCACCGCGTTGGCTGTGTCCATCCTCGCAAACGCCGAGGACTGACTCCCTTCGAATCGCTACCCGGAAGTCTTGTAGTCCTCGCGAGGGGGGTTCCATGCATCGAACGCCTCGGTCGCTTCCGCAAGCGTCCGTGCGCTGTGACGAACGTTCGGTCGGATCCGAACGCCGTCTCCCGGTCGCAACGTTCGCGTGACCCCGTGAAGCGTGAACTCGAGAGCCCCCTTCGTCACAACGGTGATCTGTTCG
>CAZKPU010000084.1:8399-9769 GCA_964554715.1 uncultured Thermotogae bacterium | reverse complement strand
GCCGTCGGAATCACGCAAACCGGCGGACAGTGCCGCGCATCCTGCTACGTCAACCTGCTGACCAAGGGGCTCGCCCAAGCCGGCTTCGAAGACATCCCGGCAGTCGCGTTGTCGTTCGCCAAGAGCAAGCTTCATCACCAACCGGGGTTCAAGGTCAATCCCGTAGCGCTCGGCGTCCGAGGAGCCATGTCCCTCATCGTGACCGATGCCCTTGCGATGATGCAGCAAGCCCTCGCTGTCCGCGAAACCCAAAAAGGTGAGTCCGCCGCTCTTGCCAGGCACCTCACCAAGCGCTGGCTCGCCTCTTCGCGCCGCACATCCTCCACCGCTCTCGGTTTCCTCCAGCACGCCGTGACCGCATTCGCAGCCGTCCCGGTTGATGATCGGCCGTATCCGAAGGTCGGCTTGGTCGGCGAGATCTATGTGAAGTACGGAGGGTACAGCAACCATCAGATCGTTCGTTGGCTCACCGAGCAGGGCGTGGAAGTCGTCATCCCACCGCTGTTTACGTTCTTCTTCCAAGGGATACGGAACCGCGCTCAGGCAGAGGTTGAAGGGATCCGTCACCCGAATCCGTTCGGCTGGCTGCTTCCGGCGGGGGAGCGAACCATCCAGAGGATCCTTGACAAGGCCAATGAGATCCTCGGAACTGTGCCTTACGGGAGCCGCTTTCCGGACCTTAGCGAGCTTGCGCGCGAGGCTTCGGAGGTCATCTCTCTCACCAGTCGGTTCGGTGAAGGCTGGCTTCTGCCCGGCGAGATGATCCATCTCGCCAAGACCGGTGCAGAGAACATCCTGTGTCTGCAGCCGTTCGGCTGCATCGCCAACCAGGTCGTTGCCAAGGGGATCGAGAAGCGCCTCCGTCAGTTCCACCCGTCCATCCGCGTGCTCTACATCGACCTAGACCACAACACAAGCGAGACCAACGTGCTCAACCGCGCCCACTTCTTGGTTCAGAACGCCAGGGATTCGCTCGGGCGAGCGATCGGACGCGTCACACACGCAAAAGATCGCCCCGAACGCATCATTGTTCCGTCCTAATCGCCGCTCCCACCGCAGCAAGCCTCCTACAGACTGCGAACGATCGCCCAGACAGCGATGCCGGTGATCGCCGCGAACGCGGCGATCCGGATCCAACCGGAAACGGAGACACGTGGCGGCACTTCGTGAAACGCACGGACGTCCCGAACGACGCTTGGAAGTTTGACGATATCGGATAGCCCGAACTTCTCTCGAACACCGATCGCGATCCACAGCTTCCCCCAGAGCGGATCCAGATGTTCGCCATCGGGAAGGGAGAACGCCACAAGGTCGTATCGTCCTGCCTGCGGAAGATGCACCGTTTGCTGCAGCAAGATCCAGGACTCGGT
>CAZKPU010000084.1:0-8299 GCA_964554715.1 uncultured Thermotogae bacterium | reverse complement strand
GGAGTGATCTCGGTGTAGATCACCTGGGATACGTCGATATCGACCACTCGTACCGCTTCATCACGGGTCGCATGGGTCTCTCCGACGGCAATCGGCTTGTGTGCCGCCACGCCTAACGAGACCGCTCCCAGAATCATCACCACCAAGAGAGGCCATGCCACACTCATCACGCCTTCGGAGGATCCGACCATCTCGACCTTCCCTTCCCTTTGCACTGTCCTCTTGTCTCTAACGCTCTACTGTGACCCCTCGCTGCTCCAGCGTGTCGATCACCGACAGCGCCGCGGATCCGCCCGACACGCTGATCGGCGTATCACGCAGATCTACGTAGGCCAGGTTCGTAAGTCGTAGGAGCACAGCGATGTCGCTGATGTCCGTCGACGACATCCGGAGGGTCTCCAGATCCCGCATCTTCCACAGAGGCTCGAGGCTGGTCACCGGGTTGCCGCTGATATCCAGCGTCCGCAGCGTGGTGATCGGTTCCACCGCCTGGAGGCTGGAGATCTCGTTATCCGAGATGTCCAGCAACCGGATCCCGCGCAACTCCGCAAGCAGGCCGACCTCGGAAAGCCCGTTGTCGCTCAGATCCAGCGCTTGAAGATGATGGAACTCCACGAGTATCCCCAGATCCGCGAACCCTACGTCCACCAATTGGAGCGACTCCAGTTCCTCGAAGCCGGTGAGCGCCGTAAACCGATCGAAGGAGAGGCTTTCGAGTCCCAACGACGTTAAACGTGGCCGTGCATCGAGCAGCTGCTCGATGGATGTGTTCAGTCCGTCGACATCCTTCAGATACACCCCTTCCAGATCGCCGAGGAACCGCAAGGGGGTGAATTCGCCCACCCGGACCGACGCCAGTCCGAGAACCTTCAGATCCTCCATCCGACCGAGGATCGCCAGGTCCA
Organism: uncultured Thermotogae bacterium; assembly: GCA_964554715.1. Lineage (GTDB taxonomy): Bacteria > Bipolaricaulota > Bipolaricaulia > UBA7950 > UBA9294 > RXOA01. The sequence continues at coordinate 7,394 of CAZKPU010000084.1, read as the reverse complement.
GCGCGCTGTCCGCCTCCACGAACAGAAGCTCCAGCTCGATCAGTCCTTGCAGTGGAGAAAGGTCGGTTCCCGCCTGGCAACTGACCGCGAGGTGTTCAAGGAACGTCAGCCCTCGAAGCGGTTCCAGCGAAGAGACGCTACAGTCCCGCAGGCGCAGCAGCTCGAGCGTGATCAGATCTTCCAGCGGCGCGATGTCGGTCACGGAGTTGCCGTCCAGCACCAACACTTCCAAATGATCGAGCCCTCGAAGCGGTGCCAGGTTGCCGATGTTGTTTGCCGCAAGGTAGGCCTCATGCAGGTAGGCAAGCTGTCCCAGCTCGCTGATCGAGGAGATCTCGTTTTCGGCCAGATCCACGGTCGTGAGGGACGAACACGCTGCCAACCCCCCGAGATCGGAGATACCGCGGCGATCGGCGTTGAGATGGGTCAGCCAGGAGACATCATAGTCGTACAGCGTCCCCGAGGGCTTGAATACCGCCTCGCGCACCGCCTCCTCCAGATTTCGATCGGCGAATCGAACCGTCTCTTGCCCTCCGGCAGCGACCGAATAGGCAAGCACAACAAGCACCACACTCAGAGAGATCGCTCTCCACGCTCCAAGAGCCTTCTTTCTCCGCTGCAACACGACTCTCACCTCCATGGATCCCCGTATCCCGCTCCGATCAACCATTAGACGGGAGAAGCTCTGCTCAAGGCAACCGTGGACGAGACGTCACCGAATCGAGCGAATTCACGCATCCGTCAAAAAGGCGTAAAGTGCATCGATCCGAAACAGCATCAAGGAGGAGTCGATTGGATCGCGTCATCCGTTCGGCAATTGTTCTGTTGGCTTTGGTGGTTGCGGTTGCGTCGGCTTCGAGCCTTGTCGATGCCACCGCGTTCCGGATGGCGGATCCCGAACCCTGGCAGAATGTCTATCCTCTGGGCGGCTTCGAGGCCGAACTGCCCCCGTTGGTGATCGCCGCGGCCCGATCGTACGGAGACGGACTGCGCACCGGACTCATCTATCGATGCCCCGAAGCGGCATATTCGGGCAATTACGGGCTCCGCCTTCTCACCGGCGTTCGCGAAAGCATCGCTGTCGATTTCGTCGCGTCCATTCAGACCGCGTCCGCCGTGAAGATCTCCTTCATGGCCCGGACACCTGCTGCCCCGCCGCCTCAGGACTTCCATCTGTATGTAGGATCTGCCCGAGCAACGGACGATGCGCAAACGTCCGGCAGGCCGCCGGTCCCCGGCAGCCCGTTCACCGTCACGGCGGACTGGACCGAGATCACCTTCACGTTCTCGGAGCCGTCAACCGCACGGATCGCGCTACGGTTTGAACTCGGCCCCAACCGTCATCTGATGATCGACGAGCTTCGATTCGAGCAACGGAGCACGGCGGATGTCGGTTCGATCGAGCCGACATCCGATTGAGCACGGAAGACCGCCCGTAACTTCGATCTTCACGACAGACAGTCTGCCGCTTCTGTCTTGCGGCATGCGAACCACGCCGGCCAAACGTGACCCTCAGCGTTCCCCCGAACCGCCGGAAGACAGCGACAGGCCGATAGCAGATCCTGATCCTTCATGTTCCAGGGAAGCCATGTGCCTTTGCATGAGGCCAGGCGTTGTCAGCTCCGCCGCGCTTCGAACATCGGCGGAGAGAGGCGGCTACGTTCCGCCCCTCTCCGTCCGGCCTCTACTCGTCGGTCCCTTCGAGCAGTTGCAGGTACTCGGAGTCGGTCGACAAGACGATCCTCGTAGCACCGTCGAGAGCCGCTTCGTACGACTCCAACGTTCGCCAGAACCGATAGAATTCCGGATCTTGATTGTAGGCGTTGGCATAAATCTCCAGTGCAGCGGCATCGCCTTCGCCCATGACGATCTCGGCCGCACGTCGTGCATCCGCAAAGATGATCTCCGCATCTCTGTCCGCGGTTGACGTGATCCGCCGCGCCTCCTCCTCACCCTCGGCTCGGAGCTGCGACGCGATGCGCTCCCGGTCGGACCGCATCCGCGCGAACACGGCGTCTTCGATCTCCTCCGGCAGGTCGGCACGTTTAATCTGAACGTCAATCAAGACGATTCCGAACTCCGCCAGCTTCTCCCGGCTCAGCGAGGTAACCTCCTGCAGATACAGCAGCCGATTCTCCGAGACGATTTCGTTGAACGTGTGCTCGGCAAGGATGTTACGGAGATCGGAATAGACGATGTCATCGATCCTGCTCTGCGCGTTGAGCACACTGCCGCGTGTCGCTTCGATAAACCTCTGCGGATCACCCACCCGCCAAATCGCGTAGTTGTCGATGACAAGCCTTTCCTGATCAGCCGTGAGGATGTCTCGCGGCTGGATGTCATAGTTCAACACACGATCATCCAGGTAAGTGACGTTCTGGATGAACGGCACCTTGAAGTACAACCCAGGACGCTCGGCAAGCTTGATGATCTCTCCGAACTGGAGCACGGCCGCCTTCTGCGTCTCGTGAACGGTGAACGAGAACAGGTTGAACCCGATCACCGCAACAACGACCACAACCCCGAAGATGAGAACCCTTCTCATGGCTGCTCACCTCCTTCTACCGCCGCGCCAAGCGGCGTTCCGAGATCGAGGAAGTTCAGCACGCCGCTTCCGATCGCGTCGCTCGAGAGGATGACCTTTTCGATCCCCGGCAAGATCTCCTCCATCGTCTCGATGTAGATGCGCGTTCGGGTGACTTCCTGCCCCAACTGGTAGTTGGCAAGAATCTCGAGGAACCGCGCAACCTCTCCCTCTGCACGCTTGACGCGTTCCTGCTTGTACGCCGCCGCCTGGTTGGAGATCTCTTGGGCCTGGCCGCGAACCCGCGGAAGAATGTCCAGTGCATACTCTTCGGCTTGGTTGATCAGCGTCTGCTTGTCCTGCCGCGCGCTGTTCACGTCATCGAACGCCGAAACGACCTCGGAGGGGGGCTTCACGTCCTGTAGCTGGATATTGCCGACGACAATCCCTGCGCCGTACAGATCGAGAAGCTCCTGCAAAGCGACCATCGTGTCCATGCCGATGACGTCGCGCTCTTCGGTCAGCGTCTCATCCAGCGTCCTTTTCGCAACCTGAACGCGCAACACGGCTTCCGCCGACTGTTTGACGATCGTACGGGGATCGATCAGGTTGAACGCAAACAGCGCCGCATCCGCCACACGGTACTGAACGACCATCTCCACGTGCGTGATATTCCCGTCTCCGGTGAGCATCAGCGCTTCCGTCTCCACCGTTTGGTAGATCGGGTTCGGAGCCGCCGACACCGTGCGGAAACCGATCTCTTCCTTCCGGATCTCCAACACATTGATCGCCGACACCGCTTCGATCGGCGAAGGAAGGTGATAATGCATCCCCGGATCCGCAGTTCTCACGTAACGTCCGAACCGCGTAACCAGACCGACTTCAGACGGGCCGATCGTGTAGATCCCGGTGGCGAAATACCCCGCCACGATCACAAGGATCAGCAACCAGCCAACCCCTCCGGGCATCGCCTTCAACCGCTCCCATGTGATTCCCGTCGAACGAGGCTGAGGTTCCTCGTCTCGATGAACGTAATCCGTCATTGCACCTCCTGCCAAAGCGATAACCTTAGTCGACCGGGTCGAGACACACAACACGCCGAGATCCTCCCGCTCGCTTCCACCTGATTCTTCGGGGCTGCCGTTTGTCTTTCGCTTGTCGCGGGATGCATCATGGTGGCGATAGGAGGTGAGGCGAATGCCGATCGATCCTGTGTGTCGAATGATGATCGAAGAGAATACCGCCGTTGCATCCTCCGACTACCAAGGAAAGACCTACTACTTCTGCGCCGTCTCGTGCAAGGAAACGTTCGATGAGGACCCGGAGCGCTTTGTGCTCGAGCTTTCTCACTACGGCAACGAGCAAGCGAAGAAGCCGAGAAGGTGGCTCCACCCGTTCGCTCGGAAGAAGAACTAGCTTCAAACGACTGCCGGAGCATCCGTTGGCGGCCGGTGCCCTCGACCGCGATGGCACACTCCGCGTGTATCCTACGCGGACACGACGCTACAATCACAGCGGGCCTTCGGCCCGAAAGAACTCCATGGAGAACAACAACGATCCCAGAAGATACTCGTCGAATCGCGACCTCTTCAGCCGTTGGCTGAGCGATACCCGCGAAGACACTTCCGGCGAGGACAAGCCGCTGACATCCGGTGCGCGGTTCCGGCGAACTCTGATCCCCACGGCGTTGCTTGTCGGCTTTGCATTGGTCGCCATCATCTTGACCCAGGGCAATCCGTTCGCAAGACCGGAGTGGATTGACGCATCCGACGTCGCCGAACACATCGGGGAACGACGACTTGTACAGATGGTGATCCTAGCAGTGGAACCCGGCGAGCAAGAAGAAACCACCGTTCTGATGGGCGGTTCCGCGCGGATTCATGCGGTGATCGATGCGGATGCTGAAGCGCTGTCCACGGCTTCATCCGACAGCCCTACGCAGATCGCGGTTCGCGTCAACGTGTTGCTCGATCAGCGCCTCATCGACGTCCACGTCGGAGACACGATCCTTGTAGGACCGGAGCGGATCGTAACAGCAGACGACGGCATCCCTTCCATGACGCTCTCCCCCGAGCAGTCGTTGAGTCTGATCCGCCCGATCGAGTTGGACGGCTAGTCCAACCGGGGATGGAACGCGTCCATCTCACAGTACACTCGGTTCTCCTGCAAGGGTGATCTCGCCGCTCCCTCGTGCGGTGTGCTTCGCCGAGAAACTGTCGTTCGAGGCATGATAGCCGACAAGGATGGTGTAGCTGCGTCCGGGAACGAGCGCTTTGTCGTACGCATCTCCCGAATCCAACGGGATCACGAATTCGATCGTTGTCCCGGCTTCGCTCTCCTCCCCCGCCGCTTCGAGAATGTCGTCGGTACCGCCACGATCCGTATCCGGTTGATGCGCAAACGGCCCTGTGCCGATGTCGTCACGCGTCATCACCGCTTCGCCGTCGACCGCCGCAAGGATGAAGTTGGCGCCCTCCATCCGTTGAGCAGGATCGAACCCGATGGAGACGTACCCGGCTCCGGGACTGACCAACCCAACCGCCAGGTACTCGCCGTCGTGCACCCAAGAGACGGTCACGCCTGCCACATCAATCGAGTTCTCGTACTCCCCGTCCGTGATCCGTCCATCGATCATCACGCCCGGGATCGCGCCGACTCCGTCCGTCGGAACCTCGGATCCTTCTTCCTGAGAGCCGGCAGCACCATTCGGCGCCTGCGCTTCCCCTTCGCCTGGCGCCGATATCGCCTCAGGCACGGCTTCCGTTGCCACATCCGCAACGGTCGCTGTTTCCTGCTCCGATATCGCAACGCCGCTGTTCTCGCCGTCCTGGCCGAACTGCAGAAACAGAAGAACTCCCCCTAGCACTGCCACAGCAAGGATTCCCCACATCCATCGGCTCATCGCGACCTCCTCCGACTCCGATACGTGAGCCACGCGGAAGATCATCGTGCATCGAGAGTCACGAGAACCCTAGCACAGCAGTCCGCATTACCGCCAATCGGCCTCACAACCAGCAGAGTGCTCGCCGTCCGCTGACAGGACGTTCGCTCCGGCATGGCCGGACCCGCCCGGATGGACTGCTCACACATCGCCTCCTACACTTGCAGAGGGAGGACCGGATCATGTCGATCAGAGCGTTTCGAATGACCTTGTTGGCATTGTGCCTTGCATGCGTTGGCGGATGGGGAATCGCCGCCCATGCGGCAGATCCCGCAGCCCCGATCGGATGGGAGTTTGCGTCGGGAGCGGTCGGCGGTCTCGGTGGGGCCGGCCTGGCGGTCATAGCTATCCATCAAGCCGGTCCTCACTTGGGGGGTCGCTTGGCGAGAACAGCGATGGTCTTTGGCAGCGTCTCGTTGCTTGCGGGAAGCGGCGGCGCCGTAGGAGTCCTCGCCGCCGGCAAGATCATGGATGTCCGGGGCAATGTCCCTGGCTGCTTCTTGGGAGGAATCGTCGGTGGCTTCGCAAGCATGTGGGTCGAGCCTCTGCTCTACACCCTCGATGTCCCCGAAGGCATCACGGAGTTCGTCGGCATGATGCTGCTGCCGGTCGCTCCGGCGATCGGTGCCACACTGGGCTTCAACCGAACCCGCGAAGCGTCGGCTCTAATGAACTCGGAGGGATAGCTTCTCGAACGCGTTCGAGCTAGCTTCCGGACCGTGGATCGAGCACCCGTCCCAAGAACAGAATCGTTCCTGTCTGTGTCTCGCGGATCGCGAAGATGAACGGACGGTCAATGGAGACTTCCACCGGCTCGGGTGGCATCCCGGTTCCCATCATCAGTACGGCCGTCGCCGCCGCTGCTTCCGTGCCCTCCTCACGAACTTCGACAAACGCCTGATGAATCACCTTGCCGATGAAGAGATCTTCTGACCCATCCATGCCCGAGAAGTCTGCCGCATCCCGGTTGAACGCATCGGACATTCCCAGCTCGATCAGGCTCTTCGACAGGTCCGTCTTCGATTCGATGCGGAACTTCGGCACAGCGACTTCCAGCCGTCCCCAATCAAGCATCGATACGTACTCCTCGAACATCGCCGCATCAAGCGACTGTTCGACCGCATCGAACCGATCCGCATCCGGAAGCAGAACCGTCATCCGTGCCGTTCCCCCCGCGAACGGCAGATCGATCACCTCGACACCGTCGACTCTGGCGTAGTCACCGGTCATCGTTCCGTGCATCGTGGCAACCGGCACAACACTCCCATCCGCCAGGGTAAACGGAGCATCATACGTCTGCTCGGGTGAGAACGGATCCGCCCACGCGGCATAGAAGTAGATCGCGTTGACGAGGATCATCCTTGTTGCCGGGGTGATGACACCGGCGGAAAGGAGATCCTCGATCCTCCCCCGCGTCTCACGGACGACCCAGTCGTTGATCGCCATACGGGAGCCCTCCGGATCACCGAGGAAATCCACACGCCGTGCCGGCGCCCGGTAGTCGAATTCGAGCGTGTTCAAGAACGTTTGCAGGAGCTCGTACCCATCCTGAACCCACAGGCTATTCGCTGTGCTAAGCTCAAACAGCCGACCCTGTGACCACGGCCGCCCGCAACCGGCACAACGGATCCCGTCGATCAGCCGCGCGAACATCTCGGAAACCTGATCCTGCGGAAGGCCGAACTGAAGGACGTCGTCCATCTGCCGGGCCGTCGCTTCCCTTGCGCCGGCGTAGGTCATCGCCAACGCTGAGCTGATGCTGTACGGCGAGAAGAACAGGTTCGCTGAATCCGTAGAGTTCGCTTCGGAGCTGAGAGAACCGTAGAGATCAAAGGCGAACGCCGTGTTCCCGGCAACGAGAGTATCGCCCGCCGCCCACGGATCGATCAGTACCGGGACATCCGCAGCGGCACCGATCGCGATGAGGGC
>CAZKPU010000083.1:0-9815 GCA_964554715.1 uncultured Thermotogae bacterium | reverse complement strand
GGCGCATCGGCTACCTTCTCCGCGACCTACACCATCACTCAGGCCGATATCGACGCCGGTGGGGTGACCAACCAGGCGCTGGCGAGCGGGACGGATCCTGTTGGCGGTCCGGTCACCGACCTGTCGGACGAGAGCAGTCCGGCTGACGGCGACGACGATCCGACGACAACGCCGATTGCTCAGAACCCGCTGATTGGCATCGCCAAGCATCTCGTCTCGACGACGAACAACAGCGATGGCACGTACACCGTGGTCTACGACCTGTTCGTGGAGAACGCCGGCAATGTTACCTTGTCAAACGTCCAGGTCACCGACACTCTGTCGACAACGTTCCCGGCACCGGCGACGTTCAGTCTGGCGAGCGTAGCAAGCGCCGATCTCACAGTTAGCGTGACATTCGACGGCTCGCCCGACACAGCATTGCTAAGTAGCGTCGATGTACTTGCCGTCGGTGCATCGGGCACGATTACGCTGACCGTGCTCGTCACTCCGGACGGGAACCTGGGGCCGTACGAGAACCAGGCGACGGCGTTGGGTAGCAGCCCTGCCGACACCCAGGTCAGCGACCTGTCGCAGGTTGGAACGGATCCTGATCCAGATCAAGACGAAGACCCAACCAACAACAACGAGCCGACGCCGATCACCTTCACCGAGAACCCCGAGATCGGGATCGCGAAGGAGCTGGTGTCGACGGCGAACAACAACGACGGAAGCTACACCGTGGTCTATGACGTCTACGTGGAGAACAGTGGCGATGTGCCGCTGTCGAGTGTCCAGGTGACCGACGATCTGTCTGTGACGTTTGCTGCACCGGCTACGTTCGGGGTCGTCAGCGTGACGAGCGGCGACTTCACGGTAAACGAAACCCCGACGTACCCTGGTTACACGGGAACGCCGCCGACGCCTGGAATCGACCTCCTCGCTGGCATCGACACCCTTGCAGTGGGCGGGAGCGGCACGATCCGACTGACGGTCGATGTCACCCCGGACGGCAACCTCGGACCGTACGACAACGCCGCTCGGGCGAGCGGGACCAGCCCCGGCGGAACGACAGTCATCGACCTGTCGCAGGTTGGAACGGACCCTGATCCCGATCAAGATAGAGATCCGACCAACAACGATGATCCCACGCCGGTGACGTTCACCGAAGCGCCTGCGCTCGCTTTGGCAAAGTCGGTCGATCGCGCCGTTGTGCTCGAAGGTGAGACCGTGACCTACACGTTCTTGGTCTCGAACCTTGGCGATGTCCCCGTTTCATCCGTGGACGTGTTGGATGATCGATGCTCCCCTGAGCCTGTACTCGTTGTCGGCCCCGGGACCGTGGAAGGGGACACGAACGAAGACGGTCGTCTTGATCTTGATGAGGTGTGGACGTTCGCATGCAGTTCGACGATCACGCAAGACGTTACGAACACGGCGTATGCAATCGGCAGCTCACCGGCCGGCCAAGCGGTCCAGAGCCCTGTTGACTCGGTATCCGTTGATGTGATTCGTCCTTCGATCAGCGTCTCGAAAGACCCCGCGCTGCAACAGGTGTTTGTGGGCAGCAGTGCGGAGTTTGCCATCACGGTCACAAACACGGGAGATGTAGCTCTCACGGGTGTGGTCGTCACCGATACGCCTGCTCCGGGGTGTACACGTTCGATTGGCTCTCTGAACGTAGGACAGAGTGTGACCTACTCGTGCAGCGGCTTGGTCACCGAAGATTTCACCAACACGGCTAACGTCCGGGGCGTGGATCCTCTTGGAGGGATCGTCACAGACACGGACGCAGCTCTGGTGGATGCCCTGCATGCCCCTGCAATCAGAATCTCGAAGACCGGTCCGGGTACGGCAAACGTCGGCGACATCGTGACGTATGAGATCATCGTCGAGAACGATGCGATTCTCGGCGATGGTACGCCGATCCTGAGTGTGTCCGTCCATGACAGCCTCGCCGGGCCGGCGACGTTCGTTGGCGGTGACTCCAACAACGACGGACGGCTCGATATCGGTGAGCAGTGGCTGTTTGGCGCGAGCTATACGGTTCGCAACACGGATCCGGATCCTCTTGTGAACACGGCCGCGGTCGAGGGGCGCGATCTGGACGGAGATTTGGTCACAGGCGAGAACGACCATCAGCTGGATGTTTTGCACAACCCCGTTCTCGAAGTGGTCAAGGACGGGCCGTCGCTGGCCTCAGCGGGAGATGAGATTCAATACACCCTCTCCGTCTCCCACGATCTCGAAGCTGGCGATGGTTCACCCGTGAGCGGAATGACTGTGAGCGACACGCTTGCCGATCCCACGCTGTACGTGGGAGGAGATGATGGCGACGGCGTGCTCGAATCGGACGAAACATGGCTTTTCATTGCGGCGTATACGGTCCAACCGACCGATGAGGCACCGTTGCAGAATGTCGCAACGGCGACGGGCACCGATCCTGAAGGAGACCCGGTTGAGGCATCGGATGACCACATCCTCTCCGAGATCACACATGCCCCGACGCTCGTCATTGACAAGACGGGACCCACGGTGGCCGGTGTCGGCGAAACGGTTGCCTATCGATTCGAAGTGAGCCACGGAGCCGATAGCGATGGTTCACCGATCTCGCAGATTGCGGTCTCCGACAACTTGGTATCTCCGATCAACTACATCTCCGGGGATGTCGATCAAGACGGTCGACTCGAAGTGGGCGAAACCTGGATCTACGAAGCCGACTACACGATCCTGTCGACCGACTCCGAACCTCTTGAGAACACGGCAACGGCAACCGGCACCGACCTTGACGGCGATCCAATCGGTGATGAAGACTCTCATCGAATCCTCGACATCGAGCACAATCCGGTTTTGGAATTCGAGAAGAGTGGGCCTAGCGAGGCCGTCGTCGGCCAGACGATCACCTATACGTTCCTTGTCCGTCATGACCTTCAGCAGGGCGACGGATCCGCCGTCTCGAATCTGGAGCTTGCGGACGATCGAATCTCTCTCATCCAGCTCCAGAGCGGAGACGACGGGGACGGGTTGCTTGAGTCGAACGAGATCTGGACGTTCTCAGGAACCTACACCATGCTTCCGACGGATCCCGAACCGATTGTGAACCGGGCAACCATCACGGCGATCGACCTTGACGGTGATCCCATCTCGGCATCCGATGATCATGTCGTTGACGGAGAGTTCGACCCGGCGATCCGCATCGAGAAGACAGGGCCGGGCACGGCAGTTGTCGGAAGCTCCGTGGAGTACGAGTTCACGGTGATCAACGATGAGACCTTGGGTGATGGATCGCCGTTGTCGGATGTCACCGTCAGTGACAGCCTGGCCGGCGCAGCAGCGTATCAACGCGGAGATGATGGGGACGATCTGCTCGAGGTGGGCGAGACATGGGTATTCAGGGCGATCTACACCATTGGGCTCAATGACGATGATCCTCTGGGGAACACAGGGACCGTCTTGGGCCGGGACGGCGACGGCGATCTGCATACGGATCAAGCAGGCCACCTGCTGGATATTCGGTTCGACCCCGTCCTTGCAGTCCGCAAGATTCTGAGCGAGGAGACATCCACCTCCACGGTGCTCGACTACCGGATTGAGGTCCGGCACGATGCAACCAGTGATGGCTCTGCGATTGCGTTTGTGGAAGTTGATGACGATCTTGCCGGGCCTGCTTCTCTCGTGTCGGGTGATGACGGCGACGGCCTTCTCGAGGCCCACGAGACATGGATTTTCGCCGTGAGCTATGCTCTTCCCGAAGATCCGGTGCTGTCGGTCACCAACACCGCCACAGCCACAGGGGAGGATCGTGACGGAGACCCCGTGGAAGCAAGCGACGTGCTGTTCACGAGGCTCGGAGCCGATGTCGCGTTGGTGAAGACCGCATCCCCCGACTCTGCGTTGCCGGGATCAGCGATCCTCTACTCGGTTCGAATCGAAAACCTGGGTCCTCAAGCTGCCGAAAACGTTGTTGTGACAGACGCCGTTCCTGCGTCGATCTTGGGTGTAGAGTACTCGCTCGATGGATCGAGTTGGTTCCCGTGGTCGGGGTTTGTCGTGCTTGGTCTGATGGAGCGAGGGCAGATTCGGACGATCCTGATCCGCGGCACCCTGGCATTCGATGTCACTGCAGAAACCGTCCGAAACACCGCGTTTGTCCTTTCGGATACGCAAGATCCCGATCCGGGGAACAACACATCCACAGTGACGACTGAAGTGCTACGGATTGCGGATCTGGAGATCGAGAAGACCGACTTCCCGGATCCGATCGAATCAGGAGGTGAACTCACCTATACCATCAGTGTCCGTAATCTGGGCCCTCAAGACGCACGCGACGTTGAGGTCGAGGAGGTTCTCGATAGCAACGTGAACTGGCAGAGCATTGTGCCCAGCCAGGGAACCTATGACCCCGTCACACGGACCTGGCGGATCGGAGAGCTTGCCGTCGGAAGTGTGGCAAGCATGATGATCGATGTTCTTGTCGATCCCTCTTTCGAAGGAACGCTTACGAACGTTGCTTCGGTCTCGTCGCCGGCCACGGATCCGGTCCCCGGCAACAACGTTGCAGTGGAGCTGACCACCGTGTTACGAACGATCGGTGCCGGCGGAGGCGAAGAGCCGGTTCCCTGCGTGCAGTACTTCGCAGAGGTAGACGATGTGTGGTTTGAGACCGATGTGTCGATGTTTGCCAGTCACTCGTTGCTGCGATTCGCGTCGGAGGTTCAAGAGTCGCGGCTTGATCCCGAAACGTTGCTGCCTACCGGAATTCAACTGGCTGCTCGACGCAGCCTCGATACCGCACTGGACAACACGCTCCAAGTGGCTGCATTCTCCGGCAACGGGATCGAACTGAGCCTTGCGCCGGCCCTTACCGAAGCGGCTTCTGCGCAATCGCTATCCGCTACGAGCCTTGTCGAGCAACTGCTTGATGCTTTCGCCGCAGATGTCGGGCTTGCGCCTGAAGGACGACCCGAGGACGAACGATGGGTCTTCTTGGAGTTTGCGGCGGGCGATCCCAGGTTCGATCGGCGAACCGATACGTTCTGGCCAGCCGGGATCTGGCGTGAAGTCGACACGACGCTGGATCCGGGAGCTTTCGGAATGAGCCTTGCTGCGCAGGCGGCGCTGGCAACCGAGCTTGTGCAAGAGGAAGCTCCCGTGACCCGGTATCTTGCTTTGGCGATCAGCGAAGTGATGGCGGGCAAGGTAGACGTCATCATGACCATCCTGCCGTCGATGGCCGTCGATGGGGGAGGACGGCTGTTCTTCGCCGAATACGGCCAAAGAGCCACACCGGCAGCATCGCTGGAGCTGGCCGCTCGCTCCGGATCGGTGACGCTTTCCGATCAGCTTGCGTTGATCCTTGGACTGCAGGAGTTCGTGCGCTATACGAGCACAGCGGGTTGGACTCGGTACGAGCGGCTGGCAGCGAGCGCCGGTATTGATCGCAGCAACTCGAGGATGCAGGCAAGCAAGCTGCTGAACGAGTTGTGGGTCGGCGTGACCAGCGGAGCGATTTCCGTCGACGGATCAGCAACCCCGCTGGAGCTCGGGCAGCTGGCTGCGGTTCTCGCCACGCAGAGCAACACCGCTCCCGGAGGGTTGACCGACGAGCAGATGCAGCTCCTGAGGCGTGTATCCGAGCTGCTGCTGCAGACACAACGCCAGGACGGCCGATTCGATCGGGGCAGCGATCGGGAAGCGGGATCACCGCTCACCGCTCAAGCGTCGGGAGTTCTCGGTTTGGCATCCGCGTACGAGATTCTCGGCGATGAAACCTTGTTCACGGCAGCGCAAGGCGGACTCGAATACCTGGGCAGCTCCTTGTGGGATGCGACACTTGGGCTGTTCCAGTCCGGCTCCAGTGTAGACGGGACGATCGCATGCCTGACTCCGGAGGAGATCGGCGCGGTGATCTCGGCCGTCGACGCTGTTGCTCCGTTCCTTGTGCCGGATGAGGCGAGCCTATGGACGCGGCGGGCTATGAAGTTCATCGAGACGGTCACGGTGAAGCTGGGTTTGCAGCTGTCCTATACGGTTGGCAGCGGAAGCTTCGGCGTATTCCCGGCGTACGCGAGTCCGATCTATACCCCGATTCGTCTGGTCGATGCCCCCGAAGGCGTCGCACCGGTCTTCCAAGCCAGCCTTTGTGTAGAGCGGAGCTCCGAAACCGGTGTATGCTGCGGAGCAGCGACGCAAGTCGATCCCTGGTTTGACACGCCCTCCGGGATGTTCGCTGCACACGCAATCCAAGACTGGTTGCCGCGGTTCGAAGAGATCGCCGATGCAACGCTGGCCAGCGTCGTGCTGCATTCGGGTCTGGGGGTGCCGCTGCAACAAACAGCCGCCGTCAGTTCACCGCGAGACGTCGGAAGCGACAACCTGGCAGAGACCCTCCGCGAGCTTGTCGGAGCGGTACCGGTGAACCTCGCGGACCTGTCTGTGCTCGGACTTGAGTACGAGTCCGGCAGCCCACGTCTTGAGTCTCCCTCGGAGCTTTCGTGGCGAGAGGAGACGTTTTTCGACCGCGTGACGGGTTCGAGTCTGGGGATGTCTCTTGCGCGAGAGGCACAGGAAGCGGCACAGCTTCTGACACTACGAAGGGGTTCAGCCTACGGCGAGACCTCCGAGGAAGGAGCGGCAGGGTTGCTCTACCTGATCTCAGCGATCGAGAAGCTCGGGTATGTTGAGCGGATGCTCGACCGTATGGCGCTTGAGCAGGGATCTGCATTCTTCCCTCATGCTGCGCGGCTGAGTGAACCTTCCTCCGGAAGCTTTGATATTGTCGAGCCCGTCAGCGACCTGGTCGACGTCGCATCGCTCCTTCTCGGGCTCGGAGAGTTCCGGAAAGGCATCGGGGGAACTCTCGAACCTGTTGTCCAGGATCTCGGCCTTGTCCCGGCCGAACTCCTTACAAGGATTGATGGCATCATCAGTATCCTGCTGGATGTCCTTGAAGCGCGGCATTACGACTCGTTCCAAGGAGGCTTCGTCCGAAGGGCGTGGATCGGAGCGGATGGGTGGGAAGACGATCGGGTGTTTGGCGCTGTGTCTCTTGGTTTGCTTGCAAACGGTCTGCAAGCTGTCAACGAATCGATGACCCCAGGCACAATGCTACACATTCAGTCTCATGAACTCATCGCGCGAATTGCGGAGTTTGTCCAACAGCAAGTAGATGTCGATGAACCCCTGGTGAGCCTGGTGAGCATCGATTCCGTTGCCGGTGCGATTTTGGCCTTGGTCATCGGAGAAGATCCGCAAGGCGTGGAGACGGCAATCTCACTGTTTGATCGGATCAAGGATACGCTGATCCGTCCGATCGAGATCCAAACCGACTGCGGGTCCATAGAGTGGCTGTACGCAACGAATGTTCCCGGTGAAACGTGCTTCACTGCTTGGCAGATCGGTCTAATCACGGCTTCCGTATCGCGGTTGGCCGATGTGGTGGACGAAGCTGAGGAGATGCGCACGTGGCGAGACGAGTTCATCGGCTTTGTCTTAGAGGAAACCGGCTTGTCTCTTGTTTACGGCATCTGGCCTGCTTGCGATACGATGGGTCTCGAAGAGATCCGCTTCGCGCCGGTCATTGCACGTGAGGCATGTATCGAAGTGAGTCCGTAGTCCTCTCATTGGCGAAGGGGGCAAATAGAGCTAAGCTCTACATCCGAGTGTAATCGTCGTTACTTTCCCTTGTCCGGCCGCGACGGGTCAGGTGTGACCCGTCGACCGCTGTTCTTGTTAGACACTTGTCCAAATGAGAATGTGGACAAGTGGGGGGACACCTCGAATCGGGTGGCGGGTTGCTTGGCTTCTTGCAGTCATGTGTCTGTGCGGATTGCCTGTGAGCGGTCAGACGACGACTGCTCCTCCCGATGCTGAGGCGGAATTGCCGATCAGCGTTTGGGGCTCGATGACGGCAACGATCAACGTCTCCGAGGAGATCCCGCTTGGTATCCAACAGATCGCTCTTACGGGAGTCCTGGATATCTGTACATTCTCGGCACAGATCCAAGCAGGGTTCACCGAGGCGGTCTTCGACCGGTTCAGCGTCCAAGCCGCCGGTGCGGTTGGGACCATCGATCTCAGTTCCACACTGACAATGGACCCAGCGAACGGATCGTTCCAATCATGGCAAAACGGCGTCGCGTTCTCGGTGCTTTCGGTGGACTTCGTGGACACGATGTACATCACGCGGCCTCAGACAGCCTCGTACAACCAGTTCGTTGCATCCGGAAGCGTCGGTGATTGCAGCTTCCAGATCAACACCAAGTCGGGGACCTCGCCGTTCTGTTTCCAGGCGGCGAATGCATGCTTCGGATGGCCTACGAACCTCTGCGGAGCGTCGGCCAATGCGTGCACCCTGTTTACGGATGAGGGCTTCGACAACTTCACCATGTCCTTGAGCGCTCTCCTGTGGTACGAAGCTCCCTCGGGATTGAGGGCGCTTCTGGATGCGACACTTACGTTCACGACCGATGTGAAGATTGCGGAGCTATCTGCACGGCTTGATACGGATTGGGGCATTTGCCCAGGGATTGAGGCGATCGTGGACGTCTCGACTTCGTTCCCTCCTTTGTCCATCGATGGGATCGACATCCGCGGGCTCATCTTCGAGCTTCAGATCGGAAACATCACCGCAAGCCTTGCCGAGTCTCTGGATGCAGCATCCGACAGCTCCGTAACGGGAAAGAGCGGCGCAGCCGAAAGGTTCAGAATTGAGGGGATCCTCGAAGGCTGTTGCGCATCGCCGGGATCGTTCTCGGTGGACGCCTACTTCGAACGCGATCCTGGTGTAGGCTCCTTCCTGTTTGATTGGTACATCACCGAGATCTCGTACGATCTCCCACTGTTCGACAAACTCACCGTCAGCGGAGACGCCTGGTACGCCGCCGTGAGTCCGGTGTGGGGCGGCTCGCTTACGATCTCGTTTACCTGGTAGGAACTTCCACCCCTCGAAGCCCACGTCCGACGAATCCAAGCGCAGCCTCCTTGGGGTTCCTTTTCCGGCACCGACAGATCCGAACCGGCGGATTGCGTCGCGTTGCGGTATCCTCTGATGGGTATTTGCGGACGGCAGTCGAGTGATTGGGGAAGGGAGGCGCACGTGGAACAGACGACTCGATTCGAGGAAGAACGGGCACGACGGAACGATCTCGTCCTTGACGATGCGCCGTTGCCGCTGCGAAGGCTCTTTGCCGTGGATCGAAGCGCCTATGAGCAAGGCGCTCTGCCGAGAAAGACGAAGGAGCTGATGGGGCTTGTTGCCTCGCTTGCGTTGCGTTGCGACGATTGTGTCACGTATCACTTGATCGAAGCGACCCGCGCAGGAGCGTTCAAGGAAGAGATCGAAGAAGCGTTGATGATTGCGGCGGTGGTCGGCGGATCGATTACGATTCCGCATCTGCTACGGGCGCATGAGGTTCTCGAAGAGGTGGGGATCTCCGCTGCGAAAGACTCCGCCGCGGAAACAGACGAGACGCGTTGACTGTGTGACAAGAAGGGGGATCGATGAAGGTTCTGATTGTGACTGCAAGCCCCAATAAGAACGGCCTGACCGCTGCGTGTGGCGAAGCCGCGCGACAGGGGGTTGTCGACGGACGTAGTCCGGCTCGCGTGATCGATTTGAATGCGCTGAACATCGCACGTTGTGCCGTCTGCAATGACGGATGGGGAACGTGCCGTACGGATCATGTTTGCCAGGTCAAGGATGACTTCCAGGAACTCCACGAGTCCGTGCGGTTGGCGGAAGGGTTTGTGTTTGTCACCCCGGTGTATTTCGGAGAACCCAGCGAGTCGATGAAGGCGTTTCTGAACCGGCTGCGCCGGTGCGAGGCCCTACACAC
>CAZKPU010000082.1:0-10322 GCA_964554715.1 uncultured Thermotogae bacterium | reverse complement strand
TGATCAACGGACGACGGACAGAAGAAGCGCTTCGGCATCCTGTGACAGTCCGAACGATCCGATCTCGTGCTCCAAGAGTTCGCGTGAACCGAAACCACTGACATAGCCGTTGACTCGGGCGGCAGCTGTGGAGTTGACGAGTTCATCGAACGTCTCGAATAGCAGCTTCAACTCGTCGAGAATCGGAGCGAGGGTCGGACTTGATTGGAGCCGATACTTCTGGTGATACCGCTCAGCGCGGGTGAACCCTACGTAGTCGACAATCTCCGTGCTGGGACGGAGCCCGCGCTCTTTCTCGGCTTGATCGATCCGTTCGTTGGCCAACTCCCGCTGAACCTCGTTGTGCACGAAGATCACGGATCGATATTGACTGGAGTAGGGACGGGCGAAGGCGTTGTGGTTTGCCCAGAACACAGATAGGAGTTCCCCGTACGAGATGATCGATGGATCGAAGTCGAATTGAATCGCTTCCGCGTGGCCGTCCAGGTCGTGGTAGGTGGGAGAGTCGCTTGTGCCACCCGCGTAGCCGACACGGGTGCGGATGACACCTGGGAGAACACCGAACCGTCCATCAGGTCCCCAGAAGCATCCCATGGCAAACGTTGCCGTTTCCACTTGCTTGGAAGCGGCGTTTGCATCCAAGAGCGGATCGCTCTGACTCCAATCCATGATGTCCTCCGCGTCATTGGCTTCGACCGCTCCCGTGGCTGTCGCGAACACGACGGCTAGAACAGCGATCGAAATCCTGATTCTCCTACGTTCCACACTCATCTTGAGTGGATTATCTCTTCTGTCTGTGAAGCGATGCTGGTGGGAGGGTGAGGAAACAGTGGGCCGGCAAGTTGCCCGTCGTTCCGTCCGGATTTAGGATGTCTCGATAGGCAGGATGGAATGAATCGACTGCAGGTGGAGACGCGTGAGGAGTGGCGGGCGTGGCTGGCAGAGAACTATGCAGCCGAGAGCGAGGTGTGGTTGATCTTCCACAAGAAACGCTCGGGTGTGCGATCCGTTTCCTACGAGGCTGCTGTGGAGGAGGCGCTGTGCTTCGGATGGATCGACAGCCTCATCAAACGGCTGAATGATGATCGCTACGCACGCAAGTTCACGCCTCGTTCCGAGAGAAGCGTCTGGTCGGAACTCAACAAGGAGCGTGCCCGGAAGATGATCCGCGAGGGGCGGATGACACAGGCCGGTCTTGTTCTCATTCGGGCGGCGAAGGTATCTGGGGAGTGGGGGCTAAAGCGGTCGAAGCTTCACGTTTGTGTCCAGGAGCTTCCAACCGAGTTGAGAGATGCTTTCGCGTGTGAACCGAGGGCAGAAGAAGCGTTTCAGAGGCTCTCACCGTCGTACCAAAAGCAATATGTGCTGTGGATTGCCGCGGCGAAAGAACCCGAAACGCGTCAGAGAAGGACACGGGAAGCGATCAGGAATCTCCGGCGGGGTGAGAGGCTGGGATTGAAGTAGGCTGGATGGAATGGAGGTCTCGCTGGCGGACGCCCGGGCGTTGGGGAGTTGGTAGCTGTTGCTCGGGATGATGATCCGGGCCGTGCCAGGAACAGGTGAATGGCTCACTTGCCCCGGGGCTGGAAACCGAGGCAAGCGCCATGAGCGATCGACCGTACGGCCGAGGACTGACAAGACACGCAACGCAGGACGAAAGAAGTTGCTCGGAAGGACCGGGAGGTCATCGTGGATGTCGGAATCATCGTTTACTCGCAAACCGGGAACACGTTGTCGGTGGCGGAGAAACTCAGAGATAAGCTGGACGAGGCGGGGCACTCCGTAACCGTTGAGAGGGTCACCGTCGTGGGTGGCCGGGAGCAAGGGAATCGCTCGTTTCAGCTTGAGGAGACGCCGGAGCCGGGCGGCTATGACGCGGTTGTGTTCGGGTCATACGTTGAAGCGTTCTCTCTGACGCCGGTGTTCTCACGCTATCTGGAACAGATCGGGTCACTGCAGGGGAAGCAGGTTGCGTGCCTGATCACACAGCAGTTCCCGTTTCCATGGCTGGGGGGGAACCGTGCAATCCGGCAGATGCGGAAACTCTGCCAGGAGAAAGGGGCTTCGGTTTGCGGGGCAGCCATAGTGAACTGGGCTCAGTCTCGCCGTGAGAAGACGACCGCCGATGCGATCGAGCATCTGGTGCGGTCGTTCTAGCCACGTTGGATTGAAGCAGGCACGTCACGGATCTCGGAAGCTTCGGAGTTGGATCGTTTGGCTCTTCGGGAAGAACGGGGCGGACACCGTTTTCATAGACGGGAAGCTGTCTGGCTTCGCCGGCAGGGACTGAGTGAGGCGGCCGGCTGGGTCGCGTTCAAGCGGTTCCTTCGCCCGCGCACGGAACCTGCGAACCACGACGACCTTGTCCCACGGCAGGCAGACTGGCGGGACGCGACTCGTCTGCCGTTCACTTGCCCCGGCCGGCAGGCTCCGCTACGGTATGACCCAGCATCAAGCGAACTTGCGGCCGATGCAAGACCACGACAAAGGACCGGACGTATGACACAGCAAGCGGAAACGATGAATCTGGCTCTGTTCTGCGATTTTGAGAACATCGCCCTGGGGGTTCGCGAGGAAGAGTATCCGAAGTTCGACATTGACAAGGTGTTGGAGCGGCTTCTTCTCAAAGGAAACATTGTCGTCAAGAAGGCGTACTGTGACTGGGCCCGCTACAAAGAGTTCAAGACGCCGATGCATGAGGCTGCGTTTGAGCTGATCGAGATCCCGCACGTCCGTCAATCAGGGAAGAACTCCGCCGACATCCGCATGGTAGTGGATGCACTCGACCTGTGCTACACGAAAGAACACGTGGATAGCTTTGTGATCATCAGCGGTGACTCCGACTTCTCTCCTCTGGTCAGCAAACTGCGCGAGAACAACAAGACGGTGATCGGCGTGGGCGTGAAGAACTCCACATCCGACCTGTTGATTGCCAACTGCGATGAGTTCTTGTTCTACGACGATCTTGTTCGTCGTGTCCGTCCGGTCTCCAAACCGCGAAGAACCACGGCGAAGAAACCTGCGGCGAAGAAGAGCGTCAAGACGCCGTCGCCGGCGGAGGTCAAGAAGCAAGAAGCATGGGACCTGATCGTTTCGACGTATGAGGCGCTGGTCGAAGAGCGTGGCGAGGGACAGAACATCTGGGGATCGATGATCAAGCAGACCCTCAAACGTCGAAAGCCGGGGTTCAACGAGTCACACTACGGCTTCGGATCGTTTGGTCAACTGCTCGAAGAAGCGGGAGTTCAAGGGATTCTTGAACTCGAGCGTGATGAGAAGTCCGGCGGATACATCATCAAGAGCGCGCATCCCGCCTGATCCGCACGTGGCGACACGCTCGGATGGATGGCGTAGGCTTGCACGATGACAGCAGGTGGATCGAATGGGGCCGCAGGCGTAGGATCTGGACCGGCCCATCACCCCAAACGGAGAGAACGTGAGCTGCCGCCTGGGATGGGCTTTCGCACGGGCCCGAGGCAGCCTGATTCAGTTAGGAAGAGAGCATGAGAGACAACATCGTAGACCTGGCGTTGGAGAGCAAGGCATGGCCGTTTCAAGAAGCACAGAGACTCCTGCAGCACCGACTGCGGGGGGAGCCTCCCTCCAAGGGGTACGTGTTGTTCCAAACAGGGTATGGCCCGTCGGGGCTGCCTCACATCGGGACGTTCGCCGAAGTGGCACGTACAACCATGATACGGAACGCCTTCGAGCGTCTGGCACCGGAGATTCCAACCCGCCTCTTCTGCTTCTCCGACGACATGGACGGCCTACGGAAAGTCCCGGACAACATCCCGAACAAGGACAGGGTCGCCAAGCATCTCGGGAAGCCGCTGACAAGCATCCCCGACCCGTTCGGGACGCACGAGAGCTTCGGACAGCACAACAATTCCCGTCTGATGGCGTTTCTTGACTCGTTTGGATTCGAGTACGAATTCAAGAGCGCGACCGCATGCTACCGGGAGGGGTTGTTCGATGCTGCACTCCTGAACCTGCTCCAACACTACGATGAGATCATGGCTGTCATCCTTCCGACCTTGGGGCCGGAGCGTCGAGCGACCTACAGCCCGTTCTTGCCGGTTTCTCCGAGTAGCGGCAGGATTCTGCAAGTCCCGATTGTGGAATACGACGCTTCCGAAGGGACGATTGTCTTTGTCGATGAAGACGGATCGACGGTTGAGTCCACGGTCACGGGAGGAAACTGCAAGCTTCAGTGGAAGTGCGATTGGGCGATGCGATGGACGGCCCTTGCGGTCGACTATGAGATGTCGGGGAAAGACCTGATCGATTCGGTCAAGCTCTCCAGCAAGATCTGCCGCATTCTTGGGGGAACCCCACCCACCAACCTTACCTACGAGATGTTCCTCGACGAAGAAGGCGCCAAGATCTCGAAATCGAAGGGGAACGGAGTTGCGGTCGAGGAGTGGCTGAAGTATGCGCCTCAGGAATCGCTTGCGTACTTCATGTACCAGAAGCCGAAGGCAGCGAAGCGGCTTCATTTCGACGTGATTCCTAAGAGCGTAGACGATTACTACACCGAATTGGAGGCGTTTCCCGGCAAGGATGAAGCACAGAAACTGGTGAGTGCGGTGTGGCACATCCACAACGGGACTCCTCCCTCGCCAAGGGTCGGTGTTTCCTACAACATGCTCCTCAACCTGGTTAGCGTCTGCCATTCGGACGATCCCGAGGTGATCTGGCACTACGTGGCACGAAACCTGCCCGGGACCACCCCGGAAACTTCTCCCGAGCTTGATCGGCTGATCGGGTTCGCCATCGCGTACTACAAGGACTTCGTCTTGCCCGGCAAGCGGTACCGTCAAGCGACGATCGCTGAGCGAGCTGCGTTGGAAGAGCTGCGTGACACACTCCTGAGGCTTCCGAGCGATGCGTCAGCGGACGATCTTCAAACCGTGGTCTACGAGGTCGGCAAGAAACAGGACGGCTTCGAGAACCTTCGTGACTGGTTCAAGGCGCTGTATGAGATCCTGCTCGGGCAGAGTTCGGGACCGCGGATGGGGTCATTTATCGCGCTGTACGGACTTGAAGAAACGGTCAGGCTGCTGAACCGGGCTCTGGCGGGTGAAGATCTGTCGAGTGAGCCGCCCTCCGTGGCGACGTAACCCAGGCAGACCCGCCCGTGCAGCCACGATGCCTCTTGGCGGCCCTGCTTTGTGCATTGCCAGGCGCTCCCGGCCGCCCATCCACGATCTGACAGGCCTCTTGCCGTTTGCATGTCCGTTGCCGTTCAATCAGGAGCGAGGTGCGGGGCCGCGAACGAAGCGAGCGGCAAGGAGGAGCCATGCCCGACCGAGAGGATCGGACCGGTGCATTCGAGAACGTCAGGAACCAGATCGGTTCCTGTGGCATCTGGTGCGGGAGCTGTGCCGTGGGAAACGGCGTGCTACGGGAGTTGACGCAGCGATATCATCGCTTGATCGAGGCGTACGGACTGAAGTCATGGGCACCCGCGGGGCTCGACTACGACGAATTCGTTCAGGGGCTCTACGCCATCGGTGCCGAGGCTGTTTGCGGTGGTTGTCGTCAGGGCGGCGGGAGGGATGCATGCCCGCTCAGAGCGTGCGCCGCCGGACGACGAACCGACCATTGTGCGGAGTGCATCGACTCACCCGCCTGTGCTCATGCAGAGGATCTCCGGGGGATGAGAACAGGAGCGCGTTCCGCCGGATTGTTCATACGACCGACGCATGCCGATCGGCAACGGCTTCTCAACCAGTGGACCCGAGGTCTTCGATGGAGTTGGCCGTCCTCAATTCTGTTTGATGAGGGCTCGGGTTCGAACCGACAGTGATGGGATTGAGCGTCGATGCTCCGAGGGAATCCGTTTGCGCTTGGTTGATGGAGGGGGAGCAATCGGTGATCCGGTCGGGCTGCTCACGCCCTGTAGCAGATCCCAACGCCAACTCTGCTCCCAGAGGATGAAGCAGTGCGTTCCCTCGGAGAATACGCTGCTCCTCCCAACTGGGAAAGGGGGCAGCAACACGACTAGCCGCGAACACCCATTTGCTGATCGATGTGGCGGATCGCAAGCACGAGCGCCCGTCGGGTCACGGAGAGCGGGACGAACGGACGATTCTCTTCGCCCGAGATGACCTGCGTGTTGGTCATCGGCAAGTGGAGGAACCCGCATGTCATGCCGCTTCCGGTTTGCTCGGCGTGGCGGAGGCTGCTGTACAGAATGTGATTGCACAGGTGGGTTCCCGCATGGTACGAGAGCTTGGCCGGGATGCCTTCATCGCGCATGGACTGCGCGAGTGATTCCTGCTCGGGAACCGTTGCCCAATAGGCTGCAGGTCCGTCTGCGTCGATGATCGCATCCTTGAACACGTTGATGGCAATCGCCTCGAGGGTGATCCACGGACGGTTAGCCGCTTGTCCGCAGAACAGGCACGCGGATGGATCATGCCGGTCAAGCAGTGCGTGGAAGATCTCGATCATGGTGGCCTGCTGGGACGCCGAATCCTCGTTATCGAAGTTGACGATCTCGAAGACGAGCGAATCGCGCAGATCCTCAAGTTCCGGGGGGAGGTCGAGCCGGACCGACTCGATCAATGCCTGAGTTGAGTTCTCCGGGAACTTATCGAACCTCGGGAAACCTGTCACCAACAGCTTCATCGTGATTCCTCCTGTTGCGGCGGTGGGATCGCCTCCGTGTCCATGGACACGGGAGTATACTGATCCGACTGTGCACGGCTCACGACGTCGACACCGTGAGGCGCAGCTGTCGAAGCCGCGGATGAGCCGGTGTGCAAGCCGACAAAACTGTCCTGCCTTGGAGCCTACTCAGACCGCGATGAAAGGTGGGGTGAAACATGGTGTGCGCGGGCAAGTTGAGGCTGGAGCCACGTGAGGTTGTGATTCTGGCCGAGGATTACGATGCTCTTGTGGCTTGGTATGTGGATGTGCTCAGGTTTAGGGTTGTGAAAAGGTTTTTGGATGGATACCGGTACTGCAACTTGGAGACGGATTCCGGGCTTCGAATCGGGATTGCGCCTGCGTCGGAGGTCGATGTCACGCCCGGGGACCGATCGAGGAACACGGTGCTGCTTCAAGTGGCAGTCTCGGATGTCAAGGGATTCTTCGATTATCTGCGGAGTGCCGACACTTCCATCACCTTTGGGCCATCCTATGACGAGTCAGGTGGTTTCTGGTTCGGCGGTTTCTCGGATCCGGAAGGGAATCCGATCTGGGTGGTCGACGAGAGATGCCCGTGAACGCTTCCGCGAGTAGGGGGCACCGACCGTGGAGCTTGTACATCATCGCGTAGGTGCGGCTGGAGGAGACATGACCAACTCAGTGCTGGAGTGCTTGCTGAACCATCGTTCGATCCGCCGATTCACGTCCGATCCCATCGATCGAGAGACGCTTCGCATCATTACACACGCCGGGACCCGTGCTGCGACAGCGGGAAACCTTCAAGGGTACACGCTTGTTGTGATCGATGATCGAGCGAAGCTATCGGAATGGGTTCCGCTGAAGGCGGCGGCAGCCGTCGTCTCTCTGGTTGACACGCATCGGATGAAACGGTGGTTCGAACTCTGCGAGGCTCCGTTTCATTACGACAAGCCGAGCAGCTTCCTGATCTCGTATTGGGACGCCATCATCGCTCTTCACAATACGGTCATCGCCGCCGAGAGCGTCGGGCTTGGCGCCGTCTACATCGGCGGGGTGATCTGCGAAGACATGGGCGAGGCGATCGGCGCACCGAAGTACACCTTCCCGGCCGGGCTGGTTCTCCTGGGGTACCCCGATGAAGATCCGCCGCTGCGTCCGCGCCTGCCCGACGAAGCGGTCGTGCATTTCGGCGGGTACCACAATCCGACCGATAACGAAGTGCGCGCGTGGTACGAGGGGATCGATCGCGCGTTTGCCGCAAAGACGGATGCGGAGAAGGAAACGCTTCGTGAGAAGGGAATCCGCAACCGTGCTCAGCAGATCACCCTTGGCCGCTATAATGAGAAGATCCACAATGAGATGAGCGCCGGGATTGTGGACAACCTCCGCAGAGCGGGATTCGTGGGGTTCTCCGTCTAGGCAGATCGACGCTCACGATACGCGTCTTCGAAGAACCGGTGCCTGATTTCGTCGAGCATGGTAACGCGGGATGGGCTGGGAGTTCGCCTCCGAAACATGATAGATCGAAAGACGGAAGGGCGGCCTCGATGAGTGCGGGCATCGCTTAGGAGAGCTTGACCGCGGCTTCGCGGGTCGCTCACGTAGGCAGCTCATCACGCGCCGGAGCATGGCATGCACGAGGAGGTCGACGTTGATTACGTTGCGAGAGATTTCGATGGAGAACTTCCGGGAGTGCATCAAGCTTTCCGTTGCCGAAGCGCAGAAAGGGTTCGTGGCCTCCAACATGTACTCGCTCGCCGAAGCTCAAGCCGACGGTGTGTCGCAACCACGGGCGATCTACGCCGGCGAGCAGATGGTCGGGTTCATCATGTACGACTTCGAACCGAAAAAAGACCGCGGCTACATCTCGAGGTTGATGGTCGCGGAGGAACACCAACGGACCGGTTACGGGCGGGAGGCGATGCGACAGGTCATCGAGGAGTTCAAGCGCAATCCGGCGTGCAAGGAGATCCAAACCGCCGTCGTTCCGGAGAATGTCGCTGCAGATACCCTCTATCGCAGTTTGGGATTCGAGCCGACCGGCGAGATGGATGAAGGTGAAGCGATCCTGCGGATGATGATCAGCCGCTCATCGCACCGGAGTCCGGACATGTAGAACTCCATTCACCCTGCTACTATGGTTTGTCGCATCGGCTGATCAGTCTCGCATGTGCATGGAGAACGTCTGGAGAGGAAGGCCATAGGGAAGTCATGAACAAGGCCGACTACGGAAACTGGATCTCGGTTCGCTTCGTCTTCATACCGGGCATCGTTGGTCTGCTGCTGGTGGTATGGGCGTTCTTCTCACCCCTTGTGGGGATCCCTGCCGGTATTCTTTTGACTGTGGCTCTCTACTTTCTGTACGTACGACATCAGTTCTCACCTCGTGGCAAGAACGTTCAAGCCAGGGTGCTCGATCAGGTTCTTACACGCCTTCCGAGCGCAAGCGATGTGAACAACGTCCTAGATATCGGTTGCGGGAGTGGCGCACTATCGATTGCCGTTGCGAAAAAGTATCCATCTGCTCATGTCGTTGGGATTGATCCATGGGGGGGCAGTTGGGAGTTCTCGAAGGAGCTGTGCGAGCGGAATGCGACAGTAGAAGGTGTAGCGGATCGTGTGTCCTTCATCCGCGGGGATGCGGTATCCCTCCCCTTCGAGAGCGAAGCGTTCGACCTGGTGCTGAGTAATCTGGTCTTTCACGAGGTCCGCGGTGTTCGGGACAAGAAGGAGGTCATCCGGGAAGCGCTCCGGGTGCTGAAGCAAGGGAAGGAATTCGTGTTCCAAGACCTCTTCAAGTGGCGTGCGGTCTATGGGAAGACGGACCTACTGCTTGATTCGATCCGCGCGTGGGGGGCGTCGGCAGAGCTTGTCGATACGACCGGACCGGCTCGCATTCCCAGAGTTCTCAAACTGCCGTTCATGCTCGGAACGGTGAGCGTGCTCTACGGGAGAAAGAACACGTGAATCGTGTTGCAGACACACAACGATCCAAGACCACCGCAGCGCATCCATCGAGGTTCGGTCCTCCGGCCCGGTTTCTGCGGAACTTCCTTTTCGGAGCTGATGGGACAGAGATGCGGGTCTATCGCGTCGGGCTTCCCAGTGGCAGGAAAGGCTGAATTAAAAGGCTCTTGCGCAGTTCTCATCGATCTGCTAGGCTGATCCGATTGCCTGTCAAGTGAAGCACAGCGCGTAGACATGCTGTGTCGGCCCACCCCATAGCGCGAAGGAGGAAACACCATGTGTCCCTGCAAGGCCATCCAGTCTCGCCGTAGCATCCGCAGATTCAAATCGGATCCCGTGGAACGTTCATTGATTGAGGCGATCCTCGATGCCGCGGTGTTGGCGCCGTCGGCGAAGAACAGCCAGCCGTGGCGGTTCACCGTCGTGATGGAGCCAAGACGCGAGGAGATGCTTTCCGTCTTCCGCCTCGGGATCGAAAACCGCAAGGCCGAGGGCAACGACGTCGGCACGTTCATGTCCACGATCAAGGCGATGGAGCAGTCGCCGGTGACGATCTTTGTCCACAATACGGACGGGATTCATCCTTGGAAGGCGCGTGCCGAGCATGAATCATGGTGGGATCTGGCTACGGTTCAGTCGGTCGGCGCGGCGATCGAGAACATGCTCCTTGCTGCGACCGATCTTGGGATCGGGTCCCTGTGGATCGCCGACATCTGGGACGC
>CAZKPU010000081.1:3289-10609 GCA_964554715.1 uncultured Thermotogae bacterium | reverse complement strand
GCCCATAGAGCGGGTGACATCAACCGAAGGGGTTAGGGAGCGATCCACTCTCGTTCGAGTTCGTCGAACCGTTCTTGCTGGATCGCCGAACGGATGTCGCCCATAAGGCGAGCGAGAAACCGCAGATTGTGCACGGTGGCCAACCGGTAGAACGAAAGCTCGCCCGAGCGGCAGAGATGGCGTAGGTACGCGCGGGAGTAGTTCTTGCAGGTTGGGCAGTCACATGTCTCATCGATCGGGCGTGAATCGAGCTTGAACCGCGCGTTGCGCAGGTTGATCCGATGCCGTTTCTCTCCCTTCAAGAACACCGTGCCGTTGCGGGCGATCCGGGTTGCGGCGGCGCAGTCCATCGTATCGATCCCGCGGCGGACCGCGGGGAAGATGTCTTCGATCTCGCCGATCCCCAACAAGTGACGGGGTTTCTCGAGCGGGAGGAGAGGGACCGACCACTCGAGAACCCGGTACATCTCCTCCTTGGAGCGGCCGAGCGAGCCGCCGATGGCAAACCCGTCAAACGGCATCTCGCCGATCACCGCCGCGCTCTCACGGCGAAGATCCTCGTAAGCGCCGCCCTGAACGATTCCGATCAACCGCTGTCCCTTGTTGGGCACGGGAAAGGACGGAGCTGCGGCAAAGGCGTCAAGACAGCGCTTCGCCCAGCGGTGTGTCCGGTGCATCGCTCTTTGGGTATAGGCATAGTCGTGCAGAGGCGAAGTGCATTCATCGAGGACCAGGATCAGATCAGCGCCGAGCTTCCGCTCCAAGTCGATCACGCCCTCGGGCGAGAAGAACCGCGGCGATCCGTCGATGATCGATCGGAACCATGCGCCTTCTTCGGTGAGCCTCACCAAACGACGCGGTCCGTCCCCGGCCGCCGGGTGATGCCGGTGCCGGTTGCCGGGGTGGTTCCGATTCCCGCTTGCCGGTGTCTTGCGCTTCGGCCCGCGATCTGCATCCGCAGCCTGATCCTGATCCGGAAAGATCGACGCCACCTTGCCGACGCCTTGCTCCTTGCCGGCACCCAGGCTGAACACCTGGAAACCGCCGGAATCGGTCATCGTGGGACCCTCCCACCCGGAAAAGCCATGAACGCCGCCGAGGGCGGCCACGGTGTCCTCACCGGGCTGTAGATGCAGGTGGTAGGTGTTGCTGATGACCATCTGGACGCCGAGCGCGGCGATGGCATCCGGCTCGACTGCTTTGACGGAGGCCTTGGTCGCTACGGGAACGAACGCCGGCGTCGCTACGCGGCCATGCGGCGTTTGCAGGACGCCGTTGCGGGCCAGGGAGCGCTCATCCGTTGCCGTGACTTCGAACATCGGTGTGGCGGAACTGATGGTGATCCTCCTTCTTGGGTGTTCGGGCGTCCCGCGGGTTTCCGTGGGTCATGTCTACGAACCGCCTCTGCCGACCCGCCGTTTCGGACCGGTCCCGGCCGGTGGATCGGCGAGCTTGTGCGCGACCACAAACGGCGCAGGGTCCTGCGCGGCGTCGATCAGCGGCCACTGCTTGGCCAAAGAGGCACAGATCGGGTGAAATCGATCGGCAAGCTCCGAGAGGATCCCCCGGGAGGCGAGGTCGTCCACGACCGTGGCCACGGCACGGGAGACGCGCCCACGAACGGTGATGTTACGGAAGCCGGCGGCGGTAAGCTCGTCAACCACCGTGTCGGGGGTGAAGGGGCGGATGGTGCAGCTCTCGGCGGTGATGCTCCCCAGTGAAGGAAGCGTTCTCAACCGCTCCAGCAGCTCCACGTCGAAGCGGACGCCGTCGGGATCGGTTGACTCGAGCGTGCGGGGTTCATCCGCCGGGTGATCGGACGCCCGCACAACGGGGATCCTGTCGGATGAAAACGATGCGGGCAGCCCCTCTCCACGGAAGACGATGCGGTACTCCGTTTCACATTGGGCTGCCCGTGAAAGCACGACATAGCGAGCGATCAGGTTTCCTTGTTCGTCGAAGTGAAGCGACGCCTTCTCCTCAGGGTCACGGATGCGGATCGAGCCGCCGGTTGCAGCGAAGAGGTTCTCGAACGTGAAGACGAACCGTCCTCCGGGACGCAGCACGCGGAACGCCTCCGCCAACACCGCGTTTCGGTCCTCGGCCTGTTCGATGGCGGTTCCGGCAACAACGCCGTCGAACGATCGATCCCGAAACGGCAGATCCTCACCGGATGCGGTTCGAAACAGCACGTGATCGTAGCCGAAGCGAAGCAGGTTCTGCTTGGCAACCTCGGTCCGTCGAGGTGAAGGATCGATTCCGGTGACCTGCTGCAGATACGGAGCAAGCGGAAGCGCCGGCCACCCGTCTCCCGAACCGATGTCAAGAACGCGGCCCTGCGTTTGCAGGGCGTGGACAAAGGCGTAGATCAACGCCAGCGAACTCCAATCACCGCTTCGCGCCGGGTCGTGGGGCCGGTAGACTCCGGGGAGGTCCGCCGTCGCCTGGTACGCCAACGCAGTTGGCGCTTGGCTTGACATGCGGTCGAACCGCAGCCGTGCGGAAGACACGGATGTGAGCTTCGCGTGACGATGGAGCCACGATTGGATCTCGGTTCGTGGCGGAACGGGAAGTGTTGGGGATGCTTCGCCCACCGTGTGGCTCTCGCTTGGATTGCGATCGTCCCGACCGGACAAGATGGCGCCTCCTCTTCCCACGCGTGTCGGGAAGAGAGACCTTTCTCTCCCCGCCTAATCGGGAAGATGGTACCTGAAAGCCGCCTCAGCGTCCTTCTGCCGCTTGCCCGCGCAGGCGGAACGTCTCGTAGAGCGCATCGTATTCGCACGCCGGATGCCAGAAGAGGTACCCGTCGGCGCCGAGGTTCTCGGCCGCCTCAATCTGTGCTCGGATGTAGGACGGAAGCGACATCTCGGCGGGGATCTTCAGATCGAACGCCTGAAGAAACGGGCGGAACGGCGTATCAACTCGTTCCATTCCACTGGTGAGCGCGTCGGAGATGGTCCGGTACGGATCGTTGTAGTAAATGTCTTCGTTGTAGTGCGATGGATACAACATCGGCGAGATCAGATCAACGTACGGCGCCATCGTCTCCAAACACTGACCGATCGGGTCGATGTGCCGCATGTTCCACGCCCACATCACCCGGCCGAAGATGTCGACGGACAGCGTGACCTGGTTACCGATCCGGTCTTGTGCTCGTTCGAGGAAGCCGGCGATCACCCCGTACCTCTCATCGTAGCCGACCTGTAGATCGCCTTCGTCGGGGTAGCGGATGTAGTCGAATTGGATCTCGTCGACACCGGCGGCAACCACATCATCCGCGATGGCAAGGTTGTACTGCTGAACCAGAGGTTCGTCAGGTGGAACCCACGTGCCGGTCAGCTCCAGATGCTCGGCAAGGAGCGGATCGTAGAACAGCACCTGTCGTGCGATGACGTACAGGCCCGCTTCGTGCAGTTGTCCGACGACAGCGGCCAGATCGAGGCGGCCGGTGTTGGCGCGGATCTCCTCGGCGAGCGGCACCGTGGAAGAGAAGGTGACCTCTCCGTGCATATTTTTCACATTGACGACAACGGTGTCGATCCAGCCTTGATCCGCCGCGGCGAGCACACCGTCGATGATGTCGGGCCGGGCAAACGCATACGACGTGAGGTACAGACCGATGCGGCCGTGCGCATCCGCGGACGCCCCTTTGCCGGCAGCTTCATCGAGCGGTGATTGCGACGGAACGACACGCAGGTCCGCCGATCCGAGAAGAATCAGAAGGGCACAGAGGATCGGAAGTGCGCGTGTCGCCGATTTCAGCATGCCGTTCATTCTAGCGGGGGTTTGGCGGGAGGACATGCACGCACGACTGTCGCCGGAGAGACACATGGGCATTCCGCTCTGTGCCATAAGGGATTGGATGCCATGGGGCATGGGTTCTTCATAGAAACGTCACACATGCTTCACGTGGCTGCCACGGCGAGGACCTAGAGTTAGTGCGGTATTTTGCGTTGCTTGCAGGGAGGGATGGGTATACTTGTCGACCGCTTTGTGGATCACCGTGGTCATCAGTTCGGGGGCCGCGGTGACGATCTGCCTGGAGTGAACCCTGACCTTGAGCTTGAACTTGAGTGGGATGTCCCGAGTGAAGGAGCTGTCATGAGGAAGTTCGTTGCTTCGTTGATCGTTGTCGGCTTGTCTCTTCTGGTGTTGTTGTCCCTGACGGCGTTCGGCGGAACGGCACACGACCCGATCGTCATCCTCGGGAACGCAGATCTCACAGCGGAGAACGGCGTTACGGGTGGCCGCGGAACAGCGGACGATCCCTACATCATCTCCGGTTGGGATATCCGCGTCTCTTCGGCAGCCGGGCACGGACTGAAGATCGAGAACACCACGGCGCACGTTCGAATCGTCGGAGTGACGATCCAAGGACCGATGGATCCCAACGGGTCCGCCGTCCGGCTGGGTTTCGTCTCCAATGTGACGATCGACGGCTGCGTCTTTTCGGGAACGGCGAACGGGATCGAAATCGCGTCCTCGTACGATGTCGTGATGCGGCAAACCGTGATCCAGTCGGTTCGGCGTGGCATCGAAGTGACCGGGGCAAGTCTCGACGAGTATCGGCATGACATCGATACGTCCAATGATCTCAACGGATCGCCCATCCGGTACTTGGTCGGCCGGAACGGCGAGACCATCAGCGGCCTGGAGACGAGTAACCTGTACGTGGTCGGCAGCCGGAACATGACGATCTCCGACAACATCCTCTCGGACGGGGACGGCATCCAGCTGATGTTCGTCCAAGAGTCGACCGTGTCGGGCAATGTCTTGTACCGGGGAGGGTGGGACGGCATCTACCTTTACCGCTCGGACAACAACGCGATTGTCGAGAATGAGTTGGGCAATAACTTCCACTCCGCGATCCTGCTGGCTCTTTGCTCGGGCAACCGCATCGAGGGCAACCAGCTCCTTGCCAACGACTACGGCCTGATCGTTTCGGCGTCCGACGGGAACGATGTGTTCGACAACCTGGTGGCGGCCAATCCGACGGGGATCGAGATCAGCGCCGGATCGACCAACAACGACGTGTTCGACAACGTCATCTATCACGAGAACACCGTGTACGGCGTCGTCATCGATCGCGCAACCGGCAACCGCGTGTCGGAAAACGCCATCGTCAACAGCGAAACGGGGATCCTGATCGGAACCCAGGCCAACGAGAATACCGTTCGGGCCAACAGCGTCATCGGCAGCGCCTACGGACTCCTTGTGGATGGCAGTCGAAACGTGATCACCGGCAACATGATTTCACAGAGCGTGACCGGGCTTCTGTTCCGGTTCTCGTTCGGTCAGAATCGTGTGGTCAACAACGTGTTCCACGGCAACCTCTTCAACAGCAGCAGCCAGCGGCATGTCAGCCTGTCGACCGACGGGGAAAGCAATGTGTTCTACGAAAACGTGTTCCTCGGTTCCGCGATCGACTTGGCGCTTGTTTACGATCCGGGGGTCAACCGGTGGAGCTACGACGGGATCGGGAACGTCTGGGAGGACTACGCGGGCACCGATGCCGACGGGAACGGTGTTGGCGATACGCCGGTTCTTGTTGTGCCGGCAGGTGTCGAGGACGACGCTCCGGCGATGCCGGATGCGATCACTCTGGCCGATGCGGATGCACAGCTCTCCAGCCGCCTTGGGGTCATCGGAACGATGGATCTGGCCGAGCTGACGGTCACCACCGCGGACGGGAACGTGTTGTCGATCCGATCCTGGATCGCCGATCAAACGCACGAGCGGTTCATCGGATTCCGCGGGTTCCCGCCGCAGCTCATGGACGAAGTTCCCGGCATGTTGTTTGTCTACGAACAGGCGGTTCAGGGCGGACCCACCGGCGCGGCGTTCACCATGAGTACCGTTCACTTCGATCTTGACATCGCCTTCTTCGATGAGAGTGGCGCGTACGTAGGCGGCGAGACGATGGCCGCCAACAACGACGGGCGCTACACGGTGTCCGGCATGTTCCGGTTTGCACTCGAGCTGCCTGCGGGCAGTCTGGAAGCCCTGGGAATCGGCGACGGTTCGGTCCTTCAGTGGCCCGGATCGGAGTCGTAGCGTGCGGCGCCTGGCGGCGGTTCTGTTCGATCTCGACGGGACTCTGGTCCGCTATCACGGTGTGGCGTTCGAGTCGAGCTGGGGGGCGATCGCAGCGGCCGCCGGCGTTCTCGAGGAGTCGGACCGTCTATTGAGGGAGTACCTTTCGCGCAAGGAGGATTACCCGGAATGGGTGGCCGCTGACGCGAAGCTGTTGGAAGGCGTGTCCGTGTCGCAGGTTTCCGCGGAGATCTTTCCACCCCCGTTTGCGGAAGGGGTGATCGAAACCATCGGTGTGCTGCGGGGACGCTATGCCACCGGTGTGATCTCCTCGGGGGTCGAACTGGTTGCGCAGCGGGTGCAGGATGATCTGGGCCTGGGTTTCGCTGTCGCCAATCGCTTGCATATCCGAGACGGGAAGTTCACCGGAACCAGCGAAACGTTCGTTCACCTCTGGAAGAAGCGTGAAGTTCTGCTGCGGATTGCCGAGGAACACGGATGGGATCCGGGCGAGATCTGCTACGTTGGCGATCACATGAACGACGTTCCTGTGATGCCGGTGGTCGGCCTGGGAATCGCCGTTCACGCCAAGGACGACGACCTGATCCGAGCCAGTGATGCGGTGGCGGAGCGGTTCGATCAGATCCCGGAGATCATCGAGCGGTTCGAAGCCGGCGGGTCGGCGAAGATCGGCTGATCCATCCCCCCATTCGCATCCGGCGCAAGATGGTTCTTCGTGTGGATCGTGCGGATGCAGTTGCTATGGGAAGCTCACTTCGAACCCCGCCTCCACGGCCCCGGACGACGGTCCGAAGATCACCGCCGCATGAGCTTCGAAGGGGCCGCCTCCGTACAGGGCAGCGATCCGCTGCTCCTCGATTCCGTACGGCAGTAGGTTGACGCGTGTGGATGCCGTGAAGGTCCAGGAATCGATGGCGATGGTGGCGATCAAGTCTTCGCTGGCGGCAAGCGCTGGATACAGGGTGACTTCCGTGAGGGTCTGCGCCGTGAGTGCGTCGATCTGGCAGCCCAGCGCAAGGAGCAGGCTGGTTCCTAGCGTGGGGGCGAGATCGATCCGTGCTGTCAGGTCGCCGACAAGCAGCGCCTGCGTCTGATCTCCGATCGCCGCTTGCAGGAACGACACGACAATCTCGAACCAACCCTCCTGCCACGAGAACGGCACAACCCCGACCCGGCCGAACAGGGAGGTCGACAGAGGACCGAGCGTTGTCCGGACGTCGGCTTTAAAAATTTGCCAATTGCTTGTGGCTGTACCGACAGTTT
>CAZKPU010000081.1:1262-3279 GCA_964554715.1 uncultured Thermotogae bacterium | reverse complement strand
GAACCAAGAGAGCTCGAACGACACCAGAGCAAACAGCGTCTGCAAGAAGGGATCCTCCGAAGCGACGTCGGCAAGGGTTAGGTCGAGATACACGCCCCCCGCCTGAAACGCGTAGGGAACCAGCGAGATCTCGACGGCGGTTCCCAGTTCGAGCCACTCCCATCCGTACAGTGCACAGAAGCGCTGTTCGCCGGCAAGCCCCGGATCGAGTGTGAAGGACGTCCGGCTCTCCAGTCCGAAACCGGCAAACGAGAGAGCCAGATCGAGCCAGGTGTCGACCGAGAACGTCGGCGCGGCAACAACGGCACCGAAGCTTCCCTCCAGCGATCCTTCGGAGCGGCTTTCCTCCCCGAAATCGTTTCCGAGGACGGGCCCGGCGACGGTGATGAAGAGCGCCAAGATCAGGGTGAAGGCCCAA
Source organism: uncultured Thermotogae bacterium (assembly GCA_964554715.1). Taxonomy (GTDB): domain Bacteria; phylum Bipolaricaulota; class Bipolaricaulia; order UBA7950; family UBA9294; genus RXOA01. The sequence continues at coordinate 2,861 of CAZKPU010000081.1, read as the reverse complement.
AGCGCACTCGCACGCGATTGCAGTAACGTTCGATTCATGGTGGATCCTTTCCCCACACGTCCGGCGGAAGCCGGAACTCGGTCCAGCGTACCCGGCGGTCTGTAGGTGAGCGATGTCATCGGTCCACTTCCCGACGGTCCTCCGTCCCGGAAAGGCCGCCGGGAAAGAACAGGATCCACGGCTAAGCAGGTGTTTCGTAGAACACTTGGTAGACGAGACGATCGAGAACCTCGGACTGGAAATCACGCCGCAGAGAACGGTTGACGAACGCGGGCAGGCTGTGGCGGACTGTTTCCGAGTAGTCGACGGCGAGGACGGCGTGTTGCCCTAGTGAGGCAACCGCTTCGTGAAGCAGTTTGGCGCCGATGCGGCGCAGATCCTGATGTTTGGGGTCGATAACCACCGCAGGCAGGAAAAACAGCTGGTCGTCCCGGTGTGCTTCCGGGAACCGCTCGTAGTAGAAGCCGGCGTTGATCCATGGGATCTTCTCTAGATGCGCGGTCAGGATGCAGACACCGACGAGATCGTGGTCAATCATCACGACGTACTTGGTGAAATCATCGTCCTGAAGGACATCATGAAACGCATGTTCGTCCCATGCGCCGTGATGAATCGGCGTTCGCTTGTTGAGTTCGCGGAAGCCGTGCTGGTAGATCGACCACAGCATCGAGCGATCGTCTTTGCTCTTGAGGACGAAGCTCTCGATGATCCGAATCTCGCTCTCCATGGGTTTCTCTCCCTTGAGACAAGCTCTGCTTAAGACTAGGTGCCGAAGATGCGGTCTCCGGCGTCTCCCAAGCCGGGAAGGATATAGCCGTGCTCGTTCAGCTTTCGATCGAGCCCTGCGGTGTAGATCGGTACATCGGGATGCCTTTTCGCGAAGGCGGCCGCTCCTTCCGGAGCCGCGACGAGACACAGAAACTGGATCTTTCGTCCGCCCTCACGTTTGATGATGTCCACGGCGGCGGATGCGCTTGCCCCGGTGGCGAGCATCGGATCCACAAGGATCGTGCGAGCCTGCGGGAGTTCCGGTGGCAGTTTGCTGTAGTACTCGATCGGCTGAAGCGTCTTCGGATCCCGGTACATTCCGATATGCCCCACCTTGGCTGTAGGGATCAGGTTCAGGACGCCGCCGAGCATTCCGGTCCCCGCACGCAGGATCGGGACCAATACGACGGGCACGTCAAGAACATATCCCATTGTCTTCTCCAACGGCGTTGTCACCGCTTGGGGCCGCAGCGGATAGTCGCGCGTGATCTCGTAGACCATGAACGCGGTGAGTTCCTCCAGAAGCAACCGGAATTCGTGGTTGGTGGTCCGCGTGTCCCGCAGATGCGTCAGCTTATTCTGGATCAGCGGATGTTCGAGAATGTGAAGCTGTTCCATGGCACCCCCTCCAACCGGGCGGGATCGGCACATGTTTCATCCGCTTGTCGGATTTTGGCGGCAGTCCCACGGTTGGGCCGCGGTGAAGATATCGTATGGAGCGAAGCCGCTCAACCACCCGGCGAGAAGAGCGGCTGCTCGGCCAAAGGATGGTTGCAGCCCGGCAAGAAGGGCTACCGCCCGGCAACGGCGAGCGATTCCACCAGCACGTAC
>CAZKPU010000081.1:0-1162 GCA_964554715.1 uncultured Thermotogae bacterium | reverse complement strand
GCCCGGCAAGAAGGGCTACCGCCCGGCAACGGCGAGCGATTCCACCAGCACGTACGGCGCTTCCACGGCGGGACCCATCCCCGTAGGGATATCCCGTGTCTCGGCGCTCAACGCCTCGATGTCGAGCAGGTCGGCGTAGATGTTGCCCGAGATCATGGTGCCTTCCAGCCGGCCCATCACCTGCCCATCACGGATGTGAAAGCCGATCGCCTGCACGGTGAACTGGCCTTGGCCGTAGTTGCCGGAATGGAATCCGAGACCTCCTGTCACCAGCAACGCCTCCCTCTGGCCGGCGATCATCTGCTCGATCGGTTCGGTCCCGGGTTGCACCTGCACATGACAGGGCCACGGCGATGCCGTCACTTCAGGTCCGCTTCCGAAGAGCTTTCGCTTGAATCCGTTGCCGGTGGACGGGCGGCGAAGCCGCGACGCGGACTGAAGGTCGAGAAGAAAGCCACGGAGGATCCCTTCCTCGACCAGCGGTCGATGCCGACAAGGGACGGCCTCGTCGTCAAACGCTCTTGAGAAAGGAGATCCAGGAAGGTGCGGGGCATCGAGAATCGTCAGCTTCTCCGACAGGATCGGCTCATCGATTCGGTTGAAGACCGGCGATGTCTCCTTGACGACGGCATCCCCGTTGAGACCGAAGCAAAGCGGGATGACATACAAGAACGCGGCTTCGGGGGCGAAGATCACGGGAAGCCTCCCCGTATCGGGGGTCGATGCGTGCTCGGTCCATCCGTACCAGGTAAGGAACTCCTCGATTAGGTCGTCCGGGGCTGGCAGCGCACCCGCAGCGGACAGAGACTTGTACACAGACGTTCCCGCGCCCTGGATCGGAGCGCCAAACGCCAGGTGCAGTCCGGTGGTCTCCGACTCGGCGGCTGCTCCCTCGGTGGTCTCGATGACCAGGCGTTCCCTCGAGGTTCGGGCATGGATCGTCAAGGCAAGATCGGGACGATGGGACTGAACCCTGCGTTTCACATCTTCGCACAGCTCCACCAGATCCTCGCTGGTCGTTTGCCCCGAGCTCTGATCGGCTTCGGGCGAAGTTGGATAGGCCGCAGGTTCCGCAAACCGGTGGCTCGCCGTGTCCCCGAACTGTGACGCGGCTTTGGCTTCGTCCACGATGGCCGTGTGATCGGGGGTCTCTCCGAACGAT